>CAIYOW010000162.1 GCA_903927955.1 uncultured Methylococcaceae bacterium | reverse complement strand
TGTGATCGTGGAGCTGGAATCGGGCGAACTGGTGTCGGCGATATTGACCGATTATTTGGTCGAAGGGATGCAGCGCCAGAACGCCAAGATCAACGACTTTGTGCTCATTGAGCTGCTTGGCAAGGACTTGAGCCGAAGCGGCAACGCCTTCAACAAGTTCAGCCTGCAAGTGGTAAAAATCTAGGCGTTTCACTGGGCGGCACACTGGCTCAGGCCGGTGTGCCGTTTGGTTTGTCAGCTGTTTTTTTAATGGCATTTGTTATAATCATTAACTTAATGATTTATAAATGAACAAAGCTAACTCTGTATAGGGTTTATTGGGATTTTTTTATTGCTATTTTTCGTGCCTTGGGCTTTCAGTATTTCGAAATCCATTTATAGAGCGTATTGGCGTTCATGCCCAACTCTTTAGCGACCCCAGTGATCGATTATCTAGTTTCACTCGCTAATTGAACCGCTGATGCCTCTAAATTCCGCTGTATAGGTGTTCGGTTTTTCTCTACTCATATGAACTCACAATTCTTTCACATATTGTAATTGTGTTTCCGGTTTAGTGTTGCCCCATCACTTCTGTATAAAACCGATTATTGGACAGCCAAAGGTGAAAACTTTTCAACCTGCCTGTTAATGAACAGCGAGACCGGTAACTTTTGGGACATGATTTTATGCTATCATGCCGACATACTAGCAGCCAAAAAACAATAAAATCATAACAATGAAAAGCTTAGCATACATAATCGCATTTGCATTACTCATAAACGGCTGTGGCTATCAAAAGCCAGATTATTTGCGGCTGATATCTCCGGCAGAACTAAACCAAATTATGGAAACCGAAGCTATTTTCTTGGTCGATGTCCACACGCCAGAGCAACAACATATAAAAGGCGGCGACATCTTTGTCCCTTACGATGACATAGAGAAAAACCAAACTAAATTTCCAAAAGACAAAAACGTGCCCATCTACCTGTACTGCAAAAGTGGCAATATGGCAAACGCAGCGGCAAAATCACTGCATGATTTAGGTTACCGTAACCTGTATAATCTTGATGGCGGAACGGATGCTTGGCGCAAGGCGGGGCTTAAATTTGAATAACCCAATGGGCGGACCACCCCCTCTATGGACAGCTTGGGGAGTTTTGCCGCGCAGACAAATCAAACGGATGGGTTAATGTCCGCCAAACAGCTTTTGTTTGATTTGTTCCTGTAGCAGCGGCGACAAATACAGGCCATGCCGCCCTGTCAATAACTGTAATTTTACCCACGTTTGCCCCGCATCCAGCAACTGCTTTTTTTCCATCCAGAGCAACAGCCCCACCGTGCCAATCACTTGCAACCCTAATTGCTGTGCTTTACGTCGGGCCAGCAAATCATCTAAAACGACATAATCAGCAGCCAATTCCTTGGCTAAAATGATTGCTTCAAGCTCGCCTCGACTTTGTTGCTGGGTTAATAGAAACTGCGCTAAAAATTTACACCAAAAATTCAAACAATGCATAATTTATGACAAGGATGCTTGCTTGTAGGTATTGGTATAGAGCATTAAGAAGTGGGCTTGCCAGGGTTTATGGCAGGAGGCCGATTGAATCCGTATGCTTTACAATCGCAAAAGACTTGACTCCATATAACCCATTTTAGGTAAAGCAACCATGACTCAATTTTTTGACAAAAATAAGCTCAAGGAAATGCTGCTCAAGAAAGATTACAGCTTTCCTGGCAATCCTTTCGAACCTTCCAGCGACCAGCCTATTGATGAAGACAAGTTGCTTTCCTTTGCCGCATTGGCAGATTACCTGGACGAAACTTACGGAACAGGTGAAAAGCCAAGCATTCATCGGAAGAACCTTGAGAAAATAATAGGCTCATCCCTTGCACAGCATCTTATCGGATTAAATAAATCGGAGTATTACAAGGTATTAACACATTTTGCGGTATTATCAAGGGTAAAAAGAGGCTGGTTTAATTTGTTCGTCACTTTACCTATAAGAACCACCACCAAGCCCTCGCTGTCCGACAATCCCTCTTTTTTTTCCCGTAACGAATCAAAAAAATTACATGATGCGATAGTTTGGTGTTTCTATTTCCGGCTTACCCAAGGGATGACCGCACAAGAGAAGGAGCGTTACCCGATGCTCTTGCCTCGGGGGCATTATCCCACCGGCTTTGACGGATTGATTGTCTTGCTCGATAAAGCCATTCAAAATCTGTTTAGTATGCTGCACCAAAACACTGACGGATTTTACGACGAACGGTCATTGCCTGACGCAGGTTTAGACGAAGCGATAGAACAAACACGCACAATAGCCCATAAATTCCTTAGTGAAATTATGGATAAAGGCCATGTTGCCGATACGCTCCGCACCACCCTTATAAAACTAGCCTCCCTCAACCGTGCGACGAACGACATCGATGCAATCCTCAGCATGTATAGTGAAGTTTGTGATGGCTTGCCAAACGATATCCAACCCTTGATTGACATTGAGTCGGAATCCGAAATTCTGCCCGCCCTAATACGTATTTTCAAGAGCCAACCATCAGACAGAAAAAATAGGGATTTGCCCGACGATCTGATTGAATGTTCCCAATTGGTCTGCCGGATGTATATCAATACCAGCCCGCCCCCTACACAATCAGCCGAAAACCTTAAGGGATTCAGCGATAGCCACACGATGCCCATTGCTACCGCAGTTTCTGCCGCCCTCCTTTACCATGATTATTTAACGCAAAAAAAACTGAGCCTCAATGTTCGGGGTGAGACAAACAAATCCATTAACGCCTATAAGATGCTGTCTGATTTGGCAAAGAGAATAACCACCACGGACAAGTTAACCTCTGAAGACTTATGGAAATATGGGTTACCAGAAGAACTGTTTAAATACCTGACGACCCGGTATTCCATTTCCAGGCACGGCCTATCTTATTTTTATCCCAGCCGACAAGGTGCAGAAGCGCATTTGAAAGTCAGGGTTAAGAAACTTGAGCTTCAAAAAGAAACCTATGGGCTGTTAAAGGACATAACCGTTGAAGATGCCCATCAATTTATAAGCAATCTTTACTTGAGTGTGGAAGAGGCTACCCCTGACGCTAATTAACTGTCATATATCATTAACTTGGGCCGGGTTGATGGCCTTCTACCCTGCAAGCCAATGGTAGAAAGCATTTAAAATTGCCGCCTAACACAGGCAAAATCCTCATGTTCCAGCTCCCTCAGAGTGGCATCAACGGTTTGCGTTTGCCCTTAAGCAGTGTGTTCACTTTGTTTAGCATACACAAACCACAGAGCTAAAGTTGCCCAACAGCCTTTGCTGCCCACCACATCAAAATCCGCCTAACACATTTAAACTTATAGCCTTTCCCTGTAAAACCGATAACGCGACAGGTCTTGTAATAACCGTGCCTTAGAAAAATATAAGGTTTGTTCCGTGACCACTATGGGCTTGCAAATTAAGATTGCCCAGAATCCAGAAAAAATTCTAATTTGGCAGCAACCTTTAATCGGATGGGACAGAAGCTCATGTTAATACCACGGTTTATTAGACAACGTGATGCCTCAAAATATTTGGGGGTCAGCGAACCGACTTTCAACAAATTGGTCCGCCCTTACGTTACGGAAATGCGTGAAGGCCGGGCTGTTATCTATGACAGGCTTGACTTAGATGCCTGGGCAGATCAATATAAAATGGCGAACGGAAAGCCGGGAATGGAGATTACAGTATGTCAAAAAGAACCCCCGGCCTCAGAAAAAAAGGCAACATCTGGCACGTCGAGAAAGTCATTGCCGGTCAGCTCGTTCGATGCAGCACTGGCGAAGCGGAACTCGACCAAGCGGAACGCTACCTCGCCAAGCTGATCGAGGACACCCGCAAAGTAAAAGTGTACGGCGAACGCATCGAGCGCACCTTTGATGAAGCATCCGCCCGTTATATAGACGAATACAGCCACAAACGCTCGCTTGACCGTGACATTGTTAGCCTTAAGGTTGTGATGCCTTATATTGGCGATATGGAGCTAAGACGTATCCACTCCGGTGTCTTGGATGAGTTTATCAAGACCCGGAAAAAAGCGGGGATAAAGGCTGGCACATTAAACCGCGACCTGTCCATTATCAAGCGGGTGCTTAAATTGTGTGCCGAATTGTGGAGGGACGAAAATGGGCGGCCTTGGCTGGATACCGCACCTATGCTGGTTAAGGTGCAGGGCGAGAAAAGAAAGCCCAGGCCAATCAGTTGGCTTGAGCAGAAACGCTTGCTTGAGCCTATGCCGCTTTACTTGGCCAACATGTGCTTGTTCATGCTCAACACTGGCTTGCGCGATCAGGAGTTATGCAGCCTGAAATGGGAAAACGAGTGCAAGGTTCAGGATATGGACACAACCGTTTTCATCATCACTGAGGAAACCGCCAAAAATGGCTGCGAACGCATTGTGCCGCTTAACAGCATCGCCCAAAGCATTGTAAACTGCCAGCGTGGCAACAACTCGGCGTATGTGTTCGACTTTAAGGGCGACAAGCTTTCAAGGCTGAATAACCGGGCATGGCGGAGTGCCGTCAAAGCGTCGGGGCTAACGGGTGTCAGGGTTCATGACCTGCGCCACACGTTTGGCATGAGGCTAAGGGCAGAAGGCATAAGCCTGGAAGACCGGCAGGACTTGCTGGGGCATCATTCTGGCAACATCACCACGCATTACAGCAAGGTGGAAATTAAGCGGCTGATTGACTGCGTGGAATTGTTATGCGAGGCCAAAAGGCCGGAACTGACGCTGATACGCCAAGCCAGTTAACACGCAAAACCGTCAAAAAACCGGAAGTGTGTAATGGCGGGCATAAAAAAACCAGTGAAGCATAACGCCTAACTGGTTCATTTATTTGGAGTTTGATGGTGGGTCGCATGCGATTCGAACGCATGACCATCGCATTAAAAGTGCGGTGCTCTACCGGCTGAGCTA
>CAIYOW010000161.1 GCA_903927955.1 uncultured Methylococcaceae bacterium | reverse complement strand
GTCCAGCATCGCCGACAGGCTAGTCGCCGTCGCCAAGCCTTGGTTGCAAATCAGGTAGTCCGTGTAGAGCTCTGTTTTTTCTTTATCCATCCTAGAATGATACGCTTTTTGGAATCGGGGTGCGTAACATCAGATATTATGTTTGAAAATAAACCCTTGTTTGGATTTTTCTGCCAGCTCAAACACAGTTGTTTTGGTGAGTTCACCAGCGGCTAAAAGCTTAGTTTGCAAGGCAGTACTCACCATCCCTACGCCCTCAAGTTGGGCGATTTTTTCTTTAAGTTGCCGATCTGATAAGGGCTTTTCTACAGTCATCTTGTCACCTGGCAATGCTAAATAAAGATCGGCGGGTAAGCTGGAATGCAGCCATTGGGCGACGGTTTGGCGAAAACTACCAATCATCAAATCCATCCCGATGGTCGCTGACACCGCAATCATCAATGCTGCTATGGCGATGCCTGTCCGGCTGATTTCTGCGGAAACCATGCGCACAGGCAAGCGTCCCAACACGCCCAGAAAACGTCCGAATACGCGTTCAATGAGTTTCATCAACCACAAAGTCAGTACCGGGGTCAGCAAACCAAAGCCAAACAAAATCAGGAAAATGCTGGCTAAGCCGAAATTAATGCTGTTTCCAGAGAAAAAGGCCGTCGCCAAACCGCTGGTTATCAAAATGCCACTGATGAATCCCACCCGTTTTATTAAGCGGCGGCTACCCGATTCCAACTGCGATCTTGCCATCACCTTGACAGGTGACAAGCGTGTCGCTTCGAAGGCAGGCGGTATGACGGCAAAAAAAGTGACACTCATGCCTAACAGCATTCCCTTGCCAAGCTGGAAAGGGGTAACGGTTAAAACCGTCGCATCGATCCGAAAATAAATGGCGTTAATCGTGCCTGAAATCAACTGTAACAAGCCTTGTCCCAACACTACGCCCAAGGCGATACCGATTAACGTACCGATGAGTGCCAAGAAAAACGCTTCGCTGAGTATTAAGGTAAAAATCTGTTGTTGGGTTACGCCCAATAAACGTAGGCTACCGATTAAACGCCGTCGCTGCATGACTAGAAAAGTCATCGTGTTGTAAATTAAAAACATGCCTACCAACAATGACAGCAAGCCCAAGGCTTTAAGGTTGATGGAAAATGCCCTCGTCATTTCGCGCAGGGATTGCTCTTGGCTTTCTAAAGAAAGCAATAGGGCATTGCCTGGCAATAGCGACTGTATAGCCGCTTCCGTTTTGGAAGCATCGTTTGCCAGCAGTATTTCGATAGAACTCAGTTTGCCAAATAAGCCCAGCACCTCTTGTGCAGTTGCAATGTCGGTAATTATCAGCTTAGCCAAGACCTGTTCTGAAACGGCATTGGTATCTGGCAAAAAACCGATGACGGTTAATGGCTGCTGGCCTTGACGGGTGACAAGCGATAACTGACCATTAAGCGGCACATGCAAGCGCTGTGCGGTTTTTTGACTGAGCAGCGCAGTATTTGGCTCCGTCATTAAGCGGGTGAACAGGTCTGGCGAAAAGTTTTCATTTTGCCCGCTCTGCCAACCCGACTGTAAGGTCTTTTCAATGAAGGGATCAATGCCAACTAACTTAAAACTTTCTTCTTCCGCTTGGGCCAGTTTTACATAACCCGTCACCAGCGGCGACAAATGACTAAACCCCTTTACCCTTAATTGGCTATACAGCTTTTCATCCAAACCCCCATCACTGGCAATAATGCGATGGGTTGCGGTTCCGGTATACACCTTAGTGGCTTGATTAAAGGAATTGAGCGAGCTTTCCATTGCCAAATCAATAGCAATGACAACAGCCACACCAAGGGCAATACCTAAGATCGCCAGCACCAGTTGCCAAGGATGCTGCCATAAAAAATTGCGGCTGGCGCGTTGCAGAAGGCTGTTCATTCGCGCTGCAAAGACTGGTTTTTGATCGAATATACCCGATCCGCCTGACCAATGACTTCTTGGCTATGCGTCGCCATAATCATCGTTTTGCCCGCTTTTTTAACCAGAATATCCAGCAATTCCAATACCTGTCCTGCGGTATCCAAATCCAGGTTTCCGGTTGGTTCATCGGCAAGAATTACATCGGGATCATGAATTAATGCCCGCGCTATCGCCACCCGTTGTTGTTCACCACCGGATAAGCGGTCTGGATAACTGTCCAAACGCCCCGATAACTTTAACCTATCCAGTAACTCGGCGACATCATCACGATCCTTGCGGGTCAAACGTTTGATTAATTCCAGAGGCAGCAGCAAATTTTCGGCAACCGTCAAGGTGGGAATCAAATTGTAAGCCTGGAATACGATGCCAATATGATGACGGCGGAACAGGGTGCGGTCTTGTTCGGACAGTGCCGACATGTCGGTGCCATTAATGATAATCTTGCCGCTATCGGGCGGATCAATACCGCTAATTAGGTTCAAAAAAGTAGACTTCCCCGAACCGCTCCGGCCCAACAAAACGATGAACTCACCACGGCTAATCTGCATGTCCAAGCCACTGAAAATGACATGTTGCTGGTCTGACTCCCGATAGCTTTTATTAAGCTGTTTGATTGATATGGCTAAGGGTTTTTCCATGAGGTTTGTTTGAATGGTGATTATCAATTTCT
>CAIYOW010000160.1 GCA_903927955.1 uncultured Methylococcaceae bacterium | reverse complement strand
CTTCACCGTCCAGCATCGCCGACAGGCTAGTCGCCGTCGCCAAGCCTTGGTTGCAAATCAGGTAGTCCGTGTAGAGCTCTGTTTTTTCTTTATCCATCCTAGAATGATACGCTTTTTGGAATCGGGGTGCGTAACATCAGTCAATAATATTCGTGGCGATTATAAAGACGGGAAAAACAATAAAAATCTATTGCGGATGTGGGAAAAATCAGACTTTATCCCACGTCTTGGTGATGTTTATCAGGAACGACTTTACTGCGTGCAATGGATGAAAAAGAAGTCTAAGGTGTCAAAAAAGTTTGACTATCAATTTCGCTCAGTTACAGCAGATGACCTAAAACGAGAGCAAAAGGTGATTGATTTCGTTGGCTCTCATCTTGCGGAGTGGCAAGAGAAGGGATTTATTCCCGATATGGTCATTGAAAAGGGATACAACACAGATCAACCTATTCGTGAACGAGGCTGGACACATTGGCATCATTTGTTTAATCCAAGACATTTACTTACAATTGGGTTGATAAAAAAAAATATTGTTGAGCCTTCGCTATATGTTTCACTTGCTTCAATTCTGGATTTTTCCAGTAAATTAAGTCGGTGGACAACCTCAGGCGCTCGTATGGCTAAAGATGGAAGTGGCCAACAAATGGGAGGAGCAAGTAATAACACCTCAAATGTGTTCTACAATCAAGCATTAAATACATTAACGAATTGGGGGTGTCGCTCTTTATTGGATCAACTTACAGTATTGGACAAGCCTGTCAAGAGTAAGCCCTTAGCAGTAAAAACCAATGTAACTTGTCTTTCTGCGAGTGAAATATCTTTTAAAAATGATATTTTTGTTACCGACCCGCCCTATGGTGACGCAGTCAAATACGAAGAAATTACCGAATTCTTTATAGCTTGGCTTCGCAAAAATCCGCCTGCCGAATTTGCTCATTGGAATTGGGATAGTCGTCGTTCGCTTGCCATTAAGGGAGAGGGTGAAGGCTTCCGCCAAGGCATGATGGCCGCCTACCGTAACATGGCGGAAAAAATGCCTGATAACGGCATCCAAATCCTGATGTTCACCCACCAAAGCGGCGCCATCTGGGGCGATATGGCCAATATCATCTGGGCCAGCGGCTTGCAGGTGACGGCGGCCTGGTATGTGGTGACCGAAACCGATTCTGCCCTTCGGCAGGGCGCCAATGTGACCGGCACCATTATGCTGGTGCTGCGTAAACGCCACCAGCTATTGGCCAGTTTTCGGGATGATCTGGGCTGGGAAATTGAACAGGCGGTAAAAGAACAAGTGCAGTCTTTGGTGGGGCTGGATAGCTCGGTACGGGCACAGGGGTCAGAAGGGCTGTACACCGATGCCGATTTGCAAATGGCCGGTTATGCCGCCGCCCTAAAAGTGTTGACGGCTTACTCGACGATTGACGGCAAGGACATGGTGCGGGAAGCGGAAGCCCCCCGGCAAAAGGGCAAAAAAACCTTTGTTGATGAACTGATTGATTTTGCCGTGCTAACGGCGGTGCAGTTTTTACTGCCGGTGGGCTTTGAGAAAGACGAATGGCAAAAACTGGCGGCGGTGGAACGCTTTTACCTGAAAATGGCGGAAATGGAACATCAGGGCAGCAAAACACTGGACAACTACCAGAATTTTGCCAAAGCTTTCCAAGTGCATCATTTTGACCAACTGATAAGCGACAGTTCCAAAGCCAATGCGGCACGGCTAAAATTGTCTTTTGAATTTAAGTCAACCCTGATGGCGGGTGATGCGGAACTGGCCAACACCCCACTACGCGCCTTGCTGTACGCGCTGTATGAAATCAGCTTGGAAAGCGAATTGGATGACGTGCTGCTGCACCTGATGCAAAATTGCCCCAGCTATACCCAAAACAAAGCCTTGCTGGCAAAAATGGCGGATTATCTGGCAGAAAAACGGGCCAGCCTAAAACCAAGCAAAACCTTTCACCCCGACCAAGAAGCCAGCGCGGCGCGGATATTGGCCGAAGCTATCCGCAACCAACGGCTGTAGGCTGGACACGCTGTTTGTGCCCACGCGGAAACTTTGCTATGCCTGTGATTGGCCAAATCCGACAACCTCACCTTAACGCAATGGCTGCCCCCCATGACCCTACGCCGATTTTCATCCCGCACCGAGCACTTGGACACTGAGTTTTTGGCAAAATCGCTACACGGCGCGAGCAAATATTTACGCATTGCCGGTTATTTCCGCAGTTCCATTTTTGAATTGGTGGGGGAGCAAATCGCGCAAATCCCAGAAGTTAAAATCGTCTGCAATTCCGAGTTGGATTTAGTGGATTTTCAGGTGGCGAGCGGGCGCAACACCGCCCTGAAGGAACGTTGGAACCAATTGGATGTGCAGGCGGAAGCCCTGCTTAAACAAGACCGTTACCGCATGTTGGACGCGTTGTTGACGGCGGGCAATGTGCAGATTCGGGTGGTGCCTAGGGAACGGTTGTTTTTGCATGGCAAAGCCGGTGCCATCCATTATGCTGACGGCAGCCGTATGGCCTTTGTCGGTTCGGTCAATGAATCGAAAAGCGCTTTTGCGCATAATTACGAATTGGTCTGGCAGGATGGCGACCCGGCCAGTGCCGATTGGGTGGAGCAGGAATTTTGGGCGCTGTGGCAACAAGGCATTCCCTTGCCGGAAGCGATTTTAGCGGAAATTCACCGTGTGGCGGTGCGCCGCGAGGTGACGGTGGAGGTGCTAAAAGCCCAAGACGTACCGGCAGCGGCAATGGCGGAAGCGCCGATTTATCGCGGTGGCGAACAGTTGCAACCGTGGCAGCGTTCCTTTGTCGTGTTGTTTCTGCAACACCGGGACATTTACGGCAAAGCGCGGCTGCTGCTGGCAGACGAGGTGGGGGTCGGCAAAACACTGTCTATGGCAACCAGCGCCTTGGTCTGTGCGTTGTTGGATGATGGCCCGGTGCTGATTTTGGCACCGTCCACCCTGACCCTGCAATGGCAGGTGGAAATGAAGGACAAACTGGGCATTCCTAGTGCGCTGTGGTCGTCGCAAAAGAAACTATGGTTAGGTGAGGAAGGGCAAATACTGTCACCCCCGGGTGAACCGGCATCCATCAAAAAATGCCCTTACCAGATTGCCATTGTCTCGACCGGGCTGATAATGCAGCAACGTGAACAGGGCGATTTCATCAAAGAAGCCGGTTTGCTGTTAAAAAACCGTTATGGCTGCGTTATTTTGGATGAAGCACATAAAGCAAGGGCAAAAGGCGGCGTGGGCGAAGCCGCTGGCGAGGCCAATAATGTGTTGGCTTTTATGCTGTTGTTGGCCAAACGCACGCGCCATTTGATTTTGGGTACTGCCACACCAATACAAACCGATGTGAAAGAACTGTGGGATTTGTTGGGTATCCTTAACAGCGGTGCTGAGTTTGTTTTGGGTGATGCATTGTCACCTTGGCGCGATCATGAATGGGCCATTCCAATGGTTACCGGCACTGCCCAACCGACCACTGAAGCACAGGTTTGGCATTGGCTGAACAATCCATTGCCGCCAGGTGGCGAACACCACACGATACAAACTATCCGCGACCATTTGGGCATTAAGCCCACTGATTTTAGTTGTCCGCACCATTTTGAAGATTTAGGCTTTCTGGTGCAAAGCATGTGGCTGTCTGAATGTTTGGCGGCGGATTTTTTCCGCCTGCACAATCCACTGCTAAGGCACACGGTTTTGCGTAAACGCAAGCAGTTGGAAGATGATGGCTTGCTGGAAAAAGTAGGGGTCAACACCCATCCCCTGCTTAAAAAAAGCTATCTTTACCAATCCCGTTTTGTCGGGCTGGGCATTCCGACCAACACCCCTTTTGCGGTGGCTTACCAACAGGCGGAGGCGTTTTGTGCACTGCTGCAAGCGCGCACTAAATCGGGTGGATTTATGAAATCGCTGATGTTGCAACGTATCTGTTCCAGCTTTGCCTCGGGCCGCAAGACCGCGCAAAAAATGTTGCAGCACCGTGTAGCTGAAGAAAATGAGGATAATCAGGAGCAGTTGGAATCCATGTTGTCTGGCATGTCTCCCGCTGAAACGGCTTGTCTGCGCGAAATTGTCACCCAGTTATCGCGCCCGGAAGCGGTGGATTCCAAACTGGATACGGTGAAATGGTTTTTGATGGAGTTCCATACCGACGGCAAAACCTGGCTTGAGCATGGCTGTATTATTTTTAGCCAGTATTACGACACCGCCGAATGGTTTGCCAAAGAGCTGGCGCAAAGCTTAACGGGTGAGGTGGTGGCGGTGTATGCCGGAACCGGCAAAAGCGGCCTGTTCCGTGGCGATCAGTTTAATGCGGTGCAGCGCGATGCCATTAAAACGGCGGTGCGTAACCGCGAAATCCGCTTAGTGGTGGCTACCGACGCGGCGTGTGAAGGGCTTAACCTGCAAACTTTGGGTACTTTAATCAATGTCGATTTGCCGTGGAACCCGTCCCGATTGGAACAACGCTTGGGCCGTATCAAGCGCTTTGGGCAAGCCCGCAAGCAGGTGGATATGCTCAATTTGGTGTATGCGGAAACCCAAGATGAGCATGTTTATAATGTGCTGTCTGAGCGGCTTAAGGACAGTTACGATATTTTTGGCAGCCTGCCTGACACCATTGATGATGACTGGATAGAAAACGAGGCTGAATTGGCCCGACGCATGGACACTTACACCCATGAACGGCAAAAAGCCCAGGATGCTTTTGCCATAAAATACCGCAACACATTAGACCCGCAAGCGCATTTGTGGGAGCGTTGTGCCCATGTGCTGTCAAGACGCGATATTGCCAAGGCTTTGGGCAAGCCGTGGTAAACCAGCGCAGCTAGGCAAGCCAAGCCAATATGCCCAATATGCTAAAGCCGAACAGAAACCCCTTTTAAAAAACAACATACCTATGGCCCACTACCCAACACACCCCAGCACAACCCCACACATCCCACCGGGCATCCCCTACATTGTCGGTAATGAAGCCGCAGAACGCTTCAGTTATTATGGTATGCGCGCCATTTTAGTGGTGTTCATGACCCAATACCTGACCGATTCAACTGGACAACTGGCGGTTTTATCGGAACAGCAAGCCCAAGGCTATTTCCATCTGTTTGTCTCTGCTGTGTACGTTATGCCCTTGTTTGGCGCGTTTTTATGTGATGCCCTGCTAGGCAAATACCGCACTATTATTTGGCTATCGCTATTCTACTGCATGGGGCATTTGGCATTGGCGTTAGATAGCACTATGAGCGGGCTGTTATTGGGGCAAGGCTTGATAGCCTTGGGCGCAGGCGGCATAAAGCCCTGTGTGTCCGCCCATGTTGGCGACCAGTTTGGCAAAACTAACCAACACCTGATGGGCAAAGTGTTCAGTTGGTTTTACTTTGCCATTAACCTTGGGGCGTTTGCCGCCATGCTGATTATGCCGTGGCTGCTCAAACAGTTTGGCCCAGCCGTTGCCTTTGGCTTGCCGGGGCTGTTTATGTTGCTGGCAACCACCGTATTTTGGTCGGGCCGTTATCGCTTTGTCCATATTCCCGCCGCTGGTTTGGCGTTCGTTAAAGAGGTCTTTAGCGCGGATGGTTTAAAGGTGTTTGCCAAACTGGCTTCAGTTTATGTGTTTATCGCTATGTTTTGGGCGCTGTTTGAACAAAATGGTTCCTCATGGGTGTTGCAGGCACAAAAAATGGACCGGGTGTTGTTTGGCATAGAAATCTTGCCGTCTCAAATTCAAGCCGCCAACCCCTTGCTGATTATGTTACTGACCCCGCTGTTTGCCTATGGCGTGTATCCGTTTTTAAACCGCTTTTTTACCCTGACCGCGTTAACAAAAATGGCTTTGGGGCTGTTCCTCACGGTTATTGCCTTTGCCATTGCCGCCGCTATACAAATGCAATTGGACAGCGGCTTAAAACCGCCCATCGCCTGGCAATTGCTGGCCTACCTGTTGCTTACCGCAGCGGAAGTGATGGTGTCCATCACTTGTTTGGAGTTTTCTTATACCCAAGCACCCAAGCGTATGAAATCCTTCATTATGGCTTTTTATTACTTGTCGGTGGCGTTGGGCAACCTGTTCACCAGTGCGGTCAATTTCTTTATCCAAAATGATGATGGCAGCAGTAAACTGGCGGGGGCTGCGTATTTTTGGTTTTTTACCGGACTGATGCTGGTGACTGCTGTATTGTTCGCTTATACCAGCCGGTTTTATCGGGAAACCAGCTATTTGCAAGATGACTAGCCGAATTGCGCATACCCTAAAGGGCATCAATAAATTTGCACCTACCTTGGCGATTTGCAGTGTCCTCCAAAAAATCAAACCGATGCTTGCGCCGCTCCAGCGTAGCGTCGCTGATAACGTTATAATGGGTCATATTGCCAGCCCAGCAATCCTAGTGATTAGCCCTCTGGTCGGTTGAATACAAAATATCATTGTCGAGAACCTTAACCTTAATGAACATCCCAGAATACAAAAACCGCCGGACTTTCGCTATTATCTCCCATCCTGACGCGGGCAAAACCACCATCACCGAAAAACTATTGCTGTTCGGCGGCGCCATTCAGTTGGCCGGTTCGGTCAAAGGCCGTAAAGCCGCCCGCCACGCCACTTCGGACTGGATGGAAATGGAAAAGGAGCGGGGCATTTCGGTCACCACCTCGGTGATGCAATTCGACCACAAAGGCTGCATCATCAACCTGCTGGACACGCCGGGCCATGAAGACTTTTCGGAAGACACCTACCGCACCCTGACCGCAGTGGATTCGGCACTGATGGTGATTGACGTGGCTAAAGGCGTAGAAGAACGCACCATTAACTTAATGGAAGTGTGCCGTTTACGCACCACGCCTATCCTGACCTTTATCAACAAACTGGACCGCGAAGGCCGCGAGCCGATTGAGCTGATGGACGAAGTGGAGGATGTGCTGAAAATAAAGTGCGCGCCCATGACGTGGCCTATCGGTATGGGCAAGCGTTTTAAAGGCGTTTACCATTTATATAAAGACGAAATCCACTTGTTCAGCGCCCAGCACGGTGGGCGCATTGCCGAAGCCACCGTTATTAGGGGCTTGGACAATAGCCAGCTTGATGAATTATTAGGCGATCAGGCACAAGAACTGCGCGATGAAATAGACTTGGTGAAAGGTGCAAGCCATGAATTTGCGTTGGATGAATACCTGCAAGGCAAGCTGACACCGGTGTTTTTTGGCTCGGCCATCAACAATTTCGGCATTATTGAATTGCTCGATGCGTTTGCCGAATACGCCCCGCCGCCGTCGTCACGCCAAGCGGAACAACGCGAAGTGTCGCCCGATGAAGACAAATTCACGGGCTTTGTCTTTAAAGTGCAAGCCAACATGGACCCCGCGCACCGTGACCGCGTGGCGTTTTTGCGGTTGTGTTCCGGCAAATTCGACAAAGGTATGAAAATTTACCATGTCCGTTTGGGTAAAAACGTGCAGGTCGCCAATGCCATCACTTTTCAGGCCGATACCCGCAACAGCGTGGAAGAAGCTTATCCCGGCGATATTATTGGCTTGCATAACCACGGCACTATTCAAGTCGGTGATACTTTCACCCAAGGCGAAACCCTTAAATTCGGCGGTATCCCGTATTTTGCGCCGGAACTGTTCCGCCGGGTGGTGTTAAAAGACCCGCTACGCGCCAAAGCCTTACAAAAAGGCTTGGTGCAATTGACCGAAGAAGGCGCGACCCAGTTGTTTAAGCCATTGAGAAACAATGACTTGATATTAGGTGCTGTGGGCGTGTTGCAGTTTGATGTCACCGCCTTCCGGCTTAAAGGCGAGTACAACGTGGAATGTGTGTACGATACCATCGGCATATCCACCGTGCGTTGGGTCAGTGCCGACAACCCTGCCAAACTGGAAGAATTTAAAAAGAAAGCCTTTGATAATTTGGCGGAAGACGGCGGCGGTTATCTGGTCTATCTGGCCACCAGCCGCGTCAATTTGCAATTGACCGAAGAACGCTGGCCGGATATTAAATTTAGTGCGACGAGGGAGTTGTAAGAAAGGCGTTCAAGGGCATAAAAGGAACGAACCCCAACAAACAGATTTATATGTTCGCGTTATCTGTCCAACAAAACAGCAAGGTAGCCTGGATAAAGCAAAGCGGAATACGGGACTTAGTGGCACAATTGCCCCGTATTCCACTACGTCAGATACGGTCTACTTTTCTGATGGTACAGGGCTAATGGTACTAAAGTACCAATGCAGGCGGCGTTGTCCGGTACGTTGGTAACCTATACAAGCCCCTTGTTTTATTTGATAATCGTAATGCCTTGCCTTAACCGGTAGCGTACTGGCCAAGGCGAAGCTGTTTTGCCCATGCTGATACCTAACCCACAACCTAGGTGATTTTCTATTCAGGCAATGGCGGGGCCTGACCTAACCGCACAGCAATGGGTTTAAAGCTTTTGCGGTGTATTGGCAATACCCCAAAGTTTTGTAGTTCCGCCAAATGCTGCTTAGTGCCATAACCTTTGTGCTGATGGAAGGCGAAATCAGGGTACTGTAAGTGATAATCGCGCATTAACTGGTCGCGTGCCACTTTTGCCAAGATGGATGCCGCACTGATGGCGGCAATTTTGCTGTCGCCTTTGATGATAGCTTGGGCGGGTATATTGAGTATGGGGCAGCGGTTGCCGTCAACCAACACTTGGTCGGGTTGTGGGTGCAGCCCGGCAATCGCCCGTTGCATGGCCAGCAAGGTGGCTTGCAGAATATTAATGCGGTCTATTTCTGCCACGCTGGCTTCTGCAATGACCCAGCTTAGGGCATGGGTCTTAATCTGTAGGGCAAGGGCTTCGCGTTTGTTTGCGCTGAGGGTTTTGGAGTCGGCAAGTCCGGCAATAGCATGATTGGGATCGAGTATGACCGCCGCCGCCAGCACCGGCCCGGCCCATGGCCCTCGCCCCGCTTCGTCCACACCGGCAATGAGCAGATGATTGGCGGTGGTTGGGTTAGCGCAAAACGCCACGGTTGACGTTGCGCAAAAAACTGATCATTTGCGACACTTCTTTGCTGTCGGTTGCCAAGTCTTCCATTTGCTCTATCGCATCTTCCAAGCGCAAATTCATTTTGTAAATGAGTTTGTAAGCTTTTCTGATGAGGCGGATATCTTCTGCGCTGATGCCGTTGCGTTCCATGCCCACGGAGTTGATACCATGCGGACGGGTAGGCCGCCCACCGACCATGATAAACGGCGGGATGTCTTGGGTGATGGCACTGCCCATAGCGGCAAAGCTGTATTGGCCAATTTGGGTAAATTGATGCACTAAGGTGAAGCCTCCTAAAATGGCATGGCTGTTTAAGCGCACATGCCCTGCTAAAGAGGCGCCATTGGCCATGATGACATGGTCACCAATCACACAATCATGGGCGACATGGGTATAAGCCATGAACAGATTGTCGTTGCCGATTTGGGTTACGCTACGGTCTTGAACCGTACCCCGATGCATGGAGGCATATTCACGAATAGTATTGCGGTCACCAATTTCCAGCCGTGTGATTTCCGCCGCGTATTTTTTGTCTTGCGGGTCATCACCTAAGGAGGCAAATTGGTAAATGCGGTTATGCCGACCAATACGGGTAGGGCCTTTGATAACCACATGAGGCGCAATAACCGTGCCTGCATCGATGGTTACATCGGCCCCTATGACAGAATAGGCACCGACGACAACATCGTTGGCGAGTTCTGCGCGGCTGTCTATTCTTGCTGTTGGGTCAATCAAATTAATCCACCACGGCTGCACAACGGATTTCGGCACTGGCGACAAACTCACCATCCACTTCCGCCTGACACTCAAACGCCCAAATATTACGTTTGCTTTTAATAAACTTTGCTTCCAGCATCAGTTGGTCGCCCGGTATGACAGGGCGTTTGAACTTTGCCTTGTCGATACCCACTAAGTAATAAATCATACCATCCAGTTCATCACCTGCCGTTTCAGAGGCCAGCAACCCCGTTGCTTGGGCCAATGCTTCCAAAATCAATACGCCTGGCATAATCGGTTTTTGCGGAAAGTGTCCCTGAAAAAAAGGTTCGTTATAGGTGACATTTTTGACACCTAACAAACGCACTCCAGGTTCGCATTCAATCACCTTGTCAACCAGCAAAAAAGGATAGCGATGCGGTAAAAATTCTTGTATTTGTAAAATATCTAGTATTGCAGACATATTGTTATTATTGGAATTATCTTGGGCAGATGGAAAAACTGGTCGGGCGATATTATTCGGGAAGCGACATCAATTTTTGCTGCACCTGAGTGGTTACGTCAATTTGTTCGCTGGCGTAAATGACACCATCGGTCAGCAACAGATCAAAGTTTTGGTCTTTGGCAATCAAACGGATGGCCTCAACAATGCGGCTTTGTAATTTGCCTAGCTCTTCATTGCGGCGGGCGTTGAAATCTTCGCTAAATTCTTGTTGCGATCTTTTGGCATCCCTTTTTTTGTTGAGTATTTCTTTTTCCAAGTTGTTGCGCTCAGATTCGCTCATCACAGTGCCGTCGCGAGCCATGCGCTCTTCTTTGCTTTGGATTTCTTTTTGTTGGGCCAGTAACTGCTTGTCTCGTGGCGAAAACTCCATTTCCAAGCGTTTTTTGGCTTTTTCGGCTTGGGGTGCTTTTTCAAGTACCGCAGGAATATTGACAAAGCCAATTTTTAAATCAGCAAAACTCACATTTGCCGCTAAGGATAGCCCTAAAAATAGTGCAAGTTTTATTTTCATGGTTAAAGTAATCTCCGAATAAATTAATAAATCAATGGGTTGTTAAATAGAATCCAGATTATAGGCGATTAGCCTGCCACACCATACGGCTTTGTTTAAAAGTTTTGCCCAAAGTTAAATTGGAACAACTGCTTCTGGTCAACGATATGTTGGGTGTTGCCATTGTTGTCGGTATAGGTGGTCTGACCGGAATTAAGCGGTTCGGCTGCACTGACCGACAAAGCGCCAAAAGGGGATAACCATTCGCCGGACAGCCCCGCCGAATATCTGAAATTTTTGGTGGAAAAACTGTTGCTGATGGCACCAATATCAAAAAATGCGCCTAAGCGGACAGATTTGACATCCGAAAGGAACGGTACCGGAAAAAACACCTCGGCATTACCAATCACTTTTGTTGAACCACCTAAGGGGTAACCGTTGG
>CAIYOW010000159.1 GCA_903927955.1 uncultured Methylococcaceae bacterium | reverse complement strand
GGTTATCATGCTGTGGTCGATGGCCAAGAATATGCGGTGAGTGCTTATAAGGATGCCTTGGTTAAGGTGACCCTGCCTGCGGGTGTGCAAGGCCGATTACATTTGTACTACGAACCTGTTTCTTGGCAATACACAAGGTGGTCTTTATTATTTGGGGTAATCTTGACGGGTGGCACGGCTTTTCATTTAGTCCGCCAAAAAAAGACACTGAAACGCGATGCTCAACTTTTAAATATCAACTAATGCTTCGAAAAGCAAGGTTGGTTTGCCGGGTAACTTACCTAAGAAGCACCCCATCGTATGAGCAAGCACTTTGCGAGTAAACCGATTAGACAAATGCCATAAGTCACGATCCCTAACTTTTTTGATGTGTCAACACTTTTCAGGACACAAAGTTAAGCCGCTTTGAGCTGCATTTCAAAATCTACAGGGGACAGGTAGCCATTGCTGGAATGGAGACGTTGTCGGTTGTAGAAGACTTCGATGTGGTCGAAGATGGGCTTTTTCGCTTGCTCGCGGGTTGGGTATTTTTCATGGTTGACGCATTCGGTTTTTAGTGTGTGGAAAAAGCTCTCGGAGACTGCGTTGTCCCAGCAGTTTCCTTTACGGCTCATGCTTTGTTTTTATGCCATATCGCTTGAGCAGTTTTCGGTGGTCAACTGAGGCGTATTGGCTGCCCCGGCCCGGTCGCTATGCCTGGGCAAGCCTTTTTTAACAGATCACGTTCCTCCGCCAATCGCGCCACCTCTTTCTTTGACCGCTTCAGCTCATCGTACAAATGTTCATCCGTCCGTACGGCTTTGTTGGCTTCAGCAGGGCGGCTGTATTTATAAACACAGTTGTACAGCGTACTCTCTTTTACCCCCAACCCTCGAGCTGTCTCCGCGATATTGTTCGATTGAGCCGCTCGTTTGACCGCATTTTCCTTAAACGCCGGTGTGTATTTTTCTTTCGCTTGGCTGCTTATATCACCCAGAGCGGGCGCTAGTTCCCTGCACCATCACTCCCACTCTATAGTAGCAGGCGGCTTGCCGGAAATGTCGTAAGTGACGCGGGAAATACCGGACACTTCATTGATAATGCGGCGCGATATCAAGTCTAAAAATTCATAGGGCAAATGCGCCCAACGCGCAGTCATAAAGTCGATGGTTTCTACCGCGCGGATGGCAATCACATAGTCATAACGCCGCCCATCACCCATCACGCCCACCGATTTGACCGGCAAGAACACCGCAAAGGCTTGGCTGACTTTTTGGTACAGGTCATGGCGGTATAGCTCTTCAATAAAAATGGCATCGGCTTGGCGCAACAGCTCGGCATAGTCTTTTTTGACTTCGCCCAAGATGCGCACTCCCAGCCCCGGCCCGGGGAAGGGATGACGGTGGATCATATCGGCAGGCAAGCCCAGTTCCAAACCTAGTTTTCTGACTTCGTCCTTGAACAGTTCGCGCAGCGGTTCGAGCAGTTTTAGATTCATGTGTTCGGGCAAACCGCCAACGTTGTGGTGCGATTTGATTAAATGCGCCTTGCCGCTTTTCGCGCCTGCCGATTCAATCACATCAGGGTAAATGGTGCCTTGTGCCAGCCATTTGGCATCCGCCAGCTTGTCCGCTTGCTCATCGAAAATGGTCACGAACAAATTGCCGATGATTTTGCGCTTGGCTTCGGGGTCAGCCACACCTTTAAGGGCATCAAGGTAGCGCTGTTCAGCATTAACGCGGATAACTTTAACGCCCATGTGCTGGGCAAAGATAGCCATCACTTGATCGCCTTCGTGCAAGCGCAACAGCCCAGTATCGACAAACACACAAGTAAGCTGGTCGCCTATGGCGAGATGCAACAGAGCGGCAACCACTGAAGAATCCACCCCGCCGGACAAACCTAAAATAACTTGTTCAGTGCCGACTTTGGCACGGATGCTGGCAATATTGTCGTCAATGATATTGCCTGCTGTCCATAGCGCCTCACAGCCGCATATATCCAACACAAAGCGCGACAAAATACGTCCGCCTTGTTGGGTATGAGTCACTTCAGGGTGGAATTGCAAGGCGTAAAAAGCCTTTTGTTCATCGGCAATACCGGCAATGGGCGCGCCTTCGGAGCTGGCAATAAGCGTGAACCCATCAGGTAATACGGTGACGCGGTCACCGTGGCTCATCCACACATCAAGCAAGCCGTAACCTTCGGGGGATAAATGGTCTTCAATGCCGGCCAATAATTTTGAATGGCCACGGGCGCGGATTTGTGCATAGCCAAATTCGCGGTGGCTAGAGCTTTCCACTTTGCCGCCCAGTTGTTCCGCCATGGTTTGCATCCCGTAACAGATACCTAAAATCGGAATGCCCAATTCAAAAACAATAGCTGGCGCGCGCGGGGTGTCTTCACTGGTCACAGTTTCCGGACCACCGGACAGAATAATACCGTTAGCGGCGAATTGCTGGATTTCTTCGGCACTGCTGGCACAGGAATAAATTTCGCAATAAACCCCAATTTCACGGATACGTCGGGCGATCAATTGGGTGTATTGGGATCCAAAATCAAGGATAAGGATTTTGTAACGGTGGATGTCGCTATTGATGCTGGATTTCACGGCTATTTTGTCGGGCTGGTCAAAGGGTAATGGGGCTTGGTGGCGGTTCTGGCCTAGCGGTCCACTCGGTAATTAGGTGCTTCTTTAGTGATGGTGACATCATGGACGTGGCTTTCACGCATCCCGGCACTGGTCACCCGTACAAATTGGGCTTGGTCATGCAAAATGCTGATGGTTTGGCTGCCGGTATAGCCCATGCTGGCACGGATGCCGCCCAACAATTGATGGATGACTGCCAGCACACTGCCTTTATAAGGCACCCGCCCTTCTATGCCTTCCGGCACCAATTTTTCCACCGAATCGGCCGCTTCTTGAAAATAACGGTCGCTGGAACCTTGTTGTTGTGCCATAGCCCCCAACGAACCCATGCCGCGGTAGGATTTATAGGAACGACCTTGGAACAACTCCACTTCGCCCGGCGCTTCTTCCGTACCGGCAAACAGGCCGCCCAACATGACCGAATTGGCCCCAGCCGCAAGGGCTTTTGCAACATCGCCGGAATAACGCACACCGCCATCGGCAATCAGTGGCACACCCGTACCTTTTAAAGCTTCGGCAACATTGCTGACAGCGGTTATTTGCGGCACGCCCACACCAGCCACTATGCGGGTGGTGCAGATTGAACCGGGGCCGATGCCGACTTTAACGCCATCCGCACCGGCGGCAACCAAAGCCAAGGCAGCAGCAGCGGTGGCGATATTACCGCCGATCACTTGTACATTAGGGTAATTGCGTTTGATCCAATTCACCCGGTCCAACACGCCTTGCGAATGGCCATGCGCAGTATCGACAATGATAACATCCACACAGGCCGCCACCAATGCGGCAACCCGTTCTTCTGTGCCTTGTCCGGTACCGACAGCCGCACCGACACGCAAGCGTTCTTGCTCGTCTTTACAGGCGAGTGGGTAATCTTTAGCTTTTTGTATGTCCTTTACGGTAATCAGGCCGCACAAATGGAAATCATCATTGACCACCAATACTTTTTCAATACGGTGTTGGTGTAATAAAGCAATCACTTGTTTTCGGTCGGCATTTTCGTTGACTGTCACTAAACGCTCTTTGGGGGTCATGACTTTTGACACCGCTTCGTCAAAGCGGGTTTCAAAACGTAAGTCGCGGCTAGTGACGATGCCCACCAATTGGCTACCATCAACCACCGGCACACCAGAAATATTTTTGGCGCGGGTCAGGTTAATGACATCACGGATGCTGGTATCCGGTGAAACAGTAATGGGGTTTTTGATCACGCCGCTTTCGTATTTTTTGACATGGCGCACTTCCCTGGCTTGCTGGTCAATGGTCATGTTCTTATGGATAATGCCGATACCACCTTCTTGGGCAATGGCAATCGCCAAGCGGGCTTCGGTGACGGTGTCCATGGCGGCGGAAACCAACGGGATGTTAAGGGCAATGCCACGGGTCAGTTGGGTCTTAAGTTCGACATCGCGGGGCAACACCGCTGAATGGGCGGGTACTAATAGCACGTCATCGAACGTGAGCGCTTCTTGGATAATTTTCATAAACCACACCTGGCTGTCATGAGTATAACTCTTTATTATACCGATAAATTGCTAATTGTCCTTAACAGATGTTATGCGACGGGCAAGATGTGAAAATTGTTTGCTTGATTGGGAGAAGGCTTGAACACTGGTTTGCAGGTGTGTTCGGCCTGGTTGGCAAAACGCGCAAGGCCTGAGACGAGATTGGCCGAGGGCTTCTGCAGAATGTACGAAGCCAATAAAGCCGACCAAGATGTTACGGAATTCAGGCGGTCATCGTTTTAGCTTCCATAGCAACACGAAATTATATTTTAATACATAATACATCGATCATATAAAATATAACGCATTGAATTTATATGATTATTTTTAAAGCAGCCATGTTTAAAAATTGGCGTTATTTATAACTTAATAGACCTACTCAACTTGTGTGACGGCAGCTCTATAAATCTATAGGTAAGCTCTGAGAAAATAGCAATTAATATTACATCCATTGCCGCAATCACGGCTACTGGCAAATCGGCTTTTAGTGATAAAATAGCCCAATATGAGGTGTAAATAACAGGGATATGTGACAAATATATGGAGTATGACCTTACCCCTATCCACAGGATGATTTTTTTTAGGAAGAAGGCACTTACATATCCCCGGTCTGTTGCCGCTAAAACAACAAGAATACCTGATATCATAGTTGAGAAGAAATAACCCACTGCCAGATCTTTAGAAAACTTAGGTGCCATCACTAGAGCAATAAGGCAAAGAACATTTGCCATAATCCTTAAATACCTTTTTTCTAAACATCCATATTTAGGAATATCCACTTTAAATCGAAACATTATCATATAGCAAATTATACCTACAATTATGCCTGTAAATCTAAATAGCCACCAAAAATCGCCCCCTTGTTTATAGTATATAGAACAAAAAAGCAGTACAATGAGTGAAATTAGTCGGTGACTATCGTCTCTTATTGCCAACACCAGCAAAGGTATCGCCAAATAAAACTGCCACTCGACTGACAAACTCCAAAAATAACCTATCGGTGTCAATCCAGACGCTTCTTTAAAGTTGTATAGGTAAAATAACCCTGATATTAACTTCGCGAAAGTTTGTTGAGGGTATGGATAGCCATTAAAGCCACCTAACAAAAACGATAGCATAAAACAAATAACCAACCAAACTGCAGATGCGGGCCATAATCGTAAAAAACGTTTCCTATAAAATATCAGTGGAACATTTTGTAATTTTCTATCCTTTACACCATCCCATAAGCTTGATAGGGAACACGAAACAACAAAACCAGATATCACAAAAAATAAATCAACCCCAACGCCAAGCTCCGTATATGACAAAAGGAATCTTGCAAAAGAGTTGTCAACATGCACCGAAAGTATAAAATGGAGAACAACAACAAGTATTACTGCGTAACCCCTAAGATAATCTATTTCCCCAAACCTCATTTTTGCCTTGGTGTCTTTTTAACGTTTTACAAACACAAACCTGGCAACCCCTAACGCTTTCACATCATTTGGAGTCTAAGCCCAGCACGCTAGACACCTGCATTGACACTGGTGCTACATGCCTTGCCCATTAGTTGGTGCAAGAAGAAATAGAACCACCGAAGGTTTTGATGGTTCTATTGACTATCAACAAAATTAATTGGTAATTGCCATGTTAACTACAATTGGATAAGTTTCATTCCAAGGCATCAACTGACACCCATCAACCCAAGCCCATATATGCTTTCCATTTATAAACGCCGACAGGGCTGCAGCATAATATTTATCAACAAAAGGATTGGTGTGTGATATCCATATCCTATTAAAATTAGGGCATAAATCAGGATTATTAACGTTTTGTGCAAACTGGATGATAATATCTCCAAACGCACCCACTTCAATATAATTTATGTTTGCATACTGGGTAGTTTGCCCTACGGGATAACCAGTAGAGCCAGCAGAGTGAGCTACGGAAGATATTAAAATAAAAATGATCGGTATAAATAGACGTATTTTTTTTATCATATAACACCTTTAAAATGCGGTGGAAAACATATACCAGCGAAAAGTATTTTTTAGGCCGTCAAACTTTGTTTTAAGGTAGCCCAGATCAACCTCAAAGTAGAATAGTCTTTTATTTGCATAATCTCCCATGTTTAAAATATGCAACCTATCACTTGTTTTTCTCGTTATAACTTTACCTTCAGCCGAAAAAGGTGCTAGTTGAAGCTTATAAGCCCAAGCACCCGCAGTATTTTGTCTTGCTATCTGATGTTACGCACCCCGATTCCAAAAAGCGTATCATTCTAGGATGGATAAAGAAAAAACAGAGCTCTACACGGACTACCTGATTTGCAACCAAGGCTTGGCGACGGCGACTAGCCTGTCGGCGATGCTG
>CAIYOW010000158.1 GCA_903927955.1 uncultured Methylococcaceae bacterium | reverse complement strand
CACCGCAGGCGGCATTGATTGCCACCGTATTGGCTTTGCCTGTCCCAACGGCTTTGCCGGTGCCGCCGACAACAGTGCCAAAACAGCCCCACGGGATACTTGCCGATTGGTCAACCGGCGCCGCTTCCAGCCCGTGCAAGCCGGTCGCATCGGTCAGGTAAAACACCTTGCCGCCCGCCGGCCCGGTATCGCCAATGGCTAATTGGGTGTTTGGACAAGCCCCCACAACCCAAGTGGGTGCGCCATTACAACTCTTTAGACTGGTAAATTTTCCACCCGCCGGAACAACCACCCAAGCCGTGCCGTTCCAATACTGCATGTCGCCCACGTTGTTGCCGGGAGGCATTGTGCCGGCCGGGCCTGCCGGACCTTGCGGGCCAGTTGCCCCTTGTGGCCCGGCCGGCCCTGTTTTGCCGGTTGCCCCAGCCAGTCCTTGCAGGCCAGTTGCCCCTTGTGGCCCAGCCGGCCCCGTTTTGCCGGTTGCGCCTATTGCCCCGGCAGGCCCTTTCAATACCAAATCAATATACGCGGCATGGCTAGTGTTGATGGCTTCTTTGGCATCAAAGGTAAAGGAGGCTTTGTTGACGGGGCTTAGTGCCAAGCCAAAGTTGCTGGCAGGCACATCCACCCAGTTTAGCACCAGCGAAGTGACATCAACGGCAAAATAATTGATGTTGCGGCTAATGGCGGCACTGGTCGCTAATGGCGCATGGATAAGGGGGGCGGTAGCGGCGTTGACGGCGCTTTCTGTCCAGGCGGCGGCAATGGGGCTGACTTGGATTGCGCCGGTGGTGGATAGGTTATTGACAAAAAACACCAAGGTGGCTTTGGCCACGTCTTTGCTGGTGGTGCCGGCGGGTAAGGCGGACAAGTCAAATTGCAGCAAGCCTTTGTTAATGGGGTTGACAGCGACTTGCCCCGCCGTCCCCTGATTGGAGAAATCCAAGTAGGTGTCGGCAACAACGGGTAATTGCACGGCTTGCGTGGTTAGCGGGGTTAGGGCCAGTACCATTAAGGCAGCGGTTAATCGGTTTAGTTTCATGACATCCTCGGTGGTTTAAGGTTGCTTGGGTGTATTGTGGAAATAGAATCATTGTATAGCGTCAGAATGGTAACATTGCCCAGACGTTTTTCAAACCGTATGTTTTTTTTCGGTGTTTTGTGCTGGGCTTTAAAGTGGGCAGAAATGTAGCGTAGCGCAATACAGGCAACCGTGCCACGAAGCCACGGATTGCGCTACGCTTTATCTAGGCCAATGTGCTTTGACTATACCATTGACGTTTACAACAAAAAATGCAATAGTTGCGCTATGAGGTTATGTGCCAACCATTAAACGTTTCCGGATGGTCAGCTTGTGCTTATACGCTGACCACCACCCGCCGCACTTCCATATCGTGGGCGTGGATTTTCAGGTGCTTGTAAGGATTTCCGACCTAACCGTTATCAAAGCCGTGTCGTTGCTCTTGCGACTAAGGCACTGGATTCAAGCTCACTGTCTGAATTATCCCCTAATCCGTAACGCCCCGCAAATCCTCAGCACCTGTTTTTTAAACCCATCAGGCATTATTTTAGTGGAAATCATTCCAGTCATTGATTTAAAAGATGGTCACGTTGTCCATGCCCGCTGCGGCAATCGGTCTATGTATTTGCCTGTCAATAGCCCGCTGTGCCGGTCTTCTGATGTTTTTGATGTGGTCGGGGCTTTTTTGTCGGTGTTTGCCTTTAAGACATTTTACCTGGCCGATTTAAATGCCATTACTGGGCAAGGCGACCACAAGGCATTGATCAACTCTATTTTATGTGCTTTTCCTGAGCTGATATTTTGGGTCGATTGCGGCTATCAACGCCACCAAGTGCAGCCAGCCAATTATCTGCCGGTGTTGGGCAGTGAGTGTTACAAACCGCAACAATTGGCGGAATTGGCTGATTTTAATAAAAACTTTATTTTGTCTTTGGATTATGGCTCAAACGGCCCGTTAGGTGCTGGTGCATTGTTTAGCCATCCTGATTATTGGCCGGATAAGGTGATTGTCATGACGCTTGACCGTGTGGGTAGCCAGCAAGGGGCTGATGTTGGCAAATTGGCCGGTTATTGCAGGGATTATCCTGATACACAGTTTGTTGCGGCGGGGGGTATACGGCATGTTGATGATGTGTTGGCTTTACAAGCATTGGGGGTCGGTCACGCGCTGCTTGCCAGTGCCTTACATGCCAAAACCATAGGCAGCCAGGAAATTAGCGCAATTGCTAAATTTTAGGCAAAAAAATATCCCGGCAAAAAGTCTACCTATGCTCGAGGCGTTCATGCCTTTTAAATTTTGATGATTGTGTCGCTATAGAGTGCCACTACGGGATCGTGGGTCATTAAACGCATCGGCTCCACCAGTGCCTGTGCCACAAGCATGCGGTCAAACGGGTCTTGGTGGTGTGCAGGCAACGCTTCGACGGCTATCGCATGTTCGGCATCGATGGCGAGGAAACGATAACCGGATTCCTTAAAATACCCCATCGCGTTTTGGCTAGAAACCGGCATATCGCCGCGGCCTAGCGAATGTTTGATTGCAATTTCCCAGATATTCGCGGCACTGACCCAAACGGTCGTTTTAGGTGACGCAATTAAATCACGCGCCTTTTGCGGCAATTTTGGGCTGTCAGTGATGGCCCATAGGGCAACGTGAGTATCCAGCAGCAAATTCATGATTACAACTCGACCATGAACAGCCGAGCCACATCGTCATTATGTGCATCGATGCTGTCCGGCACCACGAACCTGCCTTTTGCCACACCAATCCGCTGCCCCGACAACACCGTATCGAGCGGGACTAGTTTGGCGGCTGGGCGGCCATTGCGGGCAATCACGATTTCAAGCTCTTGCCCTTGCTCAATGGCTTCCACTAAGCGGGACAAGGATGACTTGGCTTGCAACATATTGACGGTTTGCATGACATTCTCCAAAAGAACCTAGTCTAGTCTAGCCAGATAAAATAATCAAATAAGCATGACGCTTGACCGTGTGGGCAGCCAAGAAATTAGCGCAATTGCTAAATTTTAGGCAAAAAAATACCCCGGCAAGCCGGGGTATTTTTAACAGCAAAGCAAAAAGATATTATGCTTCGTTGTTTACTGCGAACGGGTGTTTCGCTTCTTTTTTAGCAGCAACCACTTCAGCAGCAGTTGGTGAACCTGCTACAGCGCGTTGCAATGCTTCTTTAGTGGCTGCGTAGTTGAAAGATTCGATTTTAGCATCGTCTTCAGCTTGCCAATGAATGAAAACACCAACAGAGATGAACAGGTCATCAGCTTCGTCAGCTGGGATAGTGCCATCTTCAACAGAATCAGCAACTGCCATAGCAACTGCGCGTTGTGCTGGGCCAAACATTTGAACAGCTTGTTTTGAACCTTTGATAGTTACTTTGTTGAACAAAATAGTTGCTGGTTTAACCATCAGGTTAGGAGCAACAACAGCCAACAATGTTGAGAAACCGTCTTTGTTGTTAGTCAAAGCAGTTGCAAAAGCAGTTTCAGCAGCTGAACCTCTTGGGCCAATGATCAAGTCGATATGGGCAATTTCGTTGCCTTCGCCGACTAAAGATTCACCAACAAGCATTTTAGTAATTTTTGCCATTTTATGTATTCCTCTATTAGAGAATTAAAGTGATTGGAACTAATATTGACACCTTACGGTGTCTCCTTATTTGCATTGCACAAATCCCTGAGAAAATATTGGCTAGTTTAAAGCAATAATATTTTCCAATAATGCGGTCAATACCGTGGCTACCGTCAGATCCGCCGTAGTACCCGGATTAATGCCCCTAGACTTGAAGTCTCCGTCCATGCGATATAATAGGGGCATAAGTTGTTCGGGGCTTGCCGTGCAGGCCAACGCTGCATTAAGCGTGAGCATGGCTTCGGTCACCCACTGGGTATGCTGGCTGCCGTATTTTCTTTCAATGTGGCTATCAGAAAATTTGCCTAACAACTCGCCATAAACAGCCACTGCCGCCCAGCAGTTGCTTACCCATTTATTAATGGCATTATAGTAGGCTGGCAGGGAAAAATCAAAAATATCTTGGTAGCCGGTCAGGTATTGCAAGGCGATACGGTCTTTATCGCTGGCAAGGCGCATGGCTTCGGTCAGTGTCACCGACGCGCCAGTGTAGACATCTTGTTGGGCCGCATTGCCCAAGCCGCCGGGGGCTGCCAACACAATCGCCTTAAACACCCAATCTGCATCGTTGATGCGGGTGGTTGACAACACTTGCTGCAATGACTGGCGTAAGGTTTCGCCGGATGCCCGGCGGTAAGCCGCTTCCAGCAAGGGGGCGCATAATAGCAGTATGCCCAAGTTGGTGTTGCAGCCCACAGCGTTGCGGGTGGCTTGTACGGCATAGTAAATCCTTTCGCCCAAGCCGTAAGCACGGTTGCACAGCGGCGCGGCACTCACTTCGGCACTTATCCTAAAATCAGCGACGGTCATGCCATGCCCATCGGAATAGACGCTGACATTGCCTGGCTTGAAGGCTTGCAGTTCAATTTCACAGGCCTGCACATAACAGGCACTGAGCTGTTCGGGCGTTAGTGGCGTTGTCATGCTAGTGGCAGATAACGGCTGATTAGGTCATGCGCCAATAAGTCAGCCACGTTGACCGCACAGACACTTTGCAGGCCTTTCCATGCGGGGATGCTGTTCACTTCTATAATGCTGTACTGGCCATCGTGCGCTTCGATGATGTCAACTCCTGCATAGTCCATTGCCAAAGCGTCAGCGGCTTTAACCGCTAAGGTGGCCAATTCGGCGTTGATCACTATGCGTTCGCAACTGGCCCCGCGGGCGACATTGTTCAGCCAAGATTTGCCGCGTCGGCGCATGGCGGCGACCGCTTTGCCGTTAATGACAAATACGCGGTGGTCAGAGAAACCTTCACCGGCACATTTTACAAAACGCTGCAAATAATAAACCCCGTGGCTGGCGGTGAGCCAAAATAAGTCGGTCATTTTTTCTAGTCTGCGGATACCTTCGCCTTGCGAACCAAACAACGGCTTGCTGATCACAAAATGCCCTTGGTTTAGCTCATCTTCGGCAATGGCCAAGGCTGCCTCGCGGTTACGCAACACCCAAGTCGATGGCGTGGGCAATCCGGCATGGTGCAATAAAAAACTGGTCATGCCTTTGTCGACGCTGCGTTCAATAGCTTTGCCGTCATTGTAAACAGGTATGCCCAGTGCGGTTAAGGCATGTAATACGTCCAGATACAGCACCACTTCTTGCAATGAGCCACCCGGCACACCGCGCACAAAAGCGGCAGCGGGCAATTGCTGGTCAAACCCCGGAATGATTAGGGCGGGTTGCTTGCCACCGGTATAAAACTGGCAGTCCGTTAAAGAAACAAAAGCGCTGTCAAAGCCCAAACTGGCAAAAGCCCGCTGCAATTGCTTGCCATGCCAGCCCGGGTCATCGGTAAAAATGGCTATCCGTTGCACTCGCCTTTCCTATTGGCTAAGCACCAAATGATTGGTCCAATAGGGCGTTGTCCAATTTTCCGGCACGGAAACTGTTGCCGGATTGCACCGCTGTGACAATCACGCTGGCAGGGCTGAACAACATGGCATCAATTTTGAAAAAGTCGTAGTCGTATTGTTTGAATATTTCGGCAAACGGTTTGCCATAATCTTTCGATGTGGAACTGGGTAATGCATTGGCCAATTTTTCCGCCGCCACATCATCACCTTTGACAAACAAATGCACCAGTCCCGCAAATAAAATGGCATCGTTGGTGCGCCCCATAGCTTTTACAAATTTAGGGTGCGGCGGGCATATTGGCGCACTGCCGCTGCCGTCAATGATGTTTTCCAAGGGGAAATGCAAGGCATGGGCTTTGTGCATAGCCACTTCCAACACCCGCGACACCACTTGCACGCCACCGGCAAGGCTGCTGGTGGGGGTAACGATGATGGTCAATTGGGCTGGCTCGATTTGGCAAGCCGCCGCCACTTTTTCGATGATTTCCAGCGGTGGGATGGCATCATTTTCAATCACCAGTGCAGCTGTGTCAGCCTGATCACGGTAAGCCAATTCTTTATAAAGCTCTTCCACCGGTTCACGTTGGCCTTCTTTCAGCTTGCTGGCTATTGCCCGTGCCGGACCTGAGCCTAAGGCATAATATTTTTCATGGGACAAGCTCCATCCTGCATATTGGCTGCCCAAACAGCTAAGCACCGGATTGCTGCTGTAAACAGTGACGGACAACGGCCAGTTAGCGGTATATGGGCTGTGCTGAATAGTCACCGTACCCAAGCCACCCATACAAATTTCGGCAATGATACGCCCGGCTTCCAATCCGCCCGGCACGTTAATACCGGCATCAATAATGGTGCAACCATTATCCAAGCGGACGATGCCAAGACGAAGTTTGTCGGCCTGTTCAAGCAGTTGCTTGACCAACGGAGCGGCCAGTTTGTTGACGCTAGCAGTGTATTCCATGATGATAAAGACCTTTTAAAAGATTAAGTTGGATTGAGTCTAGGGTTTGCATAAGCAAACCGGCGTTAGTATGGTAGGCAATGATACTGCAAATGGGTTGGCCTTTGCGGATTAAAGCCCCAGTGGGCGGTACATCACAGCATTGTTCTGGCCAATGAAACGGGTCAGGTATCTGCACAGCCTGATGGGCATAAATAATTTGGTAGGCCGCATGGTATGTGTGCTGAAAATTGGCGGTCGGCAATACACCATTGATGGCATTAATATGGTGGGCCAGCCAATCGCCCTGATAGAGTTGCAAGCTGGCTGATATACGCGGGTTGATTTCCAACAAATATATGTGTTCGCCGTCGCGTATAAAATCCAGACTGTTCAGCCCTTGCAGTGATAATGCAGGGACTAGCTTTGCCAGCCAGCCAGCCACCTGCCTTTGTTGCTCGGGCGGCACATCGGCAACGGTGCTAACACCCGCAAACACAAACGCTTGCTCTGTGTCTAAGGCAACTGTCCACTGCCTGTTAAAGCCCACGATGCAAAAATTTTGCCAGTCGGCCAAAAACAGTACGGAATGTGCCACGCCCTTTTGCAATCGCTGATAATAATCGCCTGCTTGGTGCTGACGGCGCGTGCGGTAAAAAGTAATACCCGCACCGCCCTGCCCTTGCATGGGCTTGACCAGCCAGCCTTCTATTTTGGTGGGCGGTAAAAATTGCGTACGCGGATAGGCAATGCCCACATTATGCAACAAACCAAAAAATGCCGGTTTATCTGCCAGCTTTTTAAACGTTTCGGACGGATTGCCCAGTAGCTTCAATCGGCTGTGCAAATAATCAAGGCTTTCTGGATAACTCTCAAAGCCACTGCCATAAAGCACATCCGTCACCGCGAAACGTGCTATAAAATCTTCCACTGCGGGTTGTAAGTCAAGCAGCGCCAACGACGGTATCTGGATGAATGCCGTTGCCACGGCTTGCGTGTCACAATCTGCAAAACAATCAATCACTAATGCCTTAACGCCCGCCTGATCGGCAAGCTGTGCCGCCATTCTGGCGGAATGGGCGACGATAACAATGGTTTGTGGCAACATCACTCAGGCAAGTTTTCCACCTCAACCACTTGCACACTGCCACCGGTATTACGGGTACTGACTGTAATAAAACTTAGGTTGCCATAATGGGCAAATTGCTGGCGGGCTTTGGCGGTCAACGCTTCCGCCAAGGCAACCCCGTCCACCATACAAAAACCGGTCGGCCCCCACGAAGTTTGGCCTAATGCCACCGCCCCCTGCCCTGCCAGCCAAGCGATGGCTTCGGCAACCTCAGGGCTGGTGAAAATGCCGCCTTGAGCCGGGGCAAAATGCTCGCCCACCGACCTTTGCAAATGGGTGATCACTTCGCCAAAACGGCCTATATCGCGTTCAGCAAGCGCGGGCAGTCCTTGCATCAGCAATAGGTAACACAAATGCTCAGCTTGTTGTTGGGGAAAAGGCGGCAACTTTTTGAACGCCAATATTTCTTGCTGACCGTGCAAGCCCTGCCCGCGCTGGTCTAATACCAAAATAAACCGCCACGAGTCGGGGATAGCCATTTGCGCCAACATCGGCGGGGTGATGGTTTGCGGGCCACGCCCCCCATCCACCACGAGGCCGCCTTGTTCAAACACGCCTATACCAATACCGGAACGCTGCCCGCGTTCGGTAATGGCGGCAACATCGCGCACACTGAGCTTGAGCCGATAGAACTGGCTAAGCGCCAACCCCACCGCCAAAGCCATTTGCGTACCCGAACCCAAGCCAACATGCTCGGGTATCGCCGATTCAATAACGATATTGACTTGGTCAGAAACCCCCAGCACATTACAGAGTTGCGCCAAACAGCACTCGGCCCGTTCTGCCGACGGGCCGATAACAGAGCAATGGCCTGCTGCGGTCATGGTCAAGTGGGTACTGATTTCGTTAAGTGCCACCCCAATACTGCCAAAATGACGACCTAGCGAACCACTTAAGTCGATAAAGCCCATGTGCAACCTAGCAGGTGCAATTACAGTAACTTGTGGGTAGCTAACTTTCAATTTTTTGGCAGCGTACGTTGTGGGCATAGCGACAATTATAGCCGATAGCGACCCTAAATGGCGAACTAACTGACAAGCGTTTGGCCACCGAAGCGGGTCAGCAATACCGCCAAGTCATCCGCCATAACATCACACAAGCCGATAGCAGCAGTATCTGCCGGTAACACCGATGGGATATAAGCCGCAAAAGCTCCGGCACGGCTAGCGGCAACAATGCCGGTATGCGAATCTTCCAACACCAAGCAATTGGTTATTGCCACCTGCAACCGTTCTGCAGCAAGCCAAAAAATGGCCGGATCGGGCTTACCTTCAGCCACATCGTCACGGCTTATCACCATTGCAAATGCATCCACCATACCGGCCCATTGTAAACACTGCAGGGCATTAGCCAAGCGGCTATTGGTTGCCATACAATACGGGATTTGCTGGCGGTTAAGGTGGTTTAACCAATCCGCCACCCCGTGCTTAACGGCAATGCCGTGGCGGCTGACATGTTCTTGCCAATAGTGGCTGCTCAGCTGGCGAAATACGGTTAGTGGTAAATCGCCGCCCAAATGCCCAAGCAATCTGTGTTCAATAGCAGGCCCAGGCAAGCCGGACAAAGCCATACAAAAACTGTCGGACAGGCGATAACCCAGTTCTAAGGCGGCCTTTTGCCAAGCCAAACAATAACTGCTCTCAGTATCTAATACCAGGCCATCCATATCGAAAATGACCGCTGAAAAATCGTTTAGGTTTGCCATAGGTGGTTGTGCAAAAGACTTGCTAGAGTTACGAATTCAATAACTTACACAGCTTATTTGGAGTATTGGACACGTTAAACGGTAATTTGATCTGCATGTTATTTCCCTAGAGTGACAGGAGTTATAAAACTGCCAAATTAGTTTTACCCCGAACAGGTTTGTGGCAAGCTAAGTTGCTATACATGTACGGGGCATATAATTGATTGTATATTTTTAATAATGATAAAAATAGCCAATGATGAAGCGGCGGGTTGCCTGAAAGAAACCCCAAGCCTTAAAACGGATATTAACCAGCCCGATTGGTGGCAATGGATGTGGTCTGATGCAGTCACTCTTGCAGTAAAGGAAACCGGGCCTGATTGTTTCCCGGAGTCTTGCCCTTGGGGCATTGAGCAGGTTATGGATGCTGAGTTTTGGCCGGAATGAAGGCGGGGAGGGGCGACCTCAGGCTTATCTTCATCATGGACAATCATCACATTAAAAATTTGGCATTGCTAATTAAGCATAGGTTTTTCGGATTTCAGAGTTTTAATTCAAATACATAAAAAACTATCCAAAATCAACAGTGCCAAAAAAATTATCACGTTTATCTAATGAAATGTTCATGGATCAAGATTCATTTGCTTATCTCCAAATCGCAATGCTGAATCTGATTTTTACATCACATCAAATATCATCCAACTCTTCCGCCAATAATTTGCCCTTTTTACCGTAATGCGGGGCGATACTGACCAGTAGCGTGACTAAAGTAGCCAGATACGGCACAGACTGTACTGACAGCACCGAAATCCACAAACGACCACTGAGATTGTCGAAATGCTCGATGGAGGCCATAGCGCCAATGGCGGCAGCCAATAAAATCAGCAACGACAATTCATGACGGATAACCATTAGTCCAGCAAACAGCGGCCCTTGCTTTTCATACTTGGGTGTACGCATGAAAGGTTTGCCGGAGGTGAACAAGCCTTGCCAGGTGCCTCTTGCCACAGTATGGGTCAAGGATAAGCCTGTCAAAGCAGCACCTAAGGATTGCCCTACGGAACACGGTACACGCGCTTGGTACAGCCATAACCCGCGCAATACCTTAAAGCTGAACAAGCCGACGGTGGGCAGCAAAAACGCATTGATCGGCAATTCGCTGTGGATGGGGTCGATCAGGATAATAGCGGTCAATATCAAGCTGGTGAAGGTGAACACCAAGGCCAGGGCATCGGAAAACCATGGTAGCCAACCAGCCAAAAAGTAGTAACGCTGGGCAGTGGTGAGTGGCGATTTTTTGCCCGGTAAAAAACTGCGCCAATGGGCTTTGATGATTTGCATGGCGCCATAGACCCAACGGAAACGTTGCGTCATATAACCGGAAAAGGTGTCTGGCATTAGACCGCGCCCGAATGAATCTTTGACATAGACCGAATCGTAACCGGCTTCGTACAAACGCAAGCCCAATTCGCTGTCTTCACAGATGCACCATTCCGCCCATTTGCCCACTTCCAACAGAGCCGATTTGCGTATCATGGTCATGGTGCCATGTTGGATAATGGCGTTGTATTCGTTCCGTTGCACCATGCCGATATTGAAAAATCCGGCATATTCCCAGTAACAAAACGACTTGAAAGCACTTTGATCGCGGTAGCGGTAGTCTTGTGGCGATTGCAAAAAACCGACATTTTCATTGTCAAAATAAGGCACCATGGCATTGAGCCAATTGGGGTCGAGAATATAGTCACTATCGATAACGGCGATAATTTCGGCATCGGGCGCGGTTTGTTCCAAGGCATGGTTAATGGCCCCGGCTTTAAAACCGGGCCAGTTTTCCAAATGGAAAAATCGGAAGCGTTCGCCCAAGCGTTCGCAGTCATCACGCACCGGCTGCCAAACCGCCGGGTCTTTGGTGTTGTTGTCCATCACCAACACTTCCAGATTTGGGTAATCCACCTTTGCCAATGCTTCCAAGGTTTTCCGTACCATCATGGGTGGTTCGTTATGAATAGGCAAGTGTAAGGAAACTTTGGGGTATTTGAAATTGGCAGAGGGGGTTAGTGGTTGGAATGTCCGTGCTGTTTTGCGATGCCAGATCACTTCGGCAATTTCCAAGCTTTCAATTAACAGGATAATGGCGGCCAACACCTGCATCAAGATCATTAGACCCCAAAACACCACTGTGATGTTGGTTTGGTATTGTTGCGCACCTATGGACACGGACCAAAAAATGGTGGATGCAGCCAAGTTGGCAATCACACCAAAAAACACCACACCTGGTAATTTAAGGCTACTACGGGTCAGCAAAAATAAGGTCATCAATACAATGCTGAAAACAGCCGCTCCCATCGCCCAGTTTTGCCAGTTGGGCAAGGTGATGACATTACCATCCATGGGATATTTGGGTTGGCGGTCAGCATCGAAGATGCCCCAATAAGCTCCGGCGGAACCTTCGATGGATTTTTTCCAAGGCTGGTCGAACGCTTCTACGATGTAATAGGTGATTTTTTCCTCGTCGGCACGATTAAGAAACTCGCGCAGAAATTTAGCTTGATTGGCCCTGGATGCGGTGGAATGTTTAAAAGGTTGCCCGTCTGAAGGCCAACCCACCTCGGTCAGTACGATGGGTTTGTTAGGGTAAGCCTTTTGCACGGCATGGTAGCGGTCAAACACATAGTCCACCGCTTCATCGGCGGGGATGCCTTCCCAAAAGGGCAAGATATGCATGCCGATAAAGTCAACTTCGTTGACCAATTGCGGGTACTTGAGCCACACATCCCAAGTTTCTGAGGTGCTGACCGGACGCTTGGTGCGCTTTTTGACTTCGCGGATGTACTCAATTAAGGCATCAATCGGTATATCATCACGCAGCAATACCTCATTACCCACCATCAGGCGGATAATTTTGGAATTGTTGGTATGCTCGGTATTGACTAAAAGTTCAATTTCTTGGCGGTTTTTTTCCAGGTTGCCATCTATCCATGCACCTAAAGTGACGTTTAAGTTATGTTTGGCTGCCAGTTCTGGCATTTTGTCCTGGCCTTTTAACATACTGTAAGTCCGCACCGCATAGACTTTATTTTCCAGCAAAGCCAAATCACGATCCATATCGGCTTCACTCGGGAAGCTGTTGCCGGTTTGGGTGTCGCCCTTACGCATGGGGTCGTAAGTGACCCCCATAGTAGTTTTCGTCCATGGCTGGATTTGCAATGGGTTGTTGACGTAACTCCAGATGCTGAAATTGATCAAAACCAATACGGTAAGGGAAAGTAGGGTGGCTATCTTTTTTATCATTTAAGTTTCACTGGAAGCGAAATCAACAGGGGTTATTTTTTAACGTACAAGTCGGTGATGGTGCCGGTGATCATCTCCGCTGCAAACGCAAACGTTTCTGACAGAGTGGGGTGCGGGTGAATAGTCAAGCTGATGTCTTCAACATCCGCGCCCATTTCCAACGCCAATACCGCTTCTGCTATCAGTTCTCCGGCGTTAGGGCCGACCATGCCGGCACCTAAAATACGACCGGTTTCTTTATCGGACAATATTTTGGTGATGCCTTCTTTACGCCCCATACTGAGCGACCGGCCACTGGCTGCCCATGGAAAGACACCTTTGTCATAAGCCACGCCTTGCTGCTTGGCTTGGTTTTCGGTCAGCCCCATCCAAGCAATTTCAGGGTCGGTGTAGGCTACGGAAGGTATGGTCAAGGCATCAAAGCTAGCTTTGTGCCCAGCAATGACTTCTGCCGCCACTTTGCCTTCATGCACGGCTTTGTGCGCTAACATAGGATTGCCGACAATATCACCAATGGCGAAAATATGCGGGATGTTGGTGCGCTGTTGTTTGTCAACGGTGATGAAGCCTTGTTCATCAACTAGTACACCCGCTTTTTCGGCGGCGATTTTTTTGCCGTTGGGGCGGCGGCCTACTGCCACTAAAACCGCATCGAACAGTTCTGATGCGGGCGCGTCTTTGCCTTCAAAGCTCACTTTCAGGCCTTCGGGCAATGCTTCAATGGCGGTCACTCGGGTTTCCAGCCAAATGTTTTTATATTGTTTTTTAATGCGGCGCAGCAATGGGGTGACCAAGTCT
>CAIYOW010000157.1 GCA_903927955.1 uncultured Methylococcaceae bacterium | reverse complement strand
TTTATGGCCGATACCGATGCCTTCCGCAACCTGACCGTAAAAAAGATTCCGCAAGCCATTTTAAACAAGTGCGAGTGGGATCATGATGATTACAGCTTTAGCCTGAATGTGTTGCCGGATGCAGATACCCCTGTCTAACCTTGCTTAACCCCGCCCAAGGACTACCATGAACCATTCCGGCAACGGTCAAAAAATCGCCGACCAACTCGCCGCCCGGCTATCGCTACGCGCGCCGCAATGTGCATCACTGAATATTCTGGTGGAGTTGCTGGAGCAGTTGCCGTTAAGCCAAGACGCGGATTTGCAGCGTTGGCTAACAGTGCTTGGGCAACATTACCCCAGTGTGCAAGATTTTGAACGCAGCTTTCCGTCGTTGTGTTTTGCCTTGGCAACGGGGGTGGGCAAAACACGGCTAATGGGGGCGATGATCGCTTGGCTGTATTTGACCGGGCGCAGCCGCCATTTTTTGGTGTTGGCCCCTAACCTGACCATTTACGAGAAGCTGAAACAAGATTTTAACTTGGGCCACGCCAAATATGTGTTTGCCGGTATCCCGGAAATGACGCAAATGCCGCCGGTGATTATTACTGGCGAAGATTATGACAACGGGCGCGGTGTGCGCTTGGATTATGCCGTGCCGCAAACCTTGACGGCTGATCTGTTCGCCTACGAAGCAGCCCCGCATATCAATATTTTTAATATCGCCAAAATTAACGCCCGCGATAGCAAAAAGGGCGCGGTCAAATCGTCACTGGCTAAAGTGCGCCGTTTGCAGGAGTATATTGGCGAGTCGTATTTTGATTATTTGGCGGGCTTGCCTGATTTGGTGGTGTTAATGGACGAGGCGCACCGTTATTACGCCAGTGCTGGGGCCAAAGCGATCAACGATCTTAAACCGGTGTTGGGCATAGAGCTGACCGCCACCCCGAAAACCACCGGCAGCAAGCCGCGTGATTTTGCCAATATCATTTATCACTATCCGTTAGCCAGTGCGCTGGCGGATGGTTTTGTCAAAATTCCCGCCGTGGCCACGCGCAAGGATTTCCGTGCCGACCAATACAGTTTGCCGGAGCTGGAAAAAATCAAGCTGGAAGACGGCATCCATCATCATGAATTTGTCAAAGTGGCGTTGCAGACTTATGCCAGCAACCATCAGGCCCAACCGGTCAAGCCGTTTATGCTGGTGGTGGCACAAGACACCCGCCACGCCGGAAGCATTAAAACGCTGATGGAATCGGCGGATTTTTTTGACGGGCGTTATCAGGGCAAGGTGATTGAGGTGCATTGCAACCAATCCGGCGAGGAATCCGACGAAGCCATGCAGCGCCTGCTAGCGGTCGAACACGATGAACACACTGAGATTGTGATTCATGTCAATAAGTTGAAAGAAGGTTGGGATGTGACCAATCTTTATACTATTGTGCCGTTACGCGCTTCGGCTTCGGAAATTTTGACCGAACAGACCATCGGCCGCGGCTTGCGTTTGCCTTATGGCAAGCGCACCGGGGTGGCGGCGGTGGACCGGCTGACCATTATTGCCCATGACCGTTTTCAGGACATTATCGACCGCGCCAATGATGCCGAATCCATTATCCGCAAGGTGATTTATATTGGTGGCGATGATGCCGATATACCGGACAAAAAACCGCAACTGATCATCGCACCGTCTTATGTGGATATGCTCACTACTGGCAAAACTGCAAGCCAAGATGATAAGGCCATTAGCGGGGCGGGTAGCATACCTTATCCCGCACACCCGCCTTCTGAGCAACACAACCGCGTTGCCGAAATTGTCTTAAAAGTGGTCGAAGAGCAGGCTAGCCGATTGGCATCCAGCAAGGCATTGGGCGAACCAGCCGTGCAAGCGGCGGTGCTGCGGCGGGTGCAACAAATTGTCCGCGACAATCCGCCGTTGCAAGGGTTGCTGCCTGAGTTGGAGCAGGAGGCCGAGTTGAGTGCGGATGAAGTGGCGGCAATTGTCCAGTCGGTGACTGAAAAACTGGTGGAATTGACGCTGGATGTGCCTAAAATTGTGGTGTTGCCTACCCGCGAAGTGAATTATGGTTTTAACGATTTTGACTTGCAAGGTCTGGCAAACATTAAGATTCAGCCGGTCAGCCAAGAAATTTTGTTGCAACATTTGCACGACAACCAAACCGCCAGTATCCATTGGGCGGGGCAAGATGCCCATGAAGAGCAGTTGGAGGACTATTTGGTGCGTCATTTGATGGACAGGGATGAAATTGATTATGATGAACACGGCCCTTTGTTGTACAAACTGGTCGGGCAACTGTTGGCCCATTTACGCACTTATTTGCGTGATGAGGCGCAAGTGGAAAATGTGTTGGTGTACGCGCAAAAACAGCTGAGTGATTTTATTTGGGCGCAATTGCTAAAAAACCACTGGACGACGCCAACTGATTACATTGGCAAGATCACGCAAGGTTTTGAGGTGCTAAAACCCGCCGCATTTACCTTACAGGCGGGTGATAGCCCGCGCGATTTCCGCGCCCCTATTGCCAATAAACAGGCGATACGGCAGATGGTGTTCACGGGCTTTAACAAATGCTGTTACCCGTACCAAAAATTTGATTCGGTAGACGGTGAATGGCGCTTGGCACAGGTGTTGGAAGACGACAGGGAGGTGCTTAAGTGGATGAAGCCTGCCAGCGGGCAATTCCGTATTGAATACCAAAATGGGCAAAATTATGAACCGGATTTTGTGGTGGAATGTGCCGATTATTGTTTGCTGGTTGAGCCGAAACGGGCCGATCAAATGGCTAACGATGAGGTGCAGCTAAAAGCCCGTGCCGCCAGCCGCTGGTGTGGCTATGCCAACCGGCACGCCGCCGATAATGGCAATAAGCTATGGTATTACTTGCTGGTGCCCCATGATGTTATTCAGTTGGGGGTATCGTTAAGTTATCTTAAGCAGCCCTATTTAGGGGGTTAGGTAGGGGCGAGACCCGTTGCCTGAGCAAAGCCGAAGCCCATAAATTAATTGGCTAGCCGTTCAGCCAAGGTGATTGCTTAAGCTTAACGGCCCTTCAATTGCAGCAGAGGGCCGTTAAGTTTGATGGGGTGTTAGCTTAACACGACCGCGTAGGCTTTATCGAAGGTGGGGATGTGGCTATCTAGCCAGCCTTTGACCAGTTGCCCGACGTCTTCGGTGACTTCGGCTTCTCCGGCATGGAATTTGGTTTGTAAATCTGCACAAATGCCGATTAAGGCAGTGTGTTCGGCTTTGTGTTGGTCAAAGTTGGCAAAACCTTTGGCTTGCATTTCGCGTTCTTCATGGGCAAAGTGGTCAACAACATAGGCAATCAGGTCGTCCAGTTGTGCGCCGACCGCTTCACGCGCCGCGCCACCGGTGGCCAAGTCGTATAGCTTGTTTAGTTTGTCAAAGAGTATGCGATGTTCTTCATCGGCAAAACCCACGTTAGTACCGTATTGTTCAGCCGTCCAAGTGATCAGTGACATAAAAAGCTCCTCAAGGGTGAGTTATAGTAATTTTTATTGTGTGGTTTATAAAACCACAAAAAAATTATGTTTGAAAACGCCTCGTTCGTCAACCTTTACTTTTAATTATCACTAAAAAATTGTGGTTGTGGGCAAATTATAGTGGACCTCAAATTCAGGACAATAGCTCGTAGGTTGGGGTAAGGAACGAACCCCAACAATACCCAGCATCCGATCAAAATCAACGCTCACCAAAACCAAACGCGCCAAAACCATCACCGCACGCCCAGTTTTCATTAACAATGTTATGTTTCATATAACGGTGGATGCTTGAAAACGGCCAATCGGCAGGCCGGAGGACATAGCCATGCTTGACCGGATTGTAATGGATATAATCAACATGGCGTTCAAAATCCAAATCATCACGGATCAGATGCTCCCAAAAACGGCGTTGCCAAATGCCCCGCTCGCCCTTGCTTTTTCGGCTGGCGGATAGGCGTTCTGATGGCGCAAGTTGTCTTGAGAAACCCGCTTTTATCAAGCCCCAGCGGGTGGAAAAATCACGGTCGCCTGGTGGCAATGTCCACAGGCTGTGCAAATGGTCAGGCATGACCACCATCGCATCAATGACAAACGGGTGCGCTGTTTGCACACGGCGCACCGATGCCCTTAAGCTTGCAATGTGTTCAACCAACAAGCCGCTTTTGCGTTCCGCCAGATTGACCGTAAAGAAATAACAGGCACCGGGGATATTAACTCGTCGGTAACGCATAGAAACCTTTGATTAAGCGGAGTGTAGGTTGGGGTGCACCCAAGGGCATAAAAGTAACGAACCCCCAACACAACAAAGCCGCTGTATTATAAGTGCTTAGGGGAACTTCGAAAAACTTCATTTTAAAAAATTGACACAAAAATAAATCAATAGATTACAAAGCTATTTTTAATGAAATCAGAGGTTTTTCGAGCCTCCCCTAGGATGTACCCAAAGAGTATAAAAGAGATGAGTCGTTAATAGTTAGATTTTGTTGGGGTTCGTTCCTTACCCCAACCTACGAGCTACGGGCTGGCACCCTCGAAAAGTTTCAATAATACTAAGGGTAGGTTGATGTAAAAAACAACCCCCAACAACCTACCCCCCCTCCTTTCCCCTAACCAACCCCAACGACTCCACCAGCATCAACGCCACGCCCAAGGTAATTGCCGAATCCGCCACGTTAAACGCGGGCCAGTGCCAGCTGCCTACATACACATCGAGAAAGTCAATCACGTAGCCATAGGCCAAGCGGTCAATCAAATTGCCTATGGCGCCGCCCAGCACCAGCGATAGAGCCGCCGACAATAACACCTCATGTTTTTGCAGACGGGTCAACCAGATCGCAATCATGATGCTGATGAGTGCCGCCAAACCGGCAAATAACCAGCGTTGCCAGCCGCCCGCTTCGCTCAGGAAGCTGAAAGCCGCGCCGGTGTTGTGGACGTAGGTCAGGTTAAAATAAGGCAGTACGGGGATGGATTGGAACAGGGGCATGTGGCTGTCGATAGCCAGTTTGCTGGCTTGGTCCAACACCACGGCCAATAGTGATAACAGTAGCCATTTTAAATTATGCATAGTGCCTCACTTCCCCTGCACCGACAATGTTGTCCACACAACGTCCGCATAATTCGGGGTGTTCTTCATGCTCGCCTACATCACTGCGCTGATGCCAACAGCGCACACATTTGCTGTGTTCGGACACGCGCACTTTTAGCCTGATGCCTTCCAGCTCGGTGGCGAGGGCATCGTCTGGGGCTTCTTGCTCGGCAAACACCGAAGCGGCTGAGGTGATGAAAACAAAATGCAGTTCACCCGCCAAGTGGTTTAAATCAGCCAAATAATCATCATTACAATACAGCTCCAGTTCGGCATTTAAGGAAGCGCCGATGTCGCCTTTGGCACGGCTTTTTTCCAGTTCTTTACTGACCACGGCACGGATAGCCATCATGCGCTGCCAAAATTCCCTATTGAGTGGACTGGCTTCATTTAAGGGCTGCAAGCCGTCATACCAAGTTGTTAAAAACACCGATTCGCCACGTTGCCCGGGCAGGTAGTGCCAGATTTCTTCAGCGGTGTAACTGGTGATTGGTGCCAGCCAGCGGGTCAAGGCTTCCAGCACATGGTGCATGGCGGTTTGAGCGGAACGCCGCGCCAAGCCATCCGCCTTGGCGGTATATTGGCGGTCTTTGATAATATCCAAATAAAAGCCGCCCAGATCAATGACGCAGAAATGATGCACTTTTTGGAAAATAAGCTGGAATTGATAATTTTCGTAATGGCTTTTTACTTCTTCTTGCAACAAATAAGCCCTATCGACAATCCAGCGGTCCAGGGCCAGCAAGTCGTTGTTGGTGATGCTGTGCAGTGCGGGATCAAAATCATCCAAGTTAGAAAGCAAGAAGCGGGCGGTGTTGCGTAAACGGCGGTAGCCATCGGAGGTGCGTTCCAAAATTTCATCGGAAACGCGCATTTCGCCACGGTAGTCGGTCGAGGCAATCCACAACCGCAACACATCGGCGCCTAGGTTTTTCATCACCGATTGCGGCGGGATGACATTGCCCTTGGACTTGGACATTTTTTCGCCGTTTTTATCAACGGTGAAACCGTGGGTCAGCACGGCTTTGTACGGGGCTACGCCGTTCATGGTCACTGAAGTCAATAACGAGGATTGGAACCAGCCACGGTGCTGGTCGGAGCCTTCCAAGTACAAATCGGCGGGGAAGTGCAAGCCCGCACGGCGTTTTAATACGGCGGCATGGGTCACGCCAGAATCAAACCAGACATCTAAGGTGTCGCTAATTTTGTCGTAGTGCTGGGCTTGTTCACCTAACAATTCCGCTGCATCCAGCTCGAACCAAGCATCTATCCCTGATTTTTCAATACGCTGGGCGACTTGTTCAATTAAATCTAAAGTTTGTGGATGCAGTTCGCCGGTTTCTTTATGGACAAATAGGGCAATCGGCACGCCCCAAGTGCGTTGCCGTGACACGCACCAGTCGGGGCGGCCTTGCAACATGCTTTCAATCCGCGCTTGTCCCCAATCGGGTATCCATTCAACCCGTTTGATTTCATTCAAAGCTGTTTCGCGTAGCTGGTTTTTGTCCATGGCAATAAACCATTGCGGCGTGGCACGGAAAATAATGGGCGTGTGATGCCGCCAGCAATGCGGGTAACTGTGCAATAAGGCATGATGGTGCAGCAATTTGCCGTTGGCTTGCAGCACTTCCAGTACATGGGCATTGGCGTTAGCTACATGTTCGCCAGCAAACAATGGGGTGCCGGGCAAAAATACCCCATCACTACCTACGGGGTTATCCACTTCCAAGCCGTATTTGCGACCGACCACATAGTCTTCCTGACCATGCCCGGGGGCAGTGTGCACTGCGCCAGTACCGGCATCGGTGGTGACGTGGTCGCCCAATATAATAGGCACTTGGCGGTCATAGAATGGGTGTTGCAACAACTGGTTTTCCAAATCTGCGCCTTTGCAGTACGCCACCACGCGGTAATCTTCAATGCCATAACGTAGCAGGGCATCTTTTAGCAAGGCTTCGGCAATCAGCAAGCGTTCCGTGTCGCATTGCACAATGGCATATTCCAATTCTGGGTTTAACGCCACACCTTGGTTGGCGGGCAATGTCCACGGGGTGGTGGTCCATATCACCACCGAAATGGGGCCGTGTCCTTCATGCTCGGGTACTGTGTGGCAAGCCGCCAACAGGGCTTGTTCATCAAGCACCAGAAAGCGGACATCAATGGCGGGCGAATGTTTGTCTTCGTATTCCACTTCCGCTTCCGCCAAGGCTGAAGCGCAATCGGTACACCAATGTACTGGTTTGGCTCCCTTGTCTATATGGCCATTGGCGGCAATTGTACCCAAAGCGCGGACAATATCTGCCTCAAAAGCAAAGTCCATGGTTAAATACGGGTTTTCCCAATCGCCAAAAATGCCTAGCCGTACAAAGGCTTCTTTTTGAGTGGCGACTTGTTTGCTGGCGTATTCGCGGCAGGCTTTGCGGAACACGGCGGGGCTTACTTTAGCACCGGCTTTGCCCACCTTTTTTTCCACTTGCAACTCAATAGGCAAGCCGTGGCAATCCCAACCCGGCACATAGGGCGCATCAAAACCGCTTAAGGTTTTTGATTTTAAGATAAAATCTTTCAAGACTTTATTGACAGCGTGGCCGATATGGATTTCACCATTGGCATAGGGTGGGCCGTCATGCAAAATAAACGGCGGCCTGCCTGCGCCGTGGGTGCGAATTTTTTGGTAAAGGTCGGCTTGTTGCCATTTTTTTAGCTGTTCCGGCTCGCGTTGCGCCAGATTGCCTTTCATTGGGAAACCAGTGGCTGGCAGGTTTAGGGTTTTTTTATAGTCCATTGTGGTCAGCTCTTTGTTAGGTAAGTAGTTGTTTTTATATTTTTAAAGGTAAGTTCAATACTTGGCTATCCTTGCCAAGTAGGGGTAAGGTTATTGAACCACTTTGTTTTGGGCAAAAAATGCCTTAGTTTCGGCTACATCACAGGCGATTTGTACGGTTAGCGCCTCGAGGGAAGGGAATCTTATTTCATCACGAATTTTATGGCGGAACTGCACTTCGACATAACGGCCATATATCTCTTGTTTAAAATCCAGCAAATGGGTTTCCAGTATTACTTTAGAACCGCCAGCCACGGTAGGGCGGGTGCCGACATTGGCGACGCCTTGAAAGGTTTTGTTATCAATACCGGTCATGGTGACGGCAAACACGCCATTAATGGGGCTGTTTTTTCGGAACATCTGGATATTGGCGGTGGGGTAGCCCAAGGTGCGCCCCAGTTTTTCACCGTGTGCCACCCGACCGCATACCGAATAACAATGCCCCAATAGCCGCTCGGCTTGGGTTAGGTCGCCGGCATTTAGAGCATCGCGGATGAGGGTGCTGCTGACCCGCAAGCCATCGGCCTGATAAGAGCCGGTGTCTTCAACGGTGAAGCCTAACAGCTTGCCTTTTTCTTTAAGCAAGGCGAAATTGCCGCGCCGTGCCTTGCCAAAATGGAAGTCATCGCCGACCACTAAATGTTTGACGTTGAGTTTTTTGATTAATAAGTCTTCAATAAACTGTTCGGCATCGATATTGGCAAATGGCTTGTTAAAGCGCATGATTAGCAGGTTATCTATTGGTAAGTTGGCAAAGGCCATCACTTTTTCGCGCAAACGCATCAGTCGGGACGGTTCATTGTCCTTTAAAAAATATTCTAAAGGTTGCGGTTCAAAAACGATGATGACCACCGGCAGGCCCATTGCCTTGCCATGATTGGCCAGTTTTTGGATAACGGCCTGATGCCCTAAATGCAAGCCATCGAAGTTGCCGATGGAAAGCACACAGCCGTGGGTAAAGGGTTCTAAATGGGCTAGTCCTCTGATTAAACGCATAACGTTAAAACTTAATTTAAATAGCTTTCCATTCTATCATGGGTGGCGTATTACAGTAGAGCGGGGATTGTAGCAATTAAGGTTAGTCTGACTGACAGTGCCAATGTCGACTTATTGAACCAGTGTTATTGCCCTTCAACCAGCAACGCTAGCCCGCGCAATACCAAATCTTTATCGATGTTATGGCTTAGGCTTAAGTTATCGCCAATGCGTTGGGCATCGCCGCCAGTTAAAATCAGCTGAAAATAACGGTCTTGTCGGGCTAGTGTTGCTTCTATCAAGCCAATTGCCGCAAACAGGCTGCCGCTATCAATAGCTGCTTGGGTAAAGTTGGCGGGTTGCGGGGCGAATTGCTGGCTATCAAACCCTAAGGCTTGTGTGCCTTGGAACAAGGCTTGCTTCATGAGTGATAGGCCCGGGCAGATCAGCCCGCCTAGGTGCTGGCCTTGCCCGTCGAGCAAGTCTAAGGTGATGGCGGTGCCACAATCGACAATACACACTGGCTGCAAGGATTGTCTTGCGGCTATCAATGCCAGCCAACGATCCACGCCTAGTTTTTCCGGTTGCAGATAAGCATTGCGGACACCAAAGCCTTCTGCTTGGGAATGGGCCTGTAGCAATTTTGCCTTGGGCCAGCAGACCGCTGCGGCGGTTTTGGCAATGCTAAGGTTTTGCGGCGAGCTGACACAAGCCAACCCGATGTATTCGGGTTCGGGCAAGCACTGCCATTGGGCAAGCAGTGTGGCAATGCTGAGTTGATTATTGTCTAAGCAGTGTTGGTTGCTGAGCTGACCGGCTTGCGCGGTGGCCCATTTGACACGGCTATTGCCGAAATCAACCAGTAAATTTAGGCTTGGACACCGTTTTTTTGGGGGGCTTGTCATGGCCAGCTAAAACTGACTTCGCCCGAAGCAAAGGCTTGTTGGCTGCCATCCGCTTTGGCAAACAGCAACAATCCCTTGTCATCAATGCCCAACACTGTGCCCGAATAGTGTTGGTTGCCGACAAACAAGTTGGCGGTTTGTCCGTTTAGGCAATCATAACGGCGCCATTCCGGCAAAAAAGGGGCTAATCCGGTGTGTTCAAATTGGCTGATAACCGGTAATAGTTCATTTAACAGGCTTGCTGCCAGCTGGTTTCTGGATAGGCTATTTGCCGACCCCAAAATTTGGCTAATATCCGTCCATGCTTGGTCAATGCCGGTGGCTTGGCTGGCGGGTAAATGGACATTAAGCCCCAACCCCACCACAGCATAGCAAGGCCCGGCACTTTCGCCGGACACTTCGATTAGCATACCGCCCAATTTTTTACCTTGGTGTATCAGATCATTAGGCCATTTTAGCCCTACGCCAGCCACGCCAAGGGATTGCAGCGCCCGCACCACGGCCACGCCAACGGCTAGGCTTAAACCGGACAGCACATCGGGGCCATGCAGTTCGTAACGCCACAAAATGGACAGGTAAATGTTGCTGCCAAAAGGTGACACCCATTGCCGCCCGCGCCGCCCTTTACCGGCACTTTGTTGTTCTGCAAAACAAACTATTCCGGTGCGGTTTTGTCTGCCCAGTTCCAGCAAATAGCTGTTGGTTGAGGCTATATGCGGCACGACTTGCAAGGTTTGGAGTAAGGCTTGGTTTTGGGCGGTGAGCAAGCTGTTAATGTGCGGCGCGTCCAGCAGTTGCAAGGGTCTATCCAGCTTATAGCCCTTGCCGCGCACGGCTGCCGAGTTGATGCCCAGTTCGGTCAGGCTAAGCACTTGCTTCCACACCGCCGAACGGCTGATATTAAGGCTAATTGCCAAAGCACTGCCGGAATGGAATTGCCCGTCTGCTAGTAGGGTAAGGAGCTGGTGTTGTTTGTCGGAGAGGGGCATGGGCAATTTAGGGCTGGCGAGGATGATTGCTTATTATTCAGGCATTGCCCTGTGTTCGTCAAATGGCGTCAAGTTTAAACAGATGGCTATGGTCTCCATCACCGGGTACTTTTGCGGAAATTGCGCATTGACTGTTCGCATCCAACTGGATACAACAAGGCTATGAAATACATAGTTGAACAAACTGAACGCTTTGCCAATTGGCACTCTGGGGTTTGCGTGATTGACGGGCAAAAGCCGCTATTATCCGGCGTACGTTCCCTGAGCGTAGCCGAAGGGAAAGCAACCAGACCACTCGCAAAAACAAGCTGTAGGCGGGGCTTCGATTACGCTCAGCCAGCGTGTCGCATAGCATTGTAATACACGCTAGGTTTAACCAGTAAAATAGTTGCTTGGCTTGGCTATCTTAATAACCTAGCGGATGGTTTATGCATCCAGCACGGTTTCAATCGCATCAACCCGTTGCAAACCGCGTGGCAACAAAGTGCCCCGTTGTGCCCGGCTACCCGTATAATTCTCCAAGTCGCTGCTTTTTAGGGTCAATTGCCGTTTGCCAGCGGTAATCCGTAGCTGGCCGTTGGCGGATATGGTGGCAGCGGCAATTAGCGCGTCGCTGCCTGTGGTGAAATCAGTGGGTTGTATTTGTAGCAGTTTGTTGCCTTTGCCTTTGGCTAAGGCGGGCAAGCCATCTAGCGGAAAAATCAGCAAGCGGCCTTGTAAGCTAATAACGGCAAGCCGGTCGGCTTCGGCACTGATGGTAATGGGTTTGATGGTTTGGCTGCCTTCGGGTAAGGTAAGCAATTGTTTACCTGCTTTGTTTTTGCTCAGCAAGTCTTTTAATTGCACTTTAAAGCCATAACCCGCAGTGCTGGCAACGACAAGCCAATCTTCGCCATTGCCCGCCAATAAATGCGTAAAAACGGCACCGGCGGGCGGGTTTAAGCGCCCGGTCAGCGGTTCCCCTTGGGTGCGGGCGGAGGGTAGGTCATGGCTGCTGGTGCTATAGGCGCGTCCGGTTGAGTCGAGGATATAAACCGGTTGGGTTGAACGGCACTTGACGGCATCCAGAAACGCATCGCCGGAGCGGTAACTTAAGCTGCCGACATCAATATCATGCCCCTTGGCGGCACGAATCCAGCCTTTTTCCGACAAGATCACGGTGAGTGGTTCGTTGCTGATGAGGGCGGCGGTTTCCAATACTTGTGCGGCATCACGGGCAATAATGGGCGAACGGCGATCATCGCCAAATTTTTCGGCATCGGCTTGCAGTTCTTGTTTCACCAATTGGCTGAGCAAAGTTTCTGAACCTAGGGTTTTTTCCAGTGCGGCGCGTTCTTGCGCTAGTTCGTCCTGTTCGCCACGGATTTTCATTTCCTCCAATTGTGCGAGGTGACGCAGCTTCAGTTCCAAAATGGCTTCGGCTTGGGCATCGGTGATGCCAAAGCGCGCCATTAAGGCGGGTTTGGGTTTGTCTTCGTTGCGGATAATGGCAATGACTTCGTCAATGTTCAAATAAGCAATCAACAAGCCTTCAAGGATATGCAAACGGGCAATGACCTTATCCAGCCGGTATTGCAAGCGGCGGCGCACGGTTTCGGTGCGGAAGGTCAGCCATTCCACTAGGATGTCGCGCAAACCTTTGACTTTAGGCCGACCATCCAGGCCAATCATGTTCATGTTAACGCGGTAGCTTTTTTCCAGATCGGTGGTGGCGAACAAGTGCGACATCACGGCATCGGCATCGGTGCGTTTTGATTTGGGGATAATCAGCAGGCGGGTGGGGTTTTCGTGGTCGGATTCGTCGCGTAAATCCTCAATCATCGGCAATTTTTTCGCTAACATTTGCGCGGCGATTTGTTCCATCAGCTTGTTGCCGGACACTTGGTGGGGCAGGGCGGTGATGACAATCACCCCATCTTCCAGCTCGTATTTGGCGCGCATTTTAATGGAGCCGCCACCGGTCAGGTAAATTTTTTGGATGTCTTCGGCAGCACTGACAATTTCTGCATCGGTGGGGTAGTCTGGACCTTTGACGTGCTGGAACAGGGTTTCTAACGGGCTGTCAGGATTATCCAGCAATGCAATACAGGCATTAGCCAGTTCCCTTAGGTTATGCGGCGGAATGTCGGTGGCCATGCCTACGGCAATGCCCATCGTGCCGTTCAGCAAAATATTGGGCAAACGGGCGGGTAACAGTTCCGGTTCTTGCAGGGTGCCGTCAAAATTATCCGTCCAATCGACCGTGCCTTGACCCAATTCGCCCAGCAGGGTTTGGGCATAAGCGGTCAGGCGCGATTCGGTGTAACGCATGGCGGCGAAAGATTTAGGGTCATCTGAAGACCCCCAGTTGCCTTGCCCGTCAATCAGTGGATAGCGGTATGAGAAGTGTTGCGCCATTAACACCATTGCTTCATAACAGGCCGAGTCGCCGTGTGGGTGGTATTTGCCCAACACATCACCGACGGTACGGGCGGATTTTTTGTGTTTGGCGGTTGCCGACAAACCCAATTCGGACATAGCGAAAACAATGCGCCGTTGCACCGGTTTTAGGCCATCGGCAAGGTGCGGCAAGGCGCGGTCGAGAATGACGTACATGGAGTAATCCAAGTAAGCTTTTTCGGCAAAATCCTTTAACGGTTGTTGCTCAAAATTGTTCTGCACGGCTAGCATCAAAAGTCATCCTCTTGGGTGTCCAGTTCCAAGGCACGGCTTTTTTCCAAGCTTTCCTGACGCATCAGTTTACGCAGTTTTGCCGCTTCAAAATAAATGCGCTCCAGTTCGGTTTCCAACTTTAGTTCGGGGGCTGACACGGATTTGCCGTTTTCATCAACCGCGACCATGGTAAAAAAACACGAGGTGGTATAGCGCCTGACATGGGTGCGTAAATTTTCGGCGAACACTTTAATGCCAATTTCCATGGAAGAGCGTCCAACATGGTTGACCCGCGCATAAAACGTGACCAGTTCGCCGACATTGACGTTTTGTTTAAAAAACACTTGGTCAAGGGCAGCGGTGACTACATAATTTTTACAGTACTTTGCCGCGCAAGCATAAGCCACTTGGTCGAGCAGTTTAAGTAATGAGCCACCGTGGACATTACCGGCAAAATTGGCCATGTCCGGAGTCATTAGCACGGTCATGGTCAGGGTTTTCTCTTGTTGGGTCATATTGCTATTTATTCAGTAGGTAAGGGGGGTTCAGCGGGCATTGCTGGATGGTTAAACAATATCCGCCAAGTTGCCTTTAGTTTCCAGCCAAGTTTTCCGGTCACCGGCGCGTTTTTTGGCCAACAGCAAATCCAGTTGGTTGTGTGTTTCGTCGGCTTCTTCTACAGTGAGTTGCACTAGCCGCCGTGTGTCGGGATTCATGGTGGTTTCGCGCAGTTGCGAGGGGTTCATTTCGCCCAGACCTTTAAAGCGCTGCACATTAATTTGCCCTTTGATCTTTTCGGCTTTAATGCGGTCTAACACGCCTTGGCGTTCTGACTCATCCAGTGCGTAAAACACTTTTTTGCCGACATCAATCCGATACAGCGGCGGCATAGCAACAAACACATGTCCGGCACGCACCAAGGCGTTAAAATGCTGGTAAAACAGGGCGCAAATCAGGGTGGCGATATGGTTGCCGTCGGAATCGGCATCGGCGAGTATGCAGACTTTGCCATAACGTAAATTTTGCAGGTTATCGCAACCTGGTTCTATACCCAAGGCCACGGCAATGTCGTGCACTTCTTGCGAGGCCATCACTTGCCCCGATTCTACTTCCCAAGTATTCAGGATTTTACCGCGTAACGGCATAATCGCCTGAAAATCGCGCTCCCGTGCCTGTTTGGCGGAGCCGCCTGCTGAATCCCCTTCAACCAAAAACAATTCGGTGCGGTTGATGTCTTGTGCCGAACAATCTGCCAGTTTGCCGGGCAATGCAGGCCCTTGGGTGATTTTTTTACGGATGATTTTTTTGTTGGAACGTAGCCGTTTTTGGGCGCTGTCAATAATGATCTCGGCAATTTTTTCGCCTTCAGCCGGATGCTGGTTAAGCCACAGGCTAAAGGTATCTTTGGCAACCCCCGCCACAAACGCCACGCACTCGCGTGAGCTTAAGCGTTCTTTGGTTTGGCCAGAGAATTGCGGGTCTTGCAATTTGACCGACAACACAAAATGACAGTTTTCCCAGACATCTTCGGGTGCCACTTTGACGCCACGCGGCAAGATATTGCGGATGTCGCAAAACTCGCGCATGGCTTCGGTGAAACCGGCCCGCAGCCCGTTGACATGGGTGCCGCCTTGCGCGGTCGGTATCAGATTGACATAACTTTCGTTGAGCACTTCCGGTGGGTTGTCCACCGCCCATACCACGCCCCATTCCACTGCCTCATGGTTAGCGGAGCGGTTGCCCATAAATGGCTGTTCGGGGTAAAAATCAATATCGCCAATGCGGTCGAGCAGATAATCTTTAAGGCCGTTTTGATAACACCAGACAATGCTTTCTTCCGGCTGTTCTACAGTCAGGCTGATGGACAGGCCAGGACACAACACCGCCTTGGCGCGCAAATTATGCTTAAGCCGTGATACGGACACTTTATTGGAGTCAAAATATTTTTCGTTCGGCCAAAATTTGACGGTGGTGCCGGTGTTGTTTTTGCCGACTGTACCTATTTCGGCCAATTCCGATTGCTTTTCACCATCGGCAAAGCCCATTTGATAAATTTTGCCGTTACGCTTGACGGTGACTTGCAATTGCGCGGACAAGGCATTGACCACCGACACGCCCACGCCATGCAGGCCGCCTGAGAATTGGTAATTTTTATTGGAGAACTTGCCACCGGCATGGAGTTGGGTCAGGATGACTTCCACCCCCGGGATGCCTTGTTCAGGATGAATGTCCACCGGCATCCCGCGCCCGTTATCGCTGACTTGCACCGAGCCATCCTTAAAAATCACCACCTCAATTTGGCTGGCGTGGCCCGCCATTGCCTCGTCCACACTGTTGTCAACCACTTCTTGCACCAGATGGTTGGGGCGGGTGGTGTCCGTGTACATGCCGGGACGTTTGCGCACCGGCTCCAAACCGCTTAATACCTCAATGGCAGCGGCATTATATTCATTACTCATGTGAACTATTATCCAGACCTAAAAATTAGGCAAAGGCTATGCAATGCCTGTTTATGCTAGGTTGTGTTGACGTTTTACCCCTATTGTAAACTATATCGATTTGGCTGAAATGAACAGAATTGAAATAAGCGATCAATAGTGGTTACGCCTGTGGCCCGTTTTAAAGAAATTGCCGGGAATCTATGAGGGCCTTATGGTGTTCAGCGAGAAGAAGTCGGCAGATTCAACCAATGGCAGGATGGCGTTAAAGGCGTGCCTGTCAAAAGCCTGTGCGGCAAGTATGGGGTGGCCAGGGGCAGTGTTTACCCGTTGTTGCGGGGGTGATTGGCTTTTCTATCCATTTAAAAAATTGTCAGACCCTAATTGTTTTGTCAAACATCATGGTATGTTTTATGATAACAAAAAGACCATAGTGACAAGGGGTTAAATCATGGCAACCGAAACATTCACCGTCAGAACAGAGCCCAGCATTGTTCATCAACTTGACAACTTAGCAGAATCGCTAGACAGGCCACGCGATGACCTTATCAACCAAGCCATCAAGCAATACCTTGAAACCCATGCTTGGCAAGTTGAAAAAATCAGCCAAGGCATAGCCGCCGCCGATCGCGGTGAAGTCATAGCGCATGATGATGTCATGTGCGAAATGGCCGAGTTGATAGCGGCAGCAACCAAAGGCAAGGCATGAAGCTTGTCTGGACCGGACTGGACTTGCCAGACAGGACTTGCGTGAGATTTTCACTTACATTGCCGAAGACAGCCCTAATGCAGCGGCAAGGCTGTTGGCTAGGCTCAAGGAAAATGCGGCATTGTTGCAAGAAAATCCCCAGCTAGGCCGCAATGGACGGGTTAACGGGACACGCGAGCTGGTGGTTTCAGGCACAAGCTACATTTTGCCGTATCGGGTGATTGGGAAGCAGATTCAGGTTTTAGCCGTTTTTCATGCTTCAAGAAAATGGCCGGATAACTTCCAAAATTAGCCATTTACCGATTTTTGGCCAATGGGCGTGTGCCGACATAAAGGCACTTTGTTGGTTTGTGCCGTTTGTACCAAAATTTTTGATTTTTGGCATAAGCGGCAATGAGCCGCACGTAGGTCGGGTTAGTGCAACGTAACCCGACAACCGCCAGACTGATTTGATAAGTATCCGGGCTTTCGCTTCCTTGGGCTGCATCGTGTGTTTTTATGCCAAGATAAAATTGCCAAAAAATTTACAGTTGTTTTTTAAGTTTTTTCATACACAAGCGGAACACCATCAAGAATGGAAATAAATTGTCTGCATTTTTCGGGTGGGGGCCATTGATTCCCGGCAATTTTTTTAATACGGGTAACAGGCGTAACCACTATTGATCGCTTATTTCAATTCTGTTCATTTTAGCCAAGCCCGTCTATTTCGGTTCGTTCTTTGGTAGTGGTTGCGATTTGACTGTTGATGTTTAAGTGGTCATTCTGGCATAGCCAAGGGGTATAAAGGGATTCCCATAATCCACAGTTTGTAAACATGTAACAAGGTAGCGTTAAACAGGTATTTAACCATCAACCATGCACTGGCGAATCCACCCATTCATACAATTCAGTCAATGCTGGATCGCATTTGCAGCAGCTGGTGCCGCAGGCCGATTCTGGGCTTATGCGCCTAACTTGGCCTTTGCTGATCCATTTGCCCAACATGCCGCGCAGGGCATCGGCATCCACGTCGAAATGGTTGACCAAATCTTTTAGCGCGACACGCTGTTGTTGTTTAAGATAAATCCGTAAATCTGACAAAATCATTCACTCACTCCTTTAATAATGGCCTGTTCTTGCCATTTGCCGGATAGCCAAAGCCCCACCAACACCAACAAAAAGGCAGTGCATAAGCCGCTAATCCACAGGGCGGACAATTGCGGATGGTTACTGTAAGTGGCGGTTTGGTAATACAGTGTGGCGGTCATAAAGGCCAGTCCCGTGGTCCAGAACAGCACAAAAATAGTCCAATTCAAATTGGTTTCGCGGTAAATAGCCGCAGTTGCCGCCACGCAGGGTGCGTACAGCAAGATGAATAGCAGGTAGGCAAACGCGCCCGCTTGCCCGTCGAAACTGTCACGCATGGCATGGTAGGTGGCGGTATGCACCGATTGTTGGTTGGCGGCGGCATTAAGGTCGCTTACCTCGCCAATGTCGAGACCTAACGGGTCGAGGAAGTTATCGGCAACTTTCTTCAGGTTGTCCGGTACGGTTTGGCAGGCATCCAGCAGGGCTTGTTTCAGGTCAAATGCGCTTTGTGAGGTTTCCGGCGCGCTATTTGCCCGCTGGCTGTACAAGGAGTCGAGCGTGCCTACTACGGCTTCCTTTGCCAAAACGCCAGAAAAAATGCCGACTGTGGCGGGCCAGTTATCATTGCTAATGCCCATCGGCCGGAACAACGGGGTTAGCCCTTTGCCAATCGTGCTTAACACCGATTTGTCGCTGTTTGCTTGGCCAAAACTGCCGTCAGTGCCTAAGGCATTAAGCACGTTCAACACCAACACCATCGGTACGATAACTTTGCCAGCGTTAAACAGGAATGCTTGTAGCCGGTCCCAACTTCTTAGGCATACCCCGCTGAGTGTGGGCAGGTGGTAAGTGGGCAATTCCATGATAAAAGCGGACGTGCTACCTTTGAATAAGGTGTGGCGCATAATCAGCCCGGTCATTAATGCCACGCCAATGCCCATTAGATACAGGCCGAACACTAGATTTTGCCCGCCGACCGGAAAAAAGGCGGCGGCGAACAATGCGTATACCGGCAACCGTGCGCCACACGACATGAACGGGTTCATCAGGTTGGTTAGGATGCGGTCGCGGCGGTTTTCCAAGACACGGGTGGCCATAATGGCAGGCACGTTGCAGCCAAAGCCGACAATCATTGGCACAAACGATTTGCCCGGCAAGCCTATCATGCGCATCAGGCGGTCCACTACAAAAGCGGCGCGGGCCATGTAGCCGGAATCTTCCAAGGCGGATAAAAACAGGAACAAGAAGCCCACGATAGGTATAAAGGTGGCGACCACCTGAATGCCACTGCCGACCCCACGCGCCAGCAATGCGATTAGCCAATCGGGGCTGTGCCAATCCGCCAATACTTGCCCTAGGCCATCCACCAATAATGCGCCGACGGTTTGGTCAAAAAAGTCTACGAAGGCACTGCCGAAGTTGATGGTGAACATGAACATGCTGTACATCACCAGCAAAAAAATGGGTATTCCCAAAAAGCGGTTGAGTACAATGGCATCAATTTTTTCTGTGGTGTGCCTACTGACTTCGTTAAGTTTGCAGACACAGGTTTGCGACAGTTGATTGACGAAACCGTAACGGGCATCCGCAGCCAAGATGTCAATTTCGTCATCCGTAGCCTGTTCCACTTGCTGTTGCAATCGTGCCACGGCATCCAAAAGCGTGGCATCCGCAGCCATTTCTTTAGCCAGCGTGTCATTTTCCAATAAGCGCAATGCCAGCCAGCGGCGGTCACAGGGGGGTAGTTTGGCAGCTTGGCTTAGCTGTTGGTATAGTTCATCAATGGCGCTTTCCAGCGCGGGCTGGTAATAAATGGTCGCGGTAGGAATGGGCTTGTCCACCACTGCCGCTTGCACAGCTTGTTTTAGATGTTCAATGCCTTTTTTTCTGGCAGCGGACAAGGTGACCACCGGACAACCCAATTGTTGTGCCAAATAGTCGGCATCAATTTTAATGCCGCGCTGTTTGACCACATCCATCATATTAAGCGCGACAATCATGGGCACGCGCATTTCCAGCAATTGTGAAGTCAGGTAAAGGTTGCGCTCAATATTGGACGCATCAACAATGTTAATGATGAGGTCAGCGGCTTTTGAGGCCACATAGTCCCGCGCCACTTTTTCGTCCAGCGATACGCTGTCATCGGAAGATTCCAGCGAATAGGTGCCAGGCAAATCGACCAAATCCACGTTATGACCAGCATAGCTGTAGTGTCCGGTTTTTTTTTCCACTGTTACGCCGGGCCAGTTGCCGACATGCTGTTTGGAACCGGTCAGCGCGTTGAATAAGGTGGTTTTACCGCAATTGGGGTTGCCCACCACACCCACGGTAAAATCGGCTGTCATGCTTGTCTCTCAAGCATTAGGCTGGCGGCTTCATCTTTGCGTAATGTCAAGGCAAAACCGCGCAGTTTGATCTCCACCGGGTCGCCCATAGGTGCAAAGCGGGTCACGCTAAACTGGGTGCCAGGGGTCAGTCCCATTGCCAATAGGCGTTTGCGATAGGCTTTTCCGGCGGGGGCAAAACCGGTGATGGTTGCCAAATCACCTACTGTAAGTTGTTTAAAATTGATAGCCATCTGCTTGCCTCGTCATTTAACCAAAAAGAAACAATATCAAGAGTGATCAATAATCATTCTCATTAAGAAAAAGTATACATCTTGGCATAATAAATACAAGGTAATTTTTTGGGCAGGTGATGGGGCGGGGCCGTGTGGGTTGCGGGCAATTTAGCAGTGCAAGGTATCCGTGTTGGCGGGTGGCATTGCGGCCAATTGGTAGCCCTCCAAAGTAGGGAATTTAGGAGGCTTTGGGTGATAATAAGAATTGCAGCTGTCGGCTATTATTTGATGGAAGCTAAGGGTAGTCTGTTAATATATCGCTTAGTCAAATAGCGGGTCAAAGAGGAGCAAGATGCAAAAATCACTGGTTGTATTACCCTGTTTATTATTGCTGGTTGCCTGTGCCGGGCAAGCACCGCAGCGTAACGCTAAAAATAACGATGCCGGCTATTTTGCCGATGCTTCCCAATGCTTCGACTCGACTATGCATAAACAGCAAATCCAGCTGAATGTGGGCGGCAATAGTTACCCGTCCCCTAGCATTGTTACGCCGATTAACATCGACCTGCCTTCGGTCCCCGATGCCGATGCTTATAGCCATTGCATGACCGACTTAGGTTATGTGCCGCCTAAGGTGGATGCCCGTGCTTATTTGCAGACGTCCCAAACGTGCCTTGACCAAACCCGTGGCGCAGCAAACTATAACGAAGCTTATGCCGATTGTATCCGCAAGGGTGGCATAGCGGTTGACTTGTTTGATGCTAAACCGAGCCGATAATACGTTGCTGCTTTAAGCTATTTAACCTGTAAAGCCATTTGGATAGACGGCCAATGTGTGAATTATTAGGCATGAGTGCCAATGTCCCCACTGACATTTGTTTCAGTTTTACCGGATTGATGCAACGGGGCGGTAAAACCGGGCCGCATCGTGATGGTTGGGGCATCACCTTTTATGAAGACAAAGGCTACCGTACCTTTAAAGACCCGCAGCCTTGCTACGGCTCGCCCATTGCCAAGCTGGTGCAAGAATACCCCATAAAAAGCTGCACCGTGATAGGCCATATCCGTCAAGCGAACCGCGGGCAGGTGGCCCTGCAAAATACCCATCCCTTCACCCGCGAACACTGGGGCAGTTATTGGACTTTAGCCCATAATGGCCAATTGGACAATTATCAGCCGTTAGCCGTGCCTGGCAAACACCAACCGGTTGGCGACACCGACAGTGAGCTGGCTTTTTGTTGGTTGCTGAACCAGTTGGACGGACAATTCCCAACCCGCCCTGATGATTCGTTGCTGCTGTTTGCCGCTATTGCTGAGCTTTGCACCCAGATACGCGAGTTGGGTATTGTCAATATCCTGCTGTCCGATGGCAATTACTTGTTTGCCTATTGCAGCACGACATTGCATTGGCTAACGCGTCGCGCACCCTTTGGTGAAGCCCGTTTGCTGGATGAAGATATTGCCATTGATTTCCATCACCAGACCAGCTCCGATGATATTGTCACCGTTATTGCCACTTTGCCACTGACAAGTAACGAGCAATGGCATAAAATTGAACCGGGTCAGTATTTGCTGTTTCATCAAGGCGTATGCCTGAATGCTTAGCCATTCAGTTAGCTTGGCTACAATTACGCCGCTTGCCGTTTTAAACCATCAGGAGAAGCCACCATGCCCCAAAAAATAACAACAAGATTAACTTTGCTTAGCGTTTGTGCAGTATTGTCCGGTTTTGCAGTTAATGTGCAGGCTCAAGAACAGCCCGCCATGAAAAGGGCCGTGCTGTTAGAAAATAAAGTTGATTTGCCCAGTTCGGAAATCAACGCCAAAGTGTTGCGGGTTGAATTTCCACCCGCGTTCAAAACCCCTTGGCACACCCACGAAGGCCCAGGCCCGCGTTATGTGGTTAAAGGCCAGTTAGCCGTTACCGAGGGCGGCAAAACCCACACCTATTCCGCCGGGGAAGTGTTTTGGGAAACAGGGCAATTAATGGCGGTGGAAAATGTCGGCAAAAGCCCCGCCGAACTGATTATTTTTGAAATGGCACCCGCCCATTGATGCCAATGCATTGACAACCTAACATTGTAATACCATGAAAACAGACAGCACCACCATCAGAAAGCGCTATGACCGGCTGGCTCCCTATTTTGACGGTTTGGAAGCAGTGATGGAAGGTTTGTTGTTTAGGTCGTGGCGCAAGCAATGTTGGGCTAAAGCGCAAGGTGGGCATATCTTGGAAGTGGGCGTTGGGACAGGTAAAAACTTTCCCTATTACCCCGCCGATGCCCGCGTGACAGCTATCGACTTTAGCCCCGGGATGCTGAAACAGGCCGAACGCAACCAACAGCGGAAAAATATCAACGTGTCATTGGAACAGATGGATGTGCAGGGCTTGTATTATGCTGATAATAGTTTCGATACCGTTATCGCAACGTTTGTGTTTTGCTCTGTGCCACAGCCAATGAAAGGCTTAAAAGAACTCTACCGCGTTTGTAAGCCCGGCGGGCAGGTGATTTTGCTGGAGCATGTGTTAAGTGCCAATCCGGCGCTGGCTTGGCTAATGAACCGGCTAAACCCGTTGGTTGTCTGGCTGGTGGGTGCCAATATCAACCGCACCACGGTCAAGCATGTGCAGTCCTGCCCTTTCCAATGGGTGCGGGTCGATCCGGCCAGCAATGATATTATTAAGCTGATTGTGGCCAAAAAATGATTGTGGTGGAAAGGCCCCGAAATAGTCAGTAAAACACTGCCAGAAAATTGGCTGAACCAACTAGTTAGAATCTAGTTATGATTTTCTTTTGTTTTGGTTGCGTTTTGCATTGGAACTGTTCATGCCGCAAACAATCCCCAAGACATCATAGGTCAGCCCTGATTTAAGGCTAAACAGGGTGAACAACAAAAGCCCTTCCACATTTGCTATGCAATAGCCAACATTAGCCTCAACTTTATCTTGTTGAAAGCCTTGCCTTATAACGGTCAACATAGGACTTTTCAAATAAGCCTGATAATATTTTAAATTGCTCTTGACCCATGCCAACCGCAGATCGCCATTGCCTGTCTTGTTTTAAGTCGGAAACTGTAAATTTCAATTTTTTAGGTTATTTGGTTAAATAATTTTTAGTTTATTTTTAACATTTTTTCAGTTAAAACAAGTCTAATATTTTCGCAAAATGGGAAACCGAAAAATTGACCGTTCGGAGTATAATACTAACTTTCTGGCAAAATATACTCGAGACCATCTTGATTGGGTTGGTTTATTAATGGATAGCCTGTCGTTTCATCTAAAATATACGGTAATACCCAAAGCTTTAATTTACTTTCCTCATCAATATCCACGAAATTAAATACCGGCAACGGCTGGTTAAAGTAATCTGTGCGTGGATAGATCAATATCAACCCCCCCTTACCATTTAAATAATATTTACCATAAGCATAGAGCTGGTAAAAATCACTTTGACTAATGCCATACTTATCTTTTGAATTGGTTTTACTTTGATCCAGCAGTTTCCATTTAGTATCCAGTACCATAACGTTGTGTCCCATTTTCTGCACCAGTAAATCCGGTTTTAGCTGCATCCAGCGTTGCTGCTGATGCTCAACCAGATACTCGGTTTTAACCTGGGTCTGCAAGCGGCACTCCCTTGCCAGTTGTACTGGCAGGGTTTTGGCGACGTAGGCTTCAAATAGTTTAGGCATGGGAAACATCAGCGATGGCGCATGTGTTTTCCCAATACCGGTTAAAGGCGAATAACCTTTTAATATCAGTTCCGCCCAAGCTAGTGCCGACTGGTAATAATGCATACCTCTATCCAAATTTTTGCTTTGTAAATCTTTATCAATATTTTGGGATTGGGGCACCTCTGCAAACACAAAAGCCAATTCACGCGCAAGACGTTGATTGTCTATCCGTTGTGCCAAATGTTTCACTCGTGACAAGGCACTATGTATCAAGCGGTTTTCCGGTCTATCCGACAGAAATTCGTCATGTTCAGTATAGAATCGTTCAGGGCGAAATAAGTTGGCGGCAATGTGCGAGGAAACCATTAACTTACCCCGTAAGGCCAGCAGATTATCTTGCTGACTGACATACTGGTTACGTATGCCCCGCCTGACCACGTCCCGGGTTGCCAGCAAAAACTTATGGATAAAAATTTCCAATAAAGGCATTTGCGTAATATTCAGACGAGCATCTTCGGATTCATACCAAGGGCAATCCAGCAAGGCTTTTACCATGCGCAGCAAGATGCAGCGAGATTGTTCATGTGTTTCCAATTTACGTCCCAGTTTTGGTAACACTTCAATCTGAGTGCCATCACTGGTACATAATACACCGGCATAGCCGGTAATCTGCAAGACCGGTTTATGCCGAACAGAACGCAAGCGTAACCATTTACACTCATGGGTATTGTCTATTTCCAATCGGGCTTGTAATTCTGCAAATGCTAGGCTGGAAATGCTAATACAACCATCAACGTTATCATCGGCAATCAGCTTATCATACTCAAAAATTGTAACTGAATGGCTCATGGCCGGTTTTACCCGCGATAAATTTGCTGGTAGGACTTAATGTCATCAAAAGCGGCTTCTGCAATAGCATAGGTTGTTTTAATCTGTGACTGAGCCTCGGGCGGTAGCAAATTGGCACTAAAATGTCGTTGGCTAAAAAAAGCCCCTCCCAGCACCCAACTGATTTTTTCCCAATCATCAAAAAAATACTCTTGTAGCAGCGGCACAATTCTGTTTCTGAAAATATATTTCAGTTTATAAAACTGTTGATGTTCAGGCAAACCTTTCAGTTCGGTAAAATAGGCGTGACCTATGGTATGCTCACGATCGTACAGTGCCTCAATACGCTGGTTTATTCGGCTCAACATAGCAGCTATCTCAATTCCCTCAATATTCAGATCAGCCAATACCTGTGCATCAGGCATCATTTCAATAAAATCAAAGCGGCGGCGCAAGGCGATGTCCAGTTGTGCAAGTGAGCGATCTGCGGTATTCATGGTGCCGATGATGTACAGATTATCGGACACTGAAAATGGTTCTTGCGAATAAGGTAAAGTTACAGACAGTGCATTGGTCTGACCTATGCGTTTATCCGGCTCTATCAAGGTGATCAGTTCGCCAAAAACCTTGCTGATATTGCCGCGATTGATTTCGTCGATAATCAAAACATAATTGTTTTCAGGGTCTTCAGATGCTTTATCACACATAACGCGAAAAGGCCCGTGTTTAATGTGATAGTTAACTGCATTAAATTGCTTAGAGTGGTTTTCTGAACGCTCCTCGGAGTTATTATCAGCATAACTTTCCTTTTTTTCATCGGCTAAAACGGGTTTTAAGCCTTCAACGAATTCCTCGTAACCGTAGGACTGATGGAAAGTAATAAAGCAGATTCGCCCTGCATCTTTATATTGGTTAAACCGTTTTGTTAGCTTTAATCGGATTTCTGTTTTTATTTTTTCTTCCGTCGTTATTTCAATATGTTCACGCTCTTTTCTTTCCAATTCATCAAGCGACGATTTTTCAATGGTTGATAAAGCGTAGTTAACGGTATTGAAGGTCTTTCCCGTGCCGGGTGGGCCGTAAAGTATGATGTTTTTTTGCATAGCTTTATTTATCTGGACTTCCAGTTGCGGCAAGCTTTTTTTTTGTAAAATATAATTTAAAGTATCAGCTATTAAATTGATATTATCTTTAAAATTTAATCTAGTTTTCAGCTTGCTATGATTGTCGACTTCAGCCTTAACCCTTAAGTCCAACCTTATATCATTGGGATCGCAAAGCAGGCGAATCCAATAGTTACGGCTAATTATTAATAGCGGCAATTGGTTTATTTCTCGACCAATGCATATTTCATTATTGTCATTCTTCCAAACATGCAAACTGTTATCGTTATCAATAATGGGTTTAATTAGATCTATAATTTCATCACAAATACTTTTTTCGTACAGCTTACCCAATCCGTCAATGACTTCTGATGAAATATTCATAGCTATCAATTTTATTATTATTTTAAAAAAATCTGTTTAATTCCTGAGATCACTTTTTTCTAAGTTTTAGGCAGTAAGCAGGAATAAGCCGATAACATTGTTGTACATGGCAACCTTCTGTAAATAGTGGTGGCTAGGGGGACAAAAGTTAATGAAATCTTTCTTTTGTCTTTGGTGAAGCCTTCGGCAAAGCCGAGTTTGACTGCTTTAGAACGGAGCTTGGCTCCGTTCACATACCCCCCCCGCAGCCGAGTTCCCTTTCGACTTCAGGTAATTGTCTGTTTTCAAAATACGAAATTTTTAATTTGGAATCAGTAACTTCGATATTAAAAAAATGAGGGGGACGGGGTGGGTAGTGGTAAAACCGTAACTGTCATGGCACGGCTGCCCGTCTTTGAAGGACACGCAGCCGTTATGACGGTCTGCCGGACGTAACCAGTTATAATTTAGCCACTACCCGGGGTGTTCGTGGCTCTTTTTTAGCCAACTTATCATCGCCATTAATGTGCTTATCGATTACAAAACGCAGCACGGCAGTAATAATTTTATGATTATTAAGAAATTCGTTATCAACATCAAATGTTGTGCGCTCTGGAGAACTTCGATTACTTTCTGCATTAAAAATAACCGCAATATTATTGCTAAAATTGTCTAATGCTGTTAGATGACATAACAATGAAACTTTAAATTTTTGAGTAAGAACATCTACAAACATTAAAGCTTCTTTATCATTAATTCTAACTTCTAAAGCACATTTTTTTGTTTTTGTTTTTGTGTAACGAACAACTAAGTCTGGTATTTTACCAGCAACTTCATCAGCAACGACCTGTATCTGTTGAAGCAGGGTTGGATACATGTTCCCATCAAGTCCTTTTTGGCTACATAAAGTTGCAAATGATTGATCTATTTCATTTCTCCTCAACTCCTTAACCCTATAATATTTTTTCCCAAATAGCTTGTATGCAAGTTCTATTTTGTTTTCTTTCATCAGTTCCCTTATATAGCTTTGCATGGTGGCCTCTTTAAGTTTCAGGCTCTTGCATAGGGAATCCCTCGTCCGCTCGCCCCCGTTCAGGATGTACAACAACCTCACCTTCCGGTGTTCCCGTAGGCTTACCCGCGTACCCTTCTTCATAATAGGCATACATTATATCCTTCACAATATCATGCCGTTGGCAGTCATCAATATTGAAATGCACAATGCCCACGCCTTTTATATGCTTCAGCCGTTCTTCTGCATCTTGTAGGCCAGACTTGCAATGGATGAATTTTTGCCTTTTGTAATCACCCGTCAGCACTACCTTGGACTCATGCCCTTATGTAACCCTGGACTGTATTTTCTTTAAGCCTCAATCTGTTGCTTAAAGAAGCCCTCGTCCGTTCCCCGTAGTTGTTCAGGATATATAACAGCCTTTTTTCCGGTGTTCCCGCAAACTGACCCGTTTTTTCATAATCGTCAATAAGCTCTTGTAAGTAGTAAAAAGCCTTTTTCAAATCTTCTAAACCTCCCTTATGCTTAAATGGGTTGTGACCATGAAATGCCCGTGCTGCGGCGCGGCGGAGTTGATACAAGACACCCGCGACATACCACGCCTACAAAGGCGAACCTTGTGAGAAGCATTTGACAGATAAGGCGGTTTTTTAATACCGTTACAACGTTCCACCGTGTATCAAGAAAAGCGTGCCGATGCTGGCGAAAAAACCTAGCAAAACGGCGGGCATCCAGCGCATGTGTAGGGTGAAGGTATAGCCTTCGCCTTCTTTCATATTGCCTTTCATCAATCCTAGCAGCGATAA
>CAIYOW010000156.1 GCA_903927955.1 uncultured Methylococcaceae bacterium | reverse complement strand
CTTTTGGCTTTTGGCTTTTGGCTTTTGGCTTTTGGCCGCTATTGTAGCGGTGCAAAAACGGGCGGTCGCAATCATAATTTGCCAATTTTTTTGTAAGCCACCTGGCAAGTGGTGCGGTTTTTTTGGGGTGTTGGGTAGCTAATGCCGTGGTAGGGGGGGCAGGAAAATAGCCCGTAGGTTGGGGTGAGGTACGAACCCCAACACAACAAAGCAGCAGATTATAACTGCATAGCTTAGGATGCACCCAAAGAGCATAAAACAGACGAATCGTTAATGGTTAGAGCGTTCGGGGGCGTTCCTCAGCAAGCCCTAAAAACTGCAAACGGCATAAACAAGTCAGAAGCTTTGCCGATACTGTTTTCTCATTGTGACGACATACAACATATAAAATCATCGGGGCCGGGTTAAAACCACCCCCAAACCAACCTTACACCCTGGCTATTTGATCAATTATCAGTAACCGCACCGGTCGAAGCGGAACTGACCAGCTTGGCATATTTTGCCAGCACACCACGGGTATAGCGTGGTTCTGGTTGTTGCCATTTTTCCAGTCTACGCGCCATTTCATGTTCGTTGATTAGTAGCTGCAATTCATTGTTTTCAGCATCTATAGCAATCGTATCGCCGTTTTCCACCACTGCTAACGGGCCGCCGACATAAGCTTCCGGGGTGATATGCCCCACCACAAAGCCATGAGTGCCGCCAGAAAAACGGCCATCCGTGATAAGCGCCACTTCCTTGCCCAAGCCTTTGCCCATAATGGCAGAAGTGGGTGACAGCATTTCGCGCATTCCAGGGCCACCTTTAGGGCCTTCGTAGCGGATGACGATCACATCGCCCTTAACAATATCGCCGTTTAAAATGCTTTGCAACGCGGCTTCTTCGGCATCAAACACCTTTGCAGTGCCGGTAAAGTGCAGACCCTCTTTGCCGGTGATTTTTGCCACCGCGCCGTTAGGGGCAAGATTGCCGTATAACACCACCAAATGGCTGTCTTTTTTGATGGGGTTGTCCAAGTCATGGATCATATCCTGACCATCAGGGTACGGGGCGACTTCGGCAAGGTTTTCCGCCAATGTTTTGCCGGTCACGGTCAAGCAATCACCCTGCAACAGCCCTGCCTGCAACAGGACTTTCATAAGTGGTTGGATACCGCCAATTTCGACCAGTTCTGCCATAGAATAACGGCCGCTGGGTTTCAAATCGGCGAGCATAGGCACACGTTTGCCAATACGGGTAAAATCGTCCAGGCCGATGTCCACTTTTGCCGCATGGGCCATAGCCAACATGTGCAGCACCGCATTAGTCGAACCGCCCAAGGCAATGATCACCGTGATGGCATTTTCAAACGCGGCTTTGGTCATGATGTCGCTGGGCTTGATGTTCTTTTTAAGCAATTCAAGCACCGCTGCACCGGCCCGTTCGCAGTCCAAGCGCTTATCTTGCGAAATGGCTGCTTGTGCGGAACTGTTCGGCAAGCTCATGCCCATCGCTTCTATCGCCGATGCCATCGTGTTGGCGGTATACATGCCGCCGCATGAACCGGCTCCCGGAATGGCTTTGGCTTCAATTTCGGCGAGTTCGGCATCATCAATTTTATGGTTGGCACGGGCACCCACCGCCTCGAACACCGAAACAACATCCAATTTTTTGTCTTTATGGCAACCAGGCAGGATGGTGCCGCCGTAGACGAAAATGGCCGGACGGTCGAGCCGTGAAATGGCAATCATACAGCCGGGCATGTTTTTGTCACAGCCGCCAATGGCGACTAAGCCATCAAAGCCTTGGCATCCCACCACCGTTTCTATCGAGTCGGCAATCACTTCACGCGACACCAGCGAGTATTTCATCCCTTCGGTGCCCATTGAAATGCCGTCAGAAATAGTGATGGTGTTGAAGATAACTGCTTTGCCGTTGGCTTTGTCAACGCCAGCGGCGGCATCGTCTGCCAGCCCGTTGATATGCATGTTGCAGGGCGTGACCATGCTCCAGGTTGAAGCGATGCCGATTTGCGGTTTTTTAAAATCCTCATTGCTAAAGCCGACGGCATGTAACATGGCACGGCTGGGCGCGCGCTCCATGCCATCAACCACTAAGGAAGAAAAAGTGCGGGTGTTGGTCGGAGTGGCATTATCGCCTGAATGGGACATGGTAAGATTCCTTTTGAATTTAGAATAAGTGGAATGATAATTGGTTAGAAGCGTTGCTTAACGTGGCAGCAAACCTTAAAAAGTGCCCCAGTTATTTTTGCGTCGCCATCCCAACTTCGGCAGAATGAACCCTAAAATTACACCCAGCAAAGCCAGCAGCCCGCCATACAAAAACCAATCCTGATTGGATGTGTCCTTAAGAGCCTGATTTTCAAGTTTTAGTTGTTCCAAATCCCGCTCGACGTTGACCACGCGCTCTTGTAATTCATCGCGTTCATTTTTGATTTGCATGGCATTGGTGGCGGTTTTTTTCAGCTCGGCCAATTCGCGGCTCAGTTGGTCACGCTCATCGGACAGCGCTTGCTCCAGAGAAGTGCCGGGGGTCAACTTTTCGCGCAACACGATCAACTCGCCTTTAAGCCGCTCGTTTTCAGACTCCAGGGCCCGTAAGCTACGGTTGGTGTCGCCTATTTTATCGCGGGCGGGCGGTTCTTTAATGGTGTTGCGGGTCAAAATATAGCCTTCTTGACCGTTGCTGAGGCGCACGAACGAGAAGCCGGTTGTGGGGTTTTCGTTGATGACCGTCAAAGGTGTGCCGCTGGGCAGCAACTTGACCACTTTGGAATCATTGTTGTCTTGGCTGCGTAGCGACAAGTTAAGGTTGTCCGTGACATAAACCGTTTTGGCGTGGGCGACACCGCAAGCCATTACGGCTAATGCAAATAAGGTGCTATAAAGTCTTTTCACTGGAATCCTGGTGATAGAATAGGGGCAACCTTGATTTTACCGCTATTTTTTACAGAGCAGAAACTCAAGCAACGCTTTTTGTGCATGAAGGCGGTTTTCTGCTTCTTGGAAGACCACGCTTTGCGGGCCATCTATCACTTCGGCACTGACTTCTTCGCCACGATGGGCGGGCAAACAATGCATAAACAAGGCATCAGCTTTGGCCATTGACATCACCTCGGCATTGACCTGATAGTCTTTGAACGCTATCACCCGTTGTTGCTGCTCTTGCTCTTGCCCCATGCTGGCCCACACATCGGTCACCACCAGGTCTGCACCTGCCGCCGCTGCCGTGGCACTGTCAAAACATCGGACATGTGCGCCTGCCGCCGCCACAATGGCTGGCTGTGGGGCATAGCCTTCCGGGCTGGCAATATGCAAAGTAAAATCAAAGGTGCTGGCGGCATGGATGTAAGAATGACACATATTATTGCCGTCACCAATCCAAGCGACCGTTTTGCCACAGATATCCCCGCGCACTTCAAAATAAGTCTGCATATCCGCCAACAGTTGGCAGGGATGCTCCTGATCAGTCAAGCCGTTAATGACCGGCACACTGGAATACTCGGCAAACGTCACCACCGTTTCATGTTTGTCAGTACGCAACATAATGCCATCGACCATGCTGGAGATGACCTTGGCGCTGTCACGCAGTGGCTCGCCGCGCCCCAGTTGGGTGTCGCGGGGCGATAAAAATAAAGCACTGCCGCCAAAATGCGCCATGCCCGCTTCAAAAGAAATACGGGTACGGGTGGAGGATTTTTCAAAAATCATCGCCAATATTTGGCCTTTCAGCGGTTGGTAATTGACGTCACGATGCTGTTTCAAGGCAATGGCGCGGCTAATCAGGCCACGCAGCTCATCACCGCTGAAATCAAGTAGGCTAACGAAATGTCTAGGATTTTTCATATTGCTGCTCGGTAAAAACTTGAATTAGCTCCGCTAAGGTATCGACAATTTGGCCTATTTGTTGGTTGTCAATAATTAACGGCGGTAACAAGCGGATAGTCCGCTCATTGGTGACATTGATCAACAAAAACTTTGCCAATGCCAGTGCCACCAAATCTGCGCATGGCCTATCCAATTCTATGCCAACCATCATCCCTTTATGGCGGATATCCAGCACATGCGGATTGCCTTGCAGGCGACCCACCAAGCTTGCAAACAGTGCTTGCCCTTGCTGGCTGGCAGCGGCTATCAGGTTATCGGCATCCAAGCTAGCCAGAACCGCCAAGGCCGCGCTACAAGCCAAGGGGTTGCCGCCAAACGTGGAACCGTGGTTGCCTGCCGTCAAAATGCCCGCCGCTTTACCACGCGCCAAGCATGCACCAATCGGCACACCATTACCCAGCGCCTTGGCTAAGGTGCACACATCCGGCACAATGCCATTGTGCTGATAAGCCAAAAATTGCCCGGTACGGCCTATGCCGGTCTGGATTTCATCCATCATCATCAGTAACTGGTGCTGGTCACACAACGCTCTGATACGGTTAAGATAATCATCTGCCGGTACGTTAACGCCGCCTTCGCCTTGCACCGCCTCAACCAGTACAGCAACGATTTGGGTGTTGCTCGCCAAGGCTTGTTCAATAGCCGGGATGTCGTCATAAGGCACCTGCACAAAGCCCTCGACCAAGGGCGCGAAGCCTTCCTTAACTTTGCTGTTGCCGGTGGCACTGAGTGTCGCCAGTGTCCGGCCGTGGAAGCTATTGCCCATGACAATCACGGTAGGTGTGGCAATGCCACGCCCGTGACCGTATTTGCGGGCGATTTTAAGTGCCGCTTCATTGGCCTCCGCACCGGAATTGCAGAAAAACACATTGTCCATGCCACTGCGGGCAATCAGTTGGTCGCCCAATTGTTCCTGTAAAGGGATGCGGTAAATATTGGATGTATGCAGCAATTTTTGGCTTTGTCCGCACAATGCCTGATGTACGGCAGGGTGGGCGTGACCTAAGTTGCATACGGCAATGCCGGATAACGCATCCAAATAGCGGTTGCCGTCTTCGTCCCACAGCCAGGCCCCTTCGCCGTGCGTAAAAGCCACCGGCAATCGTTTGTAAGTTGGCATCACATGGCTAGTCATAAACCCCCGCCCAAAGCACAGCAAATCAAAACCGCCGCAAGTTACGGCAGGCTATAAAAAAAAGTGTCGATTATAAGATTCAAAGCCCTTGCTAGCAAGCGGCAATAATAATATTTACTTTTTTAAATGTACTAAAATTGCTAAAATTATTGTTGATTTTTATTAAGTAGAGTGGAACTGAGATGGATGCAATTGCAAGAATAAAAGACCAGCTTGATAACAATGCAGTGGTTTTATACATGAAAGGCACACCGGATTTTCCGCAATGTGGTTTTTCTAACCAAGCCGTTCAAGTGTTGGCAGCCTGTCAGGCGGACTATGTGGCGATCAATATTTTTGAAGACCCGGAACTGCGCGACACGCTAAAAGACTATTCCAACTGGCCAACTTACCCGCAATTGTACATCAAAGGCGAGCTGGTGGGTGGCTGCGATATCATGATTGATTTATATAAAAAAGGCGAGCTGGCAACCATGCTGGCTTCGGCCTGATCTGATACGCTATGCAGTAAAATCTTTCTGGATTTTGCTGCATAGCCGCAAGCAATCACTATGCTTAGCTACTGGCGCACCGTGCCGCTAGATAGTTTCGTATAAATGTCAACACACGCTAGCCACTTGCGTTATGATTAGCCCATTTAACCATTGCAAAACTGCGGGCATCCAGACAGGCACCATTGCCTTCTGCCGGTTTTTTTCAGTATCCTCCTACATTTTTCACGCCAGAAAATTTTGTCACCCTAGGATCATTTGCCATGCGCTTACCTGACTCAGAGCTTGCCAAAACGGTTCGCTTGTGCCGTCACTCGTTCCAATCAGCCGCCGTTTTCAGCCTGTTCATCAATTTGCTGATGCTATTGCCATCCATTTATATGATGCAGGTGTACGATAGGGTGTTGGGCAGTAACAGCACCTCCACTCTGCTGATGCTGACCTTGTTGGCAGTGGCGTTGTTTGCCATGCTAGGGGCATTGGAATGGGTGCGTTCACAGATTTTGATACGCGTTAGCACCCGCTTTGATTTGTTGCTGAACGAACGCTTGTATCGGGTGTTATTCCGGCAGGCATTGATGAGCGGCGGCAAGAGCAGCACCCAGCCATTAAGCGACTTGCTGGTGTTGCGGCAATTTTTAAGTGGCAATGGCTTGTTTGCTTTTTTTGATGCACCCTGGTTGCCGGTGTATATCGGCTTGCTGTTCTTGTTCCACCCCAGTTTTGGCGTGGTGGCTATTTTTTCTGCTGTTGTGTTGATTTTACTGGCTATTTGGAACGAGCAAGCCACCCATGATGACCTAGAGCAAGCCAATAAAGTATCGGTGGAGAATGGCAACATCACCGCCCGCAATTTACGCAACGCCGAAGTGGTTCATGCCTTGGGCATGTTGCCGGATTTGCTGGAACGCTGGCAAGACAAACAAAAAAAACTGATTATGCTGCAATCGGTCGCCAGCGAAAAAGCCGGGCTGATAGCAGCATTATCAAAGACCTACCGTCTTACCGTGCAATCGCTGATATTAGGCTTGGGCGCATGGTTGGCGATTGACAAGGAAATCAGCCCTGGTCTGATGATTGGCGGTTCAATTTTATTGGGTCGTGCCTTGGCGCCTATTGACATAATGATCGGCAGTTGGAAGCAATTTTTGTCAGCGCGCACCGCTTATGATCGCCTGAACACCCTGCTGGGGCAATTTCCCGCCGAAGCCGAACGTATGCCCTTGCCCTTGCCCAAAGGGACATTCACAGCAGAGCAGGCCGTGATTGTGCCGCCCGGGTCAAAATCCGCAGTTATCAAGGGTGTCAATTTCACCATCGAGGCGGGTACGTTTGTGGCATTAATCGGTGCCAGTGCCTCAGGCAAATCAACCTTGGCGCGCGCGTTATTGGGTATATGGCCCGCAGCCAATGGCGTTATCCGCTTGGATGGTGCCGATGTGGCGCAACTTGACCGCAGCCTGTTAGGGTGTTGCGTGGGCTATTTGCCACAAGACATAGAGCTGTTCGATGGCACGATTGCCGACAATATTGCCCGTTTTGGCGAATTGGATAGCAATAAGGTGGTGGCTGCCGCGCAAGCGGCGGGGGTTCACGAAATGATCCTGCAACTGCCCAAAGGTTATGACACCGAAATAGGCGGAACCGGCGGCTTGCTTTCCGCCGGACAACGCCAGCGGGTGGGTTTGGCGCGTGCCTTGTATGGCGATCCGGTGTTGGTGGTGCTGGACGAGCCTAATTCCAATCTGGATGATCTGGGCGAACAAGCTTTGGCACGGGCGTTAGTGGCCTTAAAAGTGCGTGGCTGCACCATTATCGTCATTACCCATCGGGTGGGCATTTTGGGCATGGTCGACCGTATCATGGTACTGAACGAAGGTTTGTTGGTATTGGATGGGCCGCGCGATGAGGTGTTGGCTAAATTCAACCAGCACCAACAACAGCAACAACAATCGTCCTTAGCGGGCAACGTTATGGCAAAGGGAGCCTGATCATGAGCTTATTCTCATCAAAAACGCCCCCGCCAACACCCGATATCAACGACTACGCCGATGACCGTGCCATCAGCCGTTTTGGTTATCTGCTGATTATCGTGGTGTTCGGCTTCTTTGGTGCATGGTCAGTGTTGGCACCGCTCAGTAGTGCCACTTTGTCGCCCGGCACCGTCACTGTGGAAGGCTACCGCAAAACCGTACAACATTTGGAAGGCGGCATTGTCAAGTCGATACGGGTGCGTGATGGCGACACCGTCACTAAAGGCCAAACACTGTTGGAGCTGGAAGACACTTCCTCGCGCGCCCAATTGGAAACCATGCGCGGACAATTTTATTCCGCCTTGGCGCGGGAAGCCAGATTGGTGGCTGAGCGAGATGGCAAAGCCAAGGTGGTTTATCCCGAGCAGTTGCAGCAAGCCGCTGCCGATGCCCGTGTGCAAGAATTGATGCGCGTGCAGGATCAGTCTTTTGCAGTGCGGCAACGTTCACGCAACGGTGAAATTGGCATATTGACCGAGCAGCGCCGTCAGCTTGCCGCCCGCATTGCCGGTATCCGTGCGCAAAAAAATAGCCGCAACAACTTGGTGGCATCGCTCAACCAAGAATTGGTGGATTTCCGCGCCATGCTCAAAGAAGGCTATATCGAAAAACAAAAAGTCACAGAACTGGAACGCCGCTTGGCGGAGGCAGAAGGTGACGAAGGCGATTTCGCCGCCAACCTTGCCACCGCACAAACACAAATCAGCGAAATTGATCTTAAAATCCTGCAAATTGAAAAAGAGTTCCAGCGCGAAGTGATCGATGAGCTGGGCAAAGTGCAAGCTGAGCTGTCCGAGTTGCGCGAGAAAACCCAATGGCTCACCGACACAGTCGCCCGCACCAGCATCAAAGCGCCGGAAGCGGGCATGGTGATGGGGTTGACGGTACATAACTTAGGTGCGGTGATACCGCCGGGCGGGCATTTGCTGGACATCGTGCCGCAGCAAGAAAAATTGATCGTGGAAGCACAAGTGTCGCCGTTGGATATTGACCGCGTGCATGTTGGGCAAGCCACAGAAATCCGCTTCAGTGCCTTCAAAAGTGCCAAAACACCAAAAATAGGCGGTCACCTGATTGCCTTGTCGGCTGACCGTATGACCGATGACAAAAACCAAAACAGCTTTTATTTGGCCAGGGTCGAAGTGGACAGCGAAGGCTTACAGGACTTGCAAAGCAAAGGCATGACCTTGGTGCCGGGTATGCCCGCCGAAGTGCTGATCAACACCGGCGACCGCACCTTTTTCCAATATCTGATGAAGCCACTGACCAATATATTCGCCCGTTCTTTAATTGAGGACTGACCATGCGCCGAATTTGCTTATTTTGGGCGGGGCTGGCGTTAAGCTTGCCCGCCGTGTCAAGCGATGACTTACTGAGTTTATACAACCGCGCACTACAGGCTTCGCCCGCGTTGTTAGGCAGCCAAGATACCGTTGATATGCTTAAGGCACAAGAAGACCAAAGGCTTGCCGCGTTATTGCCGCAAATCAGCATAAGCGGCAATTATTCGTTCAACTATTTTCATAGCGACCCCATATCGGGCAATCCGCGTTCAGAAACCAGTGCCACCTATCCTGGTGCCCGCGCCAGCATCAACTTGCAACAACCGATATTTGATCTGCAAGCGTATTTGTTAATGAAAAGCCAACAGGCAAAAACCTCGCAAAGCGAAGAGGACTTGTTGGCAGCCCACCAAAAACTGATAGCGGATTTGATTGACCGTTATGTCGATGCCTTGGAGGCCAACGACAAAAGCACCATTTTTGCCACCGAGCTGCAATCCACCGTACAGCAACTGGCGCGGGTCAAAGCTATGCAGGCGCGGCAAATGGCTCTGATCACCGACCTATACGAGCTGGAAGCGCACACCGAAACCTTGCGTACCCAATTGATTGACAACGATAACAATGCCCGTATTGCGCTTGAAAAGCTGCGTGAACTGACGGGTGATGCGGTCAGCGAACTCCAGCCAGTGCGCTTGGATATTGCCCAACCGCCGCCCGAAGGCAGTATTGATGCATGGACGCAACAGGCTGGCCAGCTTAACCCCGAGCTGCAATCCCTGAAACATGCCGTGGAATCGGTGCGTCTCAGTATCAATGCCTATCGTGCTGGCTACCTGCCCCGATTGGAATTGCAAGTCAGCGAGAGCTATAGCAACACCATCTACAACAACCGTCAGACTTCGCCTTATGATGTCACCACCGCCGGGGTGCAAGCCACCGTGCCGGTTTATGACGGCAGCAACACCGATGCCAAAATAAGGGAAGCCAGCGCCCGTAATAAGCTGGTCGAAAGCCAAATGGAACAAAAACTACGCGAGCTGGAAAAACAAACCCGTGCGGCCTATTTGGATATGCAGACCTCGCCCGCCCGCAGCGCAGCAACCGACCGCCAGCTTGCGGCACGCGAAAAGTCACGGATGGCTATGGAAAAAGGTTATGGTCTAGGCGCAGTCACCATTGTTGATTTGCTCAATGCCGAAAAACAGCTGTCTTCAGCCAAACTGGAACAGCGCCAAGCCCGCTACCGCTATTTTAAAGCCCGTAGCCTATTGTATTTCCAGACCGGAAAGCTGATAGGCCCAGAATTGGCAAAATTTAACGACTGGTTGGTGTTGCGCGATAAAAAGCCGTAGTGTGCAGTTGCATGGAGTAGGCTTTGGCTGCATTGAACAGGACGCGCTGTTCAACGCCCGGGACATTGAACACCTGCATTTTTGGGCATTATTAATTTTGGCTAGCTTTTGTTGTTATGTATTTGAACTTAAAAGTATGGCATACGAAAAACCTATACTTAATTAGCAATGCCCATTTTTGAAGGCGAAGTCGGTTTTAACGTCGAGGAAGCGCATGGACAAGCGCCTGTGGGCTGTTAGGTTTAGGGTATTAGAATCAGGGGTATTGGGGTTGTCAAGTTGAATCTTAATGGATGCGAATGAATTCGCACTACACCTAGTTTGGTCGGGTGGGCAGATTTTTTTGTGCCGACGCGGTGCAATGGCGGTGCTGGGCACAAACGGCGTGTTCACCCTACACGGCAGAATTATCGGCATAACAGCCAAATTACAGACGTACAGATAAAAAACCCGTATCATTAACACTCTTTACCCCATGCCGCAACCCTACCCATACAAACTGGCGTATGGCAGCATGATCCCCTTTCTATCGTATGGGCTTGTTAGCCCGACAGCACTTATAAAAAATACCTAATATAAACATGCCATTTTCTTCTTTAGGGTTATCAGACCCCTTATTACGCGCGATAGCCGATGCCGGTTACAGCACACCCTCGCCCATCCAGCAACAAGCCATCCCAGCCGTGCTGCAAGGCCATGATTTACTGGCTGCCGCACAAACCGGCACGGGCAAAACGGCTGGCTTCACCTTGCCCTTGCTGCACCGCTTGTCGCAACATTCTTTTAGCCATAACCGCCCGGTGCGGGTACTGATTTTGACCCCCACCCGCGAACTGGCGGCCCAAGTGGGTGAATCTGTCAATAAATACGGCGCCCATTTGATACCACGCTTAAAAACCGAAGTGGTTTTTGGCGGCGTAAAAATCAACCCGCAAATGCAGCGGTTACGCGGCGGCGTTGATGTGCTGGTGGCAACACCCGGGCGGTTGCTGGACTTGATCAGCCAAAATGCCGTCAAACTGGACAAAGTGGAAACACTGGTGCTGGACGAAGCCGACCGCATGTTAGACATGGGCTTTATCCGCGACATTCGAAAAATCATCGCACAACTGCCCAAAAAACGCCAAAATCTGCTGTTTTCAGCCACTTTTTCCGAAGATATCCGTAAACTGACCACTGGCTTGCTGGTCAATCCGGTCAAAATTGAAGTGGCGCCACGCAACACTGCCGCCGAAACTGTGGAACAAATTGCCTATCTATGCAACAAAGCCAATAAAACCGAATTGCTCGCCCACCTGATAAAATCCGGTGATTGGCAACAAGTTTTAGTTTTCACCAGCACCAAACACGGCGCCAACCGCCTGACCGAGAAACTTAACAAAGTTGACATCAAAGCCGCCGCCATTCATGGCAACAAAAGCCAAGGCGCACGCACCAGCGCATTGGCGGGTTTTAAGGCGGGTGAAATACGCGCCTTGGTGGCCACTGACGTGGCGGCCCGTGGCATCGACATAGCTCTGCTGCCGCATGTGGTCAATTTTGAATTGCCGCGCTCCCCCGCCGATTATGTACACCGCATTGGACGTACCGGACGGGCAGGCGAACAAGGCCAAGCCGTATCACTGGTGTCCCATGATGAAGTAGGCGACTTAAGACAGGTCGAAAAATTGATGGGTTCAGCCATCAAACGCGACCAAGTGGCAGGCTTTGAGGCCGCCTTAGTGGCGCCGCCCATGCCGCCAGAACCACCAAGGCCGCCCAGACAGCCCCGTCATGCCAAACCCACTGGCAAACCCGCCCCAGCAACCACCCATGCCCGCCGCAATCCCAGGCCAAAACCTGCCGCTTAACGCCGCAGACCTCGCGCAGCTGGCCCAAAGCATTAAGCAATGGGCCAGCGAACTGGGTTTTCAGCAAACCGGCATTGCCGGGATTGCCTTGCAAGAGGCCGAAGGCCACTTGCAAGCTTGGTTGGCAAAAGGTTTTCATGGCGAAATGGACTACATGCAGCGGCACGGCAATAAGCGCAGCCGCCCTGAGCTATTGCTGCCCGGCACGCGCAGCATCATTTCCGTGCGCATGGATTACTTGCCCGAGCCTGCCAAAGTAAGTGGCGTCGTGCTGGATGACCCTGATGCCGCTTATATTTCCCGTTATGCATTAGGCCGCAACTACCACAAGCTAATGCGTAACCGCCTGCAAAAGTTGGCCGACAAAATCCAAACAGCGATAGGCGACTATAACTACCGTGCTTTTGTCGATAGTGCACCGGTGTTAGAAAAAGCCATTGCTGAACAGGCCGGATTAGGTTGGATAGGCAAACACTCCAATTTAATCAACCGTACAGCCGGTTCATGGTTTTTTTTGGGCGAAATCTACACCGATTTGCCCTTGCCTAATGACAGCCCCACCGCTAACCATTGTGGTGCCTGCAACGCCTGCTTGGCAATCTGCCCTACCCAAGCCATCGTCGCCCCTTATCAGGTCGATGCGCGGCGCTGCGTATCCTATCTCACCATAGAACTGCACGGCAGCATTCCCGTACCACTACGCCCTTTACTGGGCAACCGCATCTATGGCTGCGACGATTGCCAACTGGTTTGCCCGTGGAACCGCTTTGCCAGGCTCAGCGGAGAAACCGACTTTAAACCTAGGCATCAACTCAATAGCCAACAATTGCTTAATCTTTTTGCTTGGGACGAAGCCACTTTTCTGGCTAAAACCGAAGGTTCAGCGATACGCCGGATTGGTCATCAACGTTGGTTGCGGAATATTGCCGTAGCCCTAGGCAACGCCAAAACCAGTTCGCCCATCATTGCCGCATTAACAGCCAAGAGCGGGCAGGGGACTGATCTGGTCAACGAGCATGTCCAGTGGGCATTGGCAGAGCATAACAAGCTGCAGGGCAGTTAAAGGTGGTCAGGTTCAGGCATGGTTAATCAAGGGTGAAACTTCGGCTCTGGCTGTTCAATGATAATCCGCATTTTAAAGTGTCCTAGCGTTGGTTGTTCAGAGAGCCATTGCATATGGCCATGATGGTAAGTCGCTTCATAACTTTTCAACATTGCCTGATCATTGTGCTTGGTTGAAGAAACCTCCTTTGACTACGCTCAGGGAACGGACAGATTTATCTTGGCCACCCTTCTACAAAAAGATAGCCTTGCGTAACATCATTGATGAACAATTAGTTGTGGTACAAGCGCATTATCAACTCTGCCATTCAATTCGGATAGCTTAAAACTAAGGTGGCGGGGCGACATTAATCTCGCCCCGCCGAACCCTTATTTGCTAGGCGCGTTCTCAGCTTTCAAGGCTTCCAGCAATTCTTTTGCTGGCACATAGCCGGGATAGACGTTACCTTTTTCAGTGACGATCATGGGTGTGCCGCGCACCTGGAAAACTTCGGCCAATTTCATGTGTTCATCCACCGGATTTTCACAGGTTTTCATGTCGATTTTTTGGTCTTTTTTGGCTGCGGTCAAAGCGGCGTTGCGGTCTTTGGCGCACCAAACGGCTACGGCTTTCTTATACGATTCGGAATCTTTGCCTGCCCTTGGGTAGAACAAGTATTGGATGGTGATGCCTTCCACCAAGTAAGAATCGATTTCTGAATGCAGCTTACGGCAATAGCCGCAGTCAATATCGGTGAAGATGCTGACGGTGTATTTAGGGATTTTGGCTTTGAAGACGATTTTTTTATCGCCCAGTTTGCTGATGGCATTTTTTCTGATATCCGACAGCTTTTCTTCGGTCAAATCTTTTTTGTTGGCAATGTCAATCAAGTGTCCTTGAAAAGCATAGTGGGCATCGCCGGACATATAAACCAAGGCATTGTCGATAGAGACTTCATAAATCCCTTTTATGGGTGATTCTTTAATGCTTTCAATTTTTGTGCTGGGCATGGTTTTGTTGATTTCGGCTCTAATGGCGGTCTCATCCGCGTGGCTGGCAGCAGTGCCTAAGGTTGCCAATGATAAGGCGGTGAGCAAGATATATTTATTCATAGCGTTCTCAGAGTTGCTTTAAAAATGGTTGCGTAAAAAACGGTGGGTAAAAGCAGTTACTTTGGCTATCTAGCCTGGTTTTTATTGGAATAAACGGTTGATGTCCATAAACATCGCCAATGCCATGAGGGTCATTAAGGCTGCCATGCCTATTTGTTGGAAAAATAGCTGTGCTTTTTCTGATAAAGGCTTGCCTTTAACCGCTTCAATGGCAAGAAACAGCAAATGCCCGCCATCCAGCACAGGCACTGGCAAAAGGTTTAACACGCCTAAGCTGACACTGACCAAGGCCATGAACTTTAAAAACGGGGTCAGTCCCATAGTGGCGGATTGGCCGGCATATTGGGCTATGCTAATCGGGCCGCTCAGGTTTTCGACCGAGGCTTTGCCGATGAACATCTTGCCCATCATGGTCAGAGTGCTGTGGGCATAAAAATAGGTCGTTTTAAAGGCTTCAGGCACTGCCGCTAAGGGAGATAATGAATATTCCACGCTCACGGCTTTTATCAGGTCTTCTGGCACATTGACCGATGCACCAATCTTGCCTTCCGTTTTGTCGCCAACCGGAACACTTTTGGGGATAATGACAAGTGCCAGCTGCTGCCCTTCACGGTGGATTATCAGGCTAATCGGGATGCTGGGACGGGCTTTGACATAGTCCACCCATTGCAGCCATTCACTGATGGCAATGCCATCGGCACTGACGATCAGATCGTCGGATTTTAAGTTGGCGGCCAAGGCTGCGCTATCGGGCAAAACTTTGCCAATGATGGGTTTTAACTTAGGAGACCAAGGTTGCAAGCCAAGCCGCTGGTACAGTATTTCTGGGTTTTGGCTGTCTTCATCGGTCAGCGTTAGGGTGTGGATGGTGGGTGACGCGCCGCTTGATGCGTTGCTTTGCACCGCCACGTCAAGCTGGTGTTCGCCTTCCAGTGCCGAAGATACCAAAACCGTCATGGCTTCTGTCCACGTAGGCGTGGCTTTGCCGTTGACGGACAGTATTTCTTCGCCTTCGATAAAACCGGCTTGGGCAGCAAGGGTTTGTGGTTTTATGGCACCAATGATAGGCTTGATACCGGGTTCGCCTATCACCAAAACACTCCAGAACAACGCGACCGCCAGTGCCAAGTTGAACAGCGGGCCTGCGGCTATAATTGCCGTTCTTGCCCAAATGGGCTGATTGTTGAAGGCGTGTGGCAAGTCTTCTTGACTGACATTACCTTCCCGCTCATCGGCCATTTTTACATAGCCACCTAGCGGAATGGCTGATAAGACATATTGTGTTGAGGCTGGGTTTTTTTGATACTGCCAAATGATTTTGCCAAAGCCTACTGAAAAAATAAGCACTTTCACCCCAACTTTGCGTGCTACCCAAAAATGTCCAAATTCATGGATTGAAACCAGTAGGCCAATGGCAACGATGAAGTAGAACAGGGTATGAAGGAAGTCCATTATTAAGTCAGTTCGGCTATAGTTTGCTTGGCTAACACCCTAGCGTGTTGGTCGGCCTGCAAAATCAGTTCCAGGTGACTGGCTGAGGTGGGTTCAGTGGCATCCATACAACGTTCAATGATAATCGGGATGTCAGTGAAGCGGATTGTATCATTCAAAAATGCTTCTACGGCTATTTCATTGGCGGCGTTCAATACGGTGGGCATAATGCCGCCCGCACCGATAGCGCGATAGGCCAAGCGCAGGCAGGGAAATCGTTCCAAATCAGGCTCTTCAAAATCCATTTGCCGGACATTAAAAATATTGAGCGGTTCGGCGCCCGACTCAAAGCGTTCTGGTGAAGCTAAGGCATGAGCTATGGGTATACGCATGTCCGGGTTGCCCATTTGGGCCAGCACCGTGCCATCAATATAATCGACCATTGAATGGATAACGCTTTGCGGATGGATAACAACTTGTATCTGTTCTGGCTTCATGTTGAACAACAAGCAGGCTTCAATCATTTCCAAACCTTTATTCATCATGGTTGCCGAGTCCACAGAAATTTTCTTGCCCATATCCCAGTTAGGGTGGGCAACGGCTTGAGCGGGGGTCACTAATGGTAATTGTTCCAAGGGCAGGCAGCGGAACGGGCCGCCGGATGCGGTGAGCAAAATGCGTCGGGCCGTTGTTGCCGGTTTGCCAGTTTGGTAGCCAGCGGGCATACATTGGAAAATGGCATTATGCTCGCTATCAATGGGCAATAATTGCGCCCCTGATTCAGCGACCGCTTGCATAAACAGGTCACCGGACATCACCAGCGCTTCTTTGTTGGCCAATAACACCGTTTTACCCGCTTTGGCGGCCGCTAAAGTTGGCAATAAACCGGCAGCACCGACAATGGCAGCCATTACCGAGTCAACATTTTCTAAGGTCGCCACTTCGGCTAATGCGGCTGGGCCAGATAAGACTTCAATGTCGGCAATGGCGGTGCCGTGCAGTTGTTGTTTGAATTCGGCTGCTTTGCTTTCATTGACCACAACCACTATTTGTGGACGGTGAGCCAAGCATTGCTCAAACAATACACCGATATTGTGGTTGGCGGTCAGTGCGACCACTTTATAAAGGTCGGGGTGTCGCTGGGCCACATCTAAAGTGCTGACACCGATGGAGCCAGTGGCGCCGAGTATGCATAAGCCTTTCATGAAACCTGCCTGTAAATTAAGAAGATACCTGCATAGAATAACGGTGCGGCAGCAATCGCACTGTCAATCCTATCCAATACACCACCATGCCCGGGCAGCAGCGAGCCGCTGTCCTTAACGCCACGCTGGCGCTTGGCAATGCTGATGAACAGATCGCCATAAATGGAGATCAATACCGTCATGGCGGATAACAGCACAAAGTCAGATGCGATAATAAACGGGAAGCCGTAAATAAGGCTCAATATAATGGCGCAGACCACACCCGAGATTAATGCACCATACATGCCGGCCACTGTTTTGCCGGGGCTAATGTCGGGGGACAGCTTAGTTGTGCCGAATTTGCCGCCAGCAAAGTAAGCGGTGATGTCTGCAACCCAGATCAACACCATAAAATATAGCGTCATTTCCGCGCCATAAAAAGACCTTAGCCGAGTAATAAACATCCAACAAGATAGCAAGATGAAAAAGCCTATCAGGGCTTTCTGCCAAGTTTTGGGTTGCAATGCCAAAACACCTAGCGGGGCATTGCGCACTAATAGCATGATGGTCAACCAAAACAGCACTGGCGGAATGACTAGCCATTCCAAGATACCGGAGTAAGATCGAACGTCCGTCCAATCGAAGGTTTGTGAAACCAACTCAAGAATTTGTGTCCAAAACTGGATACCCAGCATTGGCAAGAGCATCAGCAACAAAAAAAGCACGCGTTTGAACAGCGAGCTGATACCAGCAAGGTGTGACCATTCCCAGCCACCAATAAGAATGATAATCCCTAAAAATAACGATAAGTATTCTGCGGGAAGTTTGACTACGGCCAAGGCGAGTAGGCTTGCCAAGATAGATGCCGTTATAATTCTTTGTAATAACATAATTATTCTAATTTTTTCTATAGATTTAAGAGGGGGCGGTTATGCCCGCTATTTGTTCGCTGGTATGGCCAAAGCGCCGTTCCCGACGTTGGAAGCTGGCAATGGCTTGATCCAATGCGGCTTCGTTAAAATCAGGCCAGAGCGTGTCGGTGAAATACATTTCCGTATAGGCCAATTGCCATAGCATAAAGTTACTGACACGTTGTTCACCGCCGGTTCTTATGAACAGGTCAGGGTCTGGCAAGTTGGTTGTGGACAGGTGCTGGTTAAGCAGTGCCGCGTCGATGGGCTGCGCTGGCAGTTGCCCGCTGGCCATTTTGTTGATGATGGTTTGGCAGGCTTGGCAAATATCCCATTGGCCGCCATAATTGACGGCGATGACCAGTGTCAGTGCCGTGTTGCCTTGTGTTTGCTCTTCCGCATCGGTCATCATGTTTTGCAATGCGGCAGAAAATGCCGAGCGGTCACCGATAAATTTCAAACGGATGTTGTTTTTTTTCAGTTTGTTGATTTCACTTTGCAAGGTTGATAAAAACAAGCTCATCAGCAAAGAGACCTCTTCTTCGGGGCGACGCCAATTTTCGCTACTGAAAGCGAATAGGGACAACACTTCAATTTTTAGCTGGGCGCAATATTCAACAATTTTGCGTACCGCTTTAACACCTGCCCGATGACCTAAGGCTCTAGGCATAAAGCGCTGCTGTGCCCAACGGCCATTGCCATCCATAATAATGGCAATGTGCCGAGGCATAGTTGCTGTGGGGCTGCTTAGGTCATCTTTTGGCATTAATGCATCCTGATTACATGGAAAGCAAGTCGGCTTCTTTTGCTTCCAGTAGCTTTTCAATTTCTTTGACGTACTGGTCGGTGAGTTTTTGGATTTTTTCTTCCGCCGCCCTCGCTTCGTCTTCAGAAATCAGCTTTTCTTTTAGGGCATCCTTGACTTCAGAATTGGCGTCGCGGCGTATATTACGCACTGCAACACGACCGTTTTCGGCTTCGTTCTTCACCACTTTGACCAGGCTGCGGCGGCGTTCTTCGGTCAGAGGTGGCAGCGGGATGCGGATCACCATGCCGTTAACGGCAGGATTCAGGCCAAGGTCAGATTTTAAAATAGCCTTTTCTATGGCTTGCACCATGGGTTTTTCCCACGGTGTTATGGATAAGGTACGGGCATCTTCAACGGCAATGTTGGCAACTTGCGACAAGGCCGTTTCGGTGCCGTAATATGACACGTTGATTTGGTCCAAAAGGCTAGGATGTGCGCGTCCCGTCCTGATTTTGGAGAATTCGTGCTTTAAGGATTCGATGCTTTTGCCCATGCGGGTAGTGGCATCTTTTTGAATATCATTAATCATTAGTCGGTTCCTCGTTCAATTAATGTGCCTACGTCGTCACCTTGCATCAGACGCATTATGGCACCTTGATCGAAAATATCCATGACCCGCATCGGCATGTTATTGTCGCGGCACAGCACCAAAGCGGTGGTGTCCATCACATTCAGGCGCTGATCCAAGGCCTCGTCATAAGTCAGTTGCGGATAAAACACCGCATCGGCAACTTTATGTGGGTCGGCAGAGTAAACGCCTTTGACCTTGGTGGCTTTAATCATCAGGTCGGCGTTGATTTCAATGGCACGCAGGCTGGCGGCAGAATCAGTGGTGAAAAATGGGTTGCCCGTACCGGCGGCGAACACCACCACACGGCCTTTTTCCAAATGCCGGACGGCGCGGCGACGGATATAGTCCTCGCAGACTTGGTTGATTTTTAGCGCGGACATCACCCGGACGGGCTGGCCGAGGTATTCCAAAGCGTCTTGTAGCGCCAGCGCATTGATGACGGTCGCCAACATGCCCATTTGGTCGCCAGTGACGCGGTCCAAGCCCTCAGAAGCTTTCTGTGCGCCGCGCAGGATATTGCCGCCGCCTATCACTAAGCCAACTTGTAGCCCAGTATCGCACAATTCTTTGATTTCATTGGCTAAGCGCTTGACGATGTCGGCATCAATGCTGCCGCCCGATTCGCTCATTAATGCTTCACCACTTAGCTTAAGTAAAATTCTCTGATAGATCAATTGGGTCATTGTAGGATAAGAGGTTAAAGGTTAAGTGGTTGCGTTAAAATTATGCGGGTATATCATCCGCTATTTTGCCTTAACTGAGGCTAATGTGGCGGATAATTTTACCGCAAAGGCTTATGCGTTTGGGTGCTGGCAGCAACAGGCAGGCGGTTAGCCCGCCTGTTGCCGCAGCTGGGCGTGTTTTAGTGTGCCCGTACTTGTGCCATTACTTCTTCGGCAAAGTTTTCTTCTTTTTTCTCTATCCCTTCACCCACTTCAAAGCGGCTGAAACGGATAACGGCATTGCCTTTACCGGCCACCAATTTGCCAACGGTGGTTTTGTCATCCTTAACAAAAGGCTGGCCATTCAAAGTGATTTCCGCCAAGAATTTACTGATACGCCCCATCACCATTTTTTCGATGATGTCAGCAGGCTTGCCACTTTCCGCCGCTTGTGCGATAAAGATTTCTTTTTCTTTTTCGATGGACGCGGCAGACACGTCGCTTTCAGAAACACATTCTGGCTTACAGGCAGCAATGTGCATAGCGACGTCTTTGCCCAATTCGTTGTCCATGGCGGCCAATTCAACGATCACGCCAATTTTGCTGCCGTGCAGGTAACTGGCAGTGCCTCCTTCGGATTGGAATTTCTCGAAGCGTCTGATAGTGATGTTTTCGCCCAGTTTGGACACCAAGCCACGGCGTATTTCATCAACAGTCACGCCATCTTCCAATGGCATAGCCAGCAGTTGCTCTTCGTTTTCAATGTTTGCGTTCAGCAGGCCGCTGGTGATGCTTTTGACAAAGTTCACAAAATCATCTGCTTTGGCAACAAAATCAGTTTCACAGTTGACATCAACAATAGCAACGGCTTTGCCGTCGGCACTGGTTTCCACGCCAATAATGCCCTCGGCGGCGATACGGCCGGATTTTTTGTCGGCGCGCGCCAAACCGGCTTTACGCATGTTTTCAATGGCCAATTCCATGTCGCCATTGGCTTCAACTAAGGCTTTTTTGCACTCCATCATGCCGGAGCTGGTGCGTTCCCGCAGTTCTTTTACCATGCCTGCGCTAATTGTAATACTCATGTTTAGTCCTCAATGGTGTGGTCACTATAAAAACGCCCCCATAAGGAGGCGTTCTTTGGTTTAGATGGCTTGTGCACACAGGGCTTGCCTGTGAGTGCTTAAATTATTCTGCGGCGGTTTCCGCTTCTTCCACAAAGTCATCGCTTTTGGCAGACAAACCTAAAGTGGCAGATTTGGCTTCCAGCACGGCAGCGGAAACACTTTCGCAATACAACTTCACGGCACGAATGGAGTCATCGTTGCCGGGGATCACGTAGTCGATTTTTTCCGGTGAGTTATTGGAGTCCACTACACCAACGACCGGGATGCCCAATTTTTTGGCTTCGCTGATGGCGTTTTTTTCATAGCCAACGTCAAGGATAAAGATCACGTCAGGCACGCCTTTCATGTCCTTAATGCCGCCTAAGCTACGTTCCAGTTTTTCCAGTTCGCGTTCCATGCCCAAGGCTTCTTTTTTGCCGAAGCGTTGGTATAAAGTGCCGTCAGCCTTCATGGCTTCCAGTTCTTTAAGCCGGGCGATGGATTTTTTGATGGTTTTAAAGTTGGTCATCATGCCGCCTAGCCAACGGTGGTTGACATAGGGCATGCCACAGCGCAGCGCTTCTTCGGCAACCACTTTGCGGGCGGCTTTTTTGGTGCCGACAAACAAAATGGTGCCCTTGTTGGCAGCCATTTGACCCAAGTAATTCATAGCGTCGTTGAACAACGGGAGTGTTTTTTCCAAATCAATGATATGGATTTTGTTACGGGAACCAAACAGGTAGTTAGCCATTTTGGGGTTCCAGTAACGGGTTTGGTGACCAAAGTGGACACCCGCTTCAAGCATTTGACGCATGGATACTGCTGCCATTTATTTCTCCTTGGATAATTTCCGGGTCGTACCCGGTTGGGTTGGGCCTCCGCCTATCCCGTTTAGCAACCTGCACCCTAAAATTAGAACCAGGCGCGGGCACCCTGCTAGACGTGACGATAAGCGTGAGTATTATTTACAAATGAACTTAGCTTTATACCATAATAAGCTTTTTACAACAAGCCAATTTCTGTTAGACTTAATCCTATTGCCTAGCTTGGTTTATTGGCTATAGACAGTCTTAACCCTTTACAGCCCGATCTATTTTTATTCATGAGCATAGTTATAAAAACCCCCGCCGAAATTGAAAAAATGCGTGTTGCCGGGCGCTTGGCGGCTGAGGTGTTGGAAATGATCGAGGAGCATGTGGTGCCGGGTGTGACCACAGCCCATCTTGACCAATTGTGCCATGATTATATTGTCAATGTGCAAGATGCCATTCCGGCACCGCTTAATTATCACGGTTTCCCCAAATCCATTTGCACGTCAGTCAACTTCCAGGTTTGCCACGGCATCCCCAGCGAAAAAAAATTAAAATCCGGCGATATTGTCAACATTGACATCACCGTCATTAAGGATGGGTATCACGGTGACACCAGCATGATGTTTTGTGTGGGCGAGGTGAGCCCCCACGCCAAGCGCCTGATAAGGGTTGCCCGCGAATCGATGTTTTTGGGTATCGGGCAGGTCAAACCCGGTGCCACCTTGGGCGATATCGGCTTTGCTATACAGCAGCATGTCGAAAGCAACCGTTATTCGGTGGTAAGGGAGTTTTGCGGTCATGGCATCGGCAAAAAATTCCATGAAGAGCCGCAAGTGCTGCATTATGGCAAGCCAGGTACGGGGGAGGTGTTGGCTGATGGCATGGTCATCACCATCGAACCCATGATCAACCTTGGCAAACGCCACGTCAAAGTACTGGCGGACGGATGGACCGCCGTCACTAAAGACCGCAGCCTTTCCGCACAATGGGAGCATACTATTTTGGTCACGGCATCTGGCTATGAAATACTGACCTTACGGCAGGAAGAAAAGTAACCTATGGACAATGATTTCACCGCACTGTTTGCCCACCCTGATTACCTGCAGGCGTTCAAGCAACGGCTTAAGCAAAAAGATATGCAATTGCAGCAACAGTTCAATCCGTTCAGCTCGGTTTCTGATTTGCTGAAGGAACGTTCAGATTGCATTGACCACTTGCTCGCTACCGCTTGGCAGCATTTCTTGGCAGGTCTGGCAGGGCAGTTGTGCTTGGTGGCGGTTGGCGGTTACGGGCGGCGTGAACTGTTCCCTTATTCTGACATTGACATTTTGGTGGTGCTGGATGCCAAAAGCGCGGATGCCTGCTCTGGGCCGCTTGCCGACTTCTTTACCTTTCTATGGGATATAGGGCTAAAGCCCGGGCAAAGTGTGCGTACCCTAGATGAGTGCATCAGCTTGGCAGTTGCCGACCAGACCATCATGACCAGTCTGATGGAAATCCGATTATTGGCGGGAAGTGCGGCACTTTTTGAACAACTTAAAGACAGTACCTCGCCTGACCGGATATGGTCTTCTGACCATTTTTTCACGGCAAAAATGGAAGAACAGCGCCAACGTTATGCCAAATTCCACGATACGGCTTACAACTTGGAGCCGAACGTCAAAGAAGGGCCGGGGGGCTTGCGTGATATGCAGGTGGTGGCTTGGGTGTTCAAGCGCCATTACAACGCCACCACACTTAAAGAACTGATTAAATACGGCTTTATGCCGGAATCCGAATATCTTGAACTGGTCGCTGCCCGCGACGTGTTATGGCGCATCCGCTACGCGCTGCATTTGCTGACGGGGCGAGGTGAAGACCGGCTGCTGTTTGACTATCAGCGTGAACTGGCCCAGCAGTTCGGTTTTGGTGCGGGGACGCAGTCCAGCAATCAAGATGTTGAGCAATTCATGCAGTTTTATTTTAAAACTGTGCAAGGCTTGGAGCGTTTGAATGAAATGCTACTGCAATTGTTCAATGAACGCTTTGTGTGCGGCGAAAGCGGTTGCAAGCCGACCGACATTAATGACCATTTTATTGCCATCAACCGCTATATTGAAGCCGTTGATGAACAAGTCTTTGAACGTGAACCCTTGCTGTTGCTGGAAATTTTCTTGTTGTTACAGCAAGATCCAGGGCTGGATGGTATCCGTGCCACAACCATACGCCTGATCCGTAAAAACTTGTATTTGATCAATGACGATTTCCGCAACAATAAAACGGCAAACCGTTATTTCATAGAGATATTCCGACAATCCAACGGCATCACACATTTGCTTCGGCGGATGAACCGCTATGGCGTGTTGGCGGCTTATTTGCCTGCATTTGCCAATATTGTTGCGCGGATGCAATACGATTTGTTCCACATTTATACCGTCGATGAGCATACCTTGTTTGTCGTCCGTAACTTGCGCCGCCTCTCTTTGCAAGGGCATAGCCATGAACTGCCTTTTTGCAGCACGATTTTCCAGCTAGTCCCCAAGCCGGAAGTGCTATATCTGGCCGCTTTGTTCCATGACATTGCCAAAGGCATGGGGGGAGACCATTCGACGGTGGGTCAAGAGATCGCCATAGCGTTTTGTGAGCAGCATGGCTTGTCCAGGCAGGACACCAAGTTAGTGGCTTGGTTAGTGCGTAACCATCTCATCATGTCCATGACTGCGCAACGCAAAGATATCAGTGATGCCGACGTGGTGCATAGTTTTGCCTGCCAAGTTGGTAGCATCAACTACCTTAACCATCTGTATTTGCTGACAGTGGCGGATATCCGTGCCACTAGCCCGCAACTTTGGAATTCTTGGAAGGATTATTTGCTCAGGGAGCTTTACACGGCCACGCATAGCACCTTGCATAAGGGCTTGCAAAATCCCGTGGCGATAGCCGACCGTTTGCGTGAGAACAAAAAAGAGGCTATGGACGAATTGCTCAGGCTAGGCATGTTGCCAGCAGCCATTGAAACCACTTGGCAATGTGCACCGGATGATTATTTTATGCGCTATTCCGCAGATGAAATTGCTTGGCATAGCCAAGCCATTTCGCTGTGTAGCCCGCAGGATTTGCCATTGGTGCTGTTTCGGCCGGAAACCCGTCGCGGCAGTGCTGAAGTGTTTGTTTACGGTAAAAATGAGGGGGCTATTTTTTCGCTCAGCACGGCGACCCTTGATCAACTGGGCCTGTCCATACTTGATGCCCGCATCATGACCACGCTTAACAATTATGTGTTGAACAGTTTCCAGATTCTTGAACAATCCGGCAAACCGATTAATGACAGTTGTCGGCAGCAGCATATTTGTATGGCATTGCGCAACAATTTGTCCAAGCAGGCGGTGAACGGGCAAGGCAACATCCATCGCCAATCCCGCCAAGCGAAACATTTCCCTATTCCGACCAGTATCGCCTTCCACAGCGCCCCCTCCGGTCGGCAAACAGTGATGGAGCTTATCACCACCGACCGGATTGGCTTGCTGTCAAAAATAGGGCAGGCGTTCATCCAGCAGGGCATTAGCTTGCACAGTGCCAAAATCACCACGATAGGCAGCCGAGTTGAGGATATGTTTTACATTGCCGACCAACACGGCCAGCCTATTGATGATTTGGGCTGGCAAGTGCGTATCCGTGAAGAAATTTTAAAAATCTTAGCCAGTGACTCGGAAACACTTGTTTAATGGGCAAGACAAGGGAAGGGCGGGACAAGAATGGGCTGTCACAGTAAATTCATTGTATCCTGACCGTTATCTATTTTACAATCCGTCAGGCCAGTGAGAGTTGGGTGGCTTTTACTTTATATCGGCTTGTGGTATCAAATAGGGCGTACAGCCCAAACACACTATTATTGACAAGAACAATTTGGAGGATGCTAATGTTTAAAATTCGTTTACTGATCACCGCCTTGGCTTTGACGGGTTCGATCTCCGTCGCATCTGCTTGGGAAGCGCTGCCAACGCAAGCACCTGCACCGGCGGACAATGAAACCACGCCAGCCAAAGTGGCGCTAGGGCAAATGCTCTATCATGACCCGCGTCTGTCATCAACAGGCACGGTCTCCTGTGCATCATGCCATAACACTATGCTGGGCGGCGAAGACAACCGTCCCAATTCCATGGGTGTGAACGGTCAAACCGGTGGCCGCAGCGCGCCTACAGTCTGGAACTCGGCTTTTAATGACGTGCAATTTTGGGATGGTCGGGCCGCCAGTTTAGAAGCCCAAGCCGCCGGACCAGTGACTAACCCTATCGAAATGGGCATGAAAAGCTGGGATGATGTGGTTGCCAGATTAAAAGAAATCGACGGCTACAAGACCGCTTTCGCGGAAGCTTTCGGTGTACAGGATGCCGTTTCCCAAGACCATGCCACCAAAGCGATTGCCGCCTACGAACGCACTTTGATCACCCCGAATAGCCCTTATGACCGCTATGTCAAGGGTGACAAAAATGCTTTGACCGAACAACAAGTGCGCGGCATGAATGCAGTGCAATCGTTGGGTTGCGTGAGTTGCCATAGTGGCCCAGCGTTCAATGGCGCGGGTATGTTCCAGCGCTTCCCAACGTTTGACAATGCCTACTTGGCTGCCCAGTACCATTTCAAAAAAGATTTGGGTGTGGCGGAAGTCACAAAAAAAGAAGAAGACAAGCACCTCTGGAAAGTGCCAACCTTGCGTAATATAGCGTTGACAGCCCCTTATTTCCATAATGGCGCAGTCAAAACTTTGGATACAGCCGTCCGTGTAATGGGTAAAACGCAATTGAACAAAGACTTGTCCGATGCAGAAGTCAGCGATATTGTGGCGTTCCTGAATGGTTTGACAGGGGAATTCCCAAAACAAACCATGCCAACATTGCCAGGCACACCCGGCAAAACATTTTATTAAGCTGGTTTTTTAGGTTGCGTAAGGGGCGCTGTCTTACAGCACCCCATACGCAATTGCTTTTATTTCGAGCGGCTTAATCTACCTTATAGATAGGCACCGCTGCAACGCGGTTGTCGATTGCTTTGGAAAGCTTCAGGTACTCGGGGCTTTGTGTCGAACCAAAGCGCTGCTTAAACGCTTTCTCATCCATGTGTTCTGGCAGATCGCTTGGGTCAGGCATAAATGCTTGGTAGTTCTTGATAAGTGCCATCGCTTTCTGGAGTCTTGCGGCACTCTCTGGTGATGCCGTAGCCTTCAGCCCAAACAATGTACCGGCCTTGTCTGCCGTCAAATCCACAAAACTAAAGCCACTACGGCCTTGCGCGTCGTACAGCTCCTTCTCTATGCCCGCCGCTTCGGACACTTGCATATTGGCTGCTGCAGTCATGGCGGCAGACCCCATGAAATGTTGCGCCAGATCGGTGCGTTTGTATAAATAAACACTGTAATAATGCGAGCTGGCAGGGTCATTGGGCTTGTCAGGGTCTAGCTTGCTCACATAGTCGTTGACAGTGGCAATCACCCAGCGGTTTTCGGTGACTGCTGTATCAGGGCTTGAGCGCTGCAAGGCCAATGCAAATAACGGTTGCAGCAGTTCCGCCAAGGACAGTCGCCAGTTGCGGTCATGCTGGGCAACGGCTTCAGCAAGCCGTTGCCGGTAGATCGGCGGGGCTGAAGGTATCGCACTGTTATAGGTTAGGAAGTTACGCGCTTGGATCAGTGATTCGCGGCTGGAAAAATAGGTGATGACGATTTTTTCGGCACTAATCTTGACCGTTTTGATGGGGCGGGTTGCCAAAATAAAATAGTTGTTCAGGGATGAATGGCGGATGCCCCAATCAATTGCGGCAGCGGCAAGGGAAGATGGCAGCAGTAAATCACCGGCCTTGAATTTAGTGATGGTGGGCAACTGGTGGCCTTCAACATTGCCTAGCCGCAGGGTAATATTGAGGTATTTGCCAAGCTTGTTCTCCGGCAATGTCGAAGTGACAATAAACTTAAGCTTGTTTTCTTTCAGCGAAATCTCGACCGCACTTTTGCTGTAACGGTTAAGCAGATAATTGGCGGCGAGATTCAGGTCTTCGCGGCTCAGTTCAATAGTACCAAGTTCCTCTGGTTTAGTTTTGGCGCCTTCATGGAGGATTTTTTGGGCGCGGGTAATATGGTCTTGGTTCATCGTCCAACCAAGCTGAACGTCTGGCTGGTCACTGACTGCAAACAAAACAATGCTGGCGCAGCATAATAGCAGGACTATTGTGCCATAAAGCAAACCACGCAGCAGCCAAGTCATAGCGGGACTAGTAGACCGTAAGTGTGTAGCCGGATGCTTTAAGGTAATCCGCTTCCTGCTTTAAATCAGCTAGTGTCAGCGGCGATTGGGTCAGCCAGTTGGGTGGGGTTTGCAGGTTGATCTTATTCTTTGCCAAGGTAATTTTAAAATCTGGCAAATCCACGCTGTGGCGGTTGCGGTGCAATAAAACCGCCAGGCGTAACAACACTGTCAGCAAGGGCGCATGATGTTGCCAAGGCGCAGGCAAGTTATTAAAACGGGCAGTGGAGAATTTACGCCGGTGTGAGCGGACTAGTGCGGCAAGCAACTGTTGGTCTTGTCTGGAAAAGCCCGCTAAGTCGCCATTTTCAATAATATAAGCACTGTGCTTATGGTAACCGCTATGGGCAATATCACGGCCTATTTCATGCAAATCAGCCGCCCAAGCCAAGAATAGGCGGCTGATTTCGTTGTTAAACGGGTGTGCATTTTCATCAAGCTGGGTCAAGAATTGATTGACGGTGTGCTTGACCCGCTGCGCTTGCGCAAGATCAGTATGGTAACGTTCGGCGACCATTTGCACGGTGCTGGCGCGGATATCGTGATCATAAATACGCCCCAGCAAATCTTGGATGAGACCTTCCCGCAATGCGCCGTCAGACACCGTCATTTGCCCGATGCCCAAGGCTTTAAAGCTGGCATAAGCAATGGCCACCCCGCCCGGAAACACCGGGAAGCGTTCGTTGTCCAAGCCCGGCAAGTTCATCTCGTTGACATGGCGGCAGTTGCCTAAGTGTTCCACCAGCCGCTCCAGCGCGGCTAGGGTGATGCCGTTGTTGCTCCATTTTGCCGCTTCCAACACTCTGGCAATTGCCCGTAAACTGCCCGATGCACCAATGGCATGATGCCAATTGCTCTGGTTGAACCGAAGTTCAACCGGCTCCAGTTCCTGTTCGGCGAACAAGATGGCATTTTTCATGGCCTCTTTGGACAGCACACCGTCAGCAAAAAATAACTTGCTGATCGATACGCAGCCCTTGTGCAAGCTTTCTTTATCGTGCGGCGTGTTGTTTGAGCCGATAATATATTCCGTGCTGCCGCCGCCAATATCAATCACCAAGCGCAGCCCTGCCATGTTGCCCAAGCTGTGCGCCACGCCCAAATAAATCATCCGAGCTTCTTCAATGCCGGAAATAATGTCAATCGGGTGGTTTAAGGCGGCTTCCGCCTTAACGAGAAAATCTTGGATGTTCTTGGCCGTCCTGAGCGTGTTGGTGCCGACCACCCGCACACTGCCTGCAGGCAAATCGCGTATCCGTTGCCCAAAACGCTCCAAACAGGACAGCGCGCGTTTTTGCGCGGCCTCATCAAGCATATTGTTGTCATCAAGCCCAGAGGCCAAGCGTACCATTTCTTTCAGGCTGTCCAAATTTTGCAGTTGTCCGTTATATAGGCCACAGACAATCATGTGAAAGCTGTTAGAACCTAAGTCAAGGGCGGCGACAATTTCGGGCGGTTGTTTTGGCATGGTTTTTCCTGGTGTTGAATGCGGGTTGTCTACAGACAGGGCGTTTTCTGATAAAATTATAAGCTTTTAGCTATTTTGAAGCCGATATTTTACAATGGATAAGCACTCGCTTAACCGTTAAATTAACGGCGGCAGTCAATTGGCCGTTTATGAGCATGAATGCACTCTCGATAAAAAATCTCAGAAAAACTTACCAAAATGGCTTTGAAGCTGTCAAAGGCATTGATCTTGATGTGGAAGCAGGGGATTTCTTTGCGTTACTGGGTCCCAATGGCGCGGGCAAATCGACCGTTATCGGTATCGTCAGCTCATTGGTGAACGCCAGCAGTGGCAGCGTCAGCATTTTTGGCCATGACTTGTACAAAGCCCGCAATTTGGCCAAAACTTGCCTTGGCTTAGTGCCGCAAGAAGTCAATTTTAACCAATTTGACACCGCCAAAAGCATTGTCCTAAATATGGCCGGTTATTACGGAATGCCGCGTAAACTGGCTTTGCAGCGTACCGAACACTGCCTTAAAAAAATGGACTTATGGGACAAGCGCGATACCATTTCCAGGCGCTTGTCTGGCGGCATGAAGCGTAGGGTCATGATTGCCCGCGCCATGGTGCATTCTCCTAAGTTGTTGATTTTGGATGAGCCTACCGCTGGTGTGGACATAGAAATCCGGCGCTCCATGTGGCAGACCATGAAACAGGTCAATGAAGAAGGCACAACCATCATCCTGACCACCCATTATCTGGAAGAGGCAGAAAGCTTGTGCCGCAACATAGCCATTATTGATCAAGGCCGCATTGTTGAACATTCGGATATGAAAAGCCTGTTGGCGCGATTGCATATTGACCATTTCATTTTGGATTTGGCGCGCCCACTCGCACAAGCGCCGGTCATTGACGGGTACCTCATCGAACGGGTCGATAACACCATATTAAATGTTGCTGTACCCAAGGCACTAGGGCTAAACCGCTTGTTTAGCGGGTTGAGTGAACAAAATATTGAAGTCACCAGCTTAAAAAACAAAAGCAACCGACTGGAGCAATTGTTTATGGACTTGATTGACGCCAAGAAACCGGAGGGCCGCGATGAATAATGCCATTGCTTTCCGCACACTGGTTTCTAAAGAAACCAAGCGCTTTATCCGTATCTGGCCGCAAACCCTGCTACCCCCCGCCATCACCACAGCCCTGTATTTTTTAATTTTTGGCAAGCTTATCGGTGGCCGTTTGGGCGATATTCACGGCGTAAGCTATATGGATTATATCGTGCCGGGCATTATCCTGATGTCGGTGATCAGCCATTCTTACGCCAACGTCGTATCCTCGTTTTATTCCACCAAATTTCAGCGCAACATTGAAGAGTTGTTAGTTGCCCCCGTACCCAACTGGATAATTTTGGCCGGTTATGTCACCGGCGGCATTGTGCGGGGGGTGCTGGTCGGAACAGTGGTCGCAGGCATCTCAATGCTATTTGACCCCTTGGAATGCCAAAACGTTTATATTGCCTTGTCCATTGCCTTATTAACCGCCATTCTGTTTTCCTTGGCAGGCTTTATCAATGCCGTACTGGCGGAAAGTTTTGATGACATTTCCATTATCCCTAACTTTGTGCTGACCCCGTTAAGCTATCTGGGCGGCGTGTTCTATTCGGCGGCAATGCTTTCAGACACTTGGCAAACCATCTCTATGGGCAACCCCATTTTGTACATGGTCAACGCTTTCCGCTATGGTCTGATAGGTGTCTCTGACGTAGACGTGCCATTGGCTTTTGCCATCACTGGCGGCTTTATTGTCGTGCTGACGGCATTCAGCCTCTATTTGTTGCACCGAGGTACGGGCATAAAAAATTAAACCGCCATTTAACAGAATTTTTTATCTTACTTTCAAAATCATTTACCATGAGCCAATCTGTCAGTATTGAACGATGCAGCGGCAAAGCCTTGGAGCGTCACATCCCCGAGCTGGCCCGCCTTAGGATTGAAGTGTTCCGCGAATTTCCCTATTTATACGACGGCACTTTAGCGTACGAAGAAAAATATTTGCAAACCTATCTGGATTGTCCGCAAAGTGTGATGGTGCTGGCGCTCGATGGCGAAAAAGTGGTCGGCGCATCAACCGCCATCCCTATGCAATTTGAAACGGAAGCCATGCAAAAGCCCTTTATTGACAATGGCTACGCACTCGACCAAGTGTTTTATTGCAGCGAATCGGTGCTTAACAAAAATTACCGTGGCTTAGGGTTAGGCGTGCGTTTTTTTGCAGAACGCGAAGCCCATGCAGAAGCCCTAGGCGGTTTTAAACACATCACCTTTTGTTGCGTGGAGCGGCCCGCCGATCATCCCCGCCGTCCGGTCGATTATGTGCCTTTGGATGGATTTTGGAACAAACGCGGCTATGTCAAACATCCGGAGTTGCAAACCCATTATCTCTGGAAAGATTTGGATGATACCGAAGAAACTGCAAAGCCCATGACTTTTTGGCTGAAAAAATAAAAACTCAAACCGATAAAAAAAGCTGTCAAGTCATAACAAGTAATAATAAAGAGGTGGCCGCCATGAAAAATATGCTGCATTGTATAGTCAAGAACGAAGGGGCGTATTGGTCAGCAAGATGTTTGGATTTTACGTTGTATGTAGTTGGCGATACACAAGAAGAGGCAATGACAAAGCTTACGGGCGAAACTGACGAATATCTTTATGAAGCCATTGAAGGAAGGGATAAAGCTTTTGCGGCTCAATTGCTGTTAAGAAGTGCGCCGTGGCGCGATTGGGCGGTATTCTATATTGTCACAGTTCTGCAAAATTATCGGTCGATGACGAGGTTGATGGGGCAAACATTTCAAACGGCAGTGCCCCAAGGCCCCTATCGTCACGCATGAGTTCACATCATCCACCGATTACCTGTGAACAGGTAAAGAATATTGAAATACCTTGGCTTTTCGTTTTATTCCCAAAATGGAACTTCTCACGAAAAATGGCGTAAAGAAGGTCATGCAGGCTATGTTACTGTTGACTGCCCCAAGCAGCCGTTTAGTCAAGGTTTAGTTGCATACATGGCTATTCAAGCTGGCACCAATAAAAAGAATTTTTACGCTATCCATAAAAAAATAAATTAATCTTGGTGGCATCACATCTTTCCGCCAATTAGCGCGCAAAGGGCTATAAACACCTTGGCAACGCATCCTACTATAGTGCTTTTGATTAAAACATGAACGTTAAAATTGCTACCGCCCAATATAATGTCAGTTTCTTCACAGACTGGCAGCAGTACCAACAGAAAATTGAAAACTGGGTACAAGAAGCCGTTGGGCAACAAGCCGATATATTATTGTTCCCCGAATATTTCAGCATGGAGCTGGCCTCATTGTTTGGACAAGCGGTCTATTCCTCGCTCAGCCAGCAATTGGTCGAACTGCAAACCTTGCATCAGACATTTTTGGCACTATTTCAAGGTTTGGCGCAAACCTATCAGTGCATTATCCAAGCGGGTACTTTTCCGGTGCAAATCAGTTCAGGCATCTACCGTAACCGCGCTTACCTGTTCATGCCTGATGGCAGCAGCGACTTTCAGGACAAGATTATGATGACCCGCTTCGAGAATGAACAATGGTTCATTCAGGCGGGTGATGAGCTGAAATGTTTTGACACGGCATTTGGCAAAATTGCCATTAACATCTGCTACGATAGCGAATTCCCTTTGTTAGCCCGGCAGCAGGCGGAAGCGGGTGCCAACCTGATATTGGTGCCCAGCTGCACGGACACCATGGCGGGCTATCATCGGGTAAAAATTGGTTGTCAGGCGCGCGCATTGGAAAACCAATGCTATGTGGTGCAATCCCCCTTAGTGGGCGAAGCGGCATGGTCAGAAGCCGTTGATATTAATGTTGGCGCTGCGGGTGTTTATACGCCGGTAGATCGTGGCTTTCCTGATAACGGCGTATTGGCAATGGGAGGTATCAACCAAACCCAATGGCTATACGCCGAACTGGCTTTAGACAACTGCGCCACCGTGCGGGAACAAGGTCAAGTGTTCAATTACCGTGACTGGCCTTTGCAGCAGCGGTTTTATAGGAGATAGTAGGCGTTGATCACAATTTTTACAATTTGGCATGATGGACACGGTAGACGATGCCGCAATCGGCTTCTGAAAATTAAAGTTTACGCCACCCGCTTTCATCGGCATAATTGATCCATTTACCCACTATAGTTTTTGAGGTGTTGTAATGAGCGAAACTAAGCATTGTAGGCTTTTGATCTTAGGTTCCGGTCCTGCCGGTTACACGGCTGCGGTATATGCCGCCCGTGCCAATTTAAACCCGGTGATGATCACCGGGATGCAGCAGGGCGGGCAGCTGACCACCACCACTGAGGTTGATAATTGGCCGGGCGATGTTGAGGGCCTGCAAGGCCCCGACCTGATGGAGCGGATGCGCCGTCATGCGGAACGCTTTAATACCGAAATGGTGTTCGACCACATCCATACTGCCGACTTGTCTAGCCGTCCGTTTAGGTTGACCGGCGACGACGGTGTTTATACTTGCGATGCCTTAATTATTGCCACAGGTGCATCCGCCCGCTATTTAGGGCTGGATTCGGAAGAAGCCTATAAAGGCAAAGGCGTGTCAGCCTGTGCCACCTGTGACGGTTTTTTCTACCGCAATAAGCCGGTAGCGGTTATTGGTGGAGGTAATACAGCAGTGGAAGAGGCATTGTACCTTGCCAACATCGCTTCAAAAGTGACCGTTATCCACCGCCGCGACAAGTTCCGTTCGGAAAAAATCCTGTCCGACAAGCTACTGGAAAAAGCTAAGAACGGCAATGTGGAAATTATTTGGAACCATACCCTTGATGAGGTGCTGGGCGACGATATGGGCGTAACCGGTATGCGTATCAAAAGCTTGCTGGACGGCTCATGCCAGACAGTTGACTTGCACGGAGTCTTTATTGCCATAGGCCACACCCCTAATACAGGTATTTTTGAAGGCCAATTGGATATGGTGCATGGCTATATAAAGGTGCACAGCGGCATCAGTGGCAATGCCACCGCCACCAGTGTTGAAGGCGTTTTTGCAGCAGGCGACGTGATGGACTCCGTCTATAAGCAAGCGATCACTTCCGCCGGGGCTGGTTGTATGGCTGCTCTGGATGCGGAAAAATACCTTGATGAATTGGTCGGTTAGATAAGCCATTGGTTTGCATGGGCGCGGGTATTGCGGGCAGTAGCCAAGCCGCTTGCTTGCACCCATTCGCTTAGCTATGACACTGACTTACCTAAACGCCAGAGACCCCAACCAAGCTTTTCCGGCGTTGGAAAAGGCTTTGGCTGAACCGGACGGCTTGCTCGCCATAGGCGGTTGCCTAACCCAACCGCGCTTGCTTAATGCCTACCGGCAAGGCATTTTCCCTTGGTATGGGCATGGTGAACCTATCTTGTGGTGGTCACCCAACCCGCGCACGGTAGTTTTTCCAGACAAGCTGCACGTTTCGCAAAGTCTGCGTAAAACCTTACGCAAAGCCGTTTATACGGTCAGCTTTGACCAAGCCTTCAGCACCGTCATTGATGCTTGTGCCAAGCCGCGAGCCAGCGATTCCGGCACATGGATCAGCAAAGACATCAAACGCGCCTATTGCCAATTGCATCAAAGCGGCATCGCCCATTCAGTAGAAGCTTGGCATCATGGTGAATTGGTCGGTGGCTTATACGGTCTGGCAATAGGCCAGGTCTTTTTTGGCGAGTCAATGTTCCATGCCCGCACCGATGCTTCTAAAGTTGCCTTCGTTGAATTGGTTGGACAATTGATCGCGTGGGATTACCAACTGATTGATTGCCAAGTTTATAATCCGCATTTGGCTAGCTTGGGGGCCGAGGAAATTCCGCGTAGTGATTTTAAAAAACTGCTTGACCATCTAGTCAGCCAGCCCGCATCCCCGTTAGCTTGGCAACAACCATGACATCGATACCCCTGATTAAAAGCCAGCCCCATCCTTGCAGCTATCTCGACGGACATACGGCACAGGCCAGCTTTATTAGCCCTGCCTTTCCCATGACCGCCGCGCTCTATTCCAGGCTGATTGGCTATGGCTTCAGGCGTAGCGGCGACGATGTCTACAGACCCAGTTGCCCAGCTTGTACGTTGTGCATCCCCAGCCGGTTGCTGGCAAAAGACTTTAAGCCCAACCGTAGCCAAAAACGTTGCCAAAAAACCAACCACAATACCGAGGTTATCATAAAGCCGCCGCTTTATGAGCAAGCCCATTACGATCTTTACCTACGTTACCAGCTCAGCCGACACCACGATGGCGGCATGGCGGATTGTACGCCCGACGATTACCTTGGTTTTTTAAGCAGCACTTGGTGCAATACCCAGTTTGTTGAGTTCAGCATTGCCAATAAACTAGCGGCGGTCGCTGTGGTTGACCAGTTGGATAATGCCTTGTCAGCGGTATATACTTTTTATGACCCCAATTTAGCCGATCACAGCTTAGGCACTTATGCGGTGCTATGGCAAGTGCAACAAGCATTGCAACAGCAACGTGACTTTGTTTACTTGGGTTTTTGGGTGGATAACAGCCAAAAAATGGCCTATAAAAGCCATTTTCAGCCGCTTCAGTTATTAATGCACGATAACTGGCTGTAAAATTATACAAAAAGGCTTACGCCCAGACAAATTGTGTATGGGCTTTAACGACACGACTTGAAGCTGACGGACTTACGCCTAATGCGTCCTAAGCCCGTGTTTTTGCATCCGGTACAACAACGTATCCCGGCTAAGGCCCAACAGGCGGGCGGATTGGCTGCGGTTGCCTTTGGTGCGGGCCAAGGCTTGGTTGATCAGGTCGGCTTCTAGGTTATCCAGTTGTACGCCATGCTCTGGCAAGTCAAAGCCGGTGGCTTTAATGAGAGGTGAACTGCTCAGCACTTCGCTAGGCAAATTGCTGGGTTCAATGACCGAACCAGACAGCAAAATACATAAGCGTTCGCACAGGTTACGCAATTCGCGGATATTGCCGGGCCAGTGGTACGCTTTTAATGCCTTAATGGCACTTTTGCTGAATGAAGGTGGCGTTATGCCGTGGCTGGTTGCAAACAGCTTCAAAAAATGCTTTGCCAACTGTTCAATGTCTTCAGCACGTTCTGCTAAAGTCGGCAGTGCAATAGGCACCACATTAAGACGATAGTACAAATCACTTCTGAATTCACCGCTGGCGATTTGTTGGTTTAAATCGGTATTGGTAGCGGCAATAATGCGCACATCCACTTTAATGGCGGTAGTTTCACCGACCGGCAAGCACTCGCCCGAGTCAAGGAAACGCAATAATTTGCCTTGTATGGTCAAGGGCAGGGAGTTGATTTCATCAAGGAACAAGGTACCACCATGGGCGGCTTGGAACAGCCCTTGCGAACTATTGCTAGCGCCGGTGAAGGCACCTTTTTTATGGCCGAACAATTCCGACTCGATCAAGCCCTCCGGCAAAGCGGCACAATTTAGAGTGATAAATTTTTTATCAGCGCGCGCACTGGCCTTTTGGATAGCATTTGCCAAGACTTCTTTGCCCGTACCTGTTTCGCCTTTTAACAGGATGGTGACATCGGTGGCGGCAGCAATTTTCGCGCTACGGATTAACGAATCTATGGCAGGCGATTGGCCAATAATGGTTGTAAAGTAGTCCACTGTTGCCTCGTTATTAGTGTTTGCCTAAATGATCAGTGAATGCCAAGGGGTTAAGCCAAGGCAGGGCGGCCAGTAACGCCAAGGCAATCATAAACAGGCCAATGGCTTGTTTAAACCGCTGCATTTTTGACAACCTTGTTAAAACACCAGTCATTATACCTACTCCCATGACAGCAGGTAAAGTGCCTAAGCCAAATGCCAACATGGTCAAGGCCGATTTGCTGATGTCACCTGCCGTTGCCGACAATGCCAAAGCAGTATAAACCAAACCGCAAGGCAACCAGCCCCAAACCATCCCGAACCAAAAGGCATGCATCCTATTTTTCACGGGGATAAGTTTGCGCCCCAAGGGTTCAATCCGCTTCCAGATATGGATGCCCAGCTTTTCAATATAAGCAAAGCGCGGAAACCATCCGGCGATATACAGCCCGGCACAGGCCATCACCGCAGCAGACAGGATTTGCAGCAAACGATGCCCGTGCACATCGCCTAGCTGGATGGTCACAATGGTTTGGATAATACCCGCCAACGCCCCGGCCACAGTATAACTGGTGATGCGGCCAAAGTTATAATTGAACACAAATGGCACCAGCAAGGCTTTATTATTACGGATTTCTTGGCTCAGACTCAACGTGAGCGTGCCAATAATAGAGCCGCACATGCCAATGCAATGCATACTGCTGAACAATCCCATCAGGAAGGCGACCAAATAAGAGTGGGTAAACTCGGGGTCAAATGCCATAGCAGATTAACGGATAGGGGGGCTTAAAGAATGGCATCACAACTGAATTGGCTGAGGATTTGCTGTTGTATTTTTTCCGCCATAGCTTTTGGGTTCACGGCATCGCGGATAGGGCGTCCCACCACAATGTAGTCCGCACCCGCTTGGAAAGCAGATGCCACCGTGACCACACGCTGCTGGTCGTCTTCTTCGCGGTTGTCAACAGGCCGGATACCTGGGGTGATGATCAATAGCTTATGATCCAGCTCTTGGCGTAACAGGGCTGCTTCCAAACCAGAGGAAACCACCCCGTCGCAGCCAATTTGCAAGGCGCGTTTGGCGCGGGACAACACCAAAGCCTGGACATCGCATTGGAAACCTAAGTCATCAAGATCACCTCGGTCCAAACTGGTCAATGCAGTGACGGCCAACACTTTTAAATCACCTTTGTTGGCGACGGCAGCAGTCATTATGGCATCATTGCCATGGATGGTGGCCAAGTCAACACCCTTGCTGCTGAGCGCCTTAATGGCACGGCCCACCGTGGCCGGAATGTCAAAAAACTTAAGGTCCACGAACACTTTTTTGTCGCGTTGCTTAAGCCATTCAATAAAGGCGAAGTAATCACCGCACATGAACAGCTCCATGCCCACTTTATAAAAGCTGATGGAATCGCCCAATGTTTCAACCAGTGCTTGTGCTTCGGCAATGCTGGCCACATCAAGCGCCATAATCAAACGCTCGTGGACGGGAGTAGGTTTGTTGGAAAGGAATGATGGCTGCATCGGCGTAAAAGAACGTTCAAAGGACGCTATATTAACCGAACTTGATGGCGCGGTGAATGTTAAAATTAAGCCTAATCCCATACGATAGAGATTTATGCATACAATCCTGATGCAAATGAGCTTGCTGATGCTCTGTGGTGCGGTCTGGCGCATGTTCAAGCCAGCTGGGCTGGATGCCACGCAAACCCGTTTGGTGCTGACCACCGTGGTGTATTATTTGCTGTTGCCGGCCTTGGTGCTGGAGGTGTTGTGGCGGGCGGACATAGGGCTGCAATCTGTCTGGTACACGCTCTTGGGTGTTGCCTCGGTGGTCTTTAGTCTATTATGTATGTGGCTGATAGGGCTGGTTTTCCGCTTTAAAAATGCGCGTATGGGGGCAATGCTGCTGGCATCCGCCTTCCCTAATGTCACCTATTTGGGCTTGCCGGTTTTACAGCAAGTTTTTGGCACTTGGGCCAATTCGGTCGTCATACAAATGGACTTGTTTGCCACCACGCCAGCCTTGTTCACTTTGGGTAGCCTTCTGGCAAGGCATTATGGCGAAGAGGCGCCGCAACAGCAAAAAAATTGGCTGGCTTATTTTAATGCCCCGCCTTTTTGGGCGGCGGCCCTTGCCGTCGCTTTAAACCTAAATGGCGTTAAAATGCCTGACTGGCTGGCGGGATCATTACACACCCTATCCGCAGGCGTGGTGCCCCTGATGTTGTTTCCTTAGGCTTGGCCCTAAGTTGGCGGTCGCTCACGCTTGCCAACCTGCCCAATGTGCTGCCTGTCATTGTCATAAAAATGGGGCTAATGCCGCTGTTCGCCTATTTTTTGGTGGGGCATCTTGGCTTGCCTGACCACTACCAAGCTGCCGCTGTGCTGGATTTGGCCATGCCCAGCATGGTGCTCGGCATTGTTTTATGTGACCGTTACAAATTGGACAGTGCGCTGTATGCCATGATGGTTACCGTCACTACTGCATTAAGCCTGATCACTTTGCCGCTATGGCATCAGGTGCTTACCCGTTTGCCAGGCATACCGCTATTGCCACTTAACCTTAACTAGGACTGCTGCCATGCAAGCCACTATTTATCATAACCCGCGCTGCGGCAAGTCGCGCCAAACTTTGGCCTTGCTCAGGGCGCATGGGCTAGAACCGATCATCATCGACTACCTAAAAACGCCGCCAGACGCGCAAACGCTAGCGGACATCCTGCACAAGCTGGGGCTGGAGCCGCGCGGATTAATGCGTAAAAAACAAGCCGAATACACCGCCCACCAGCTTGACGATCCGAACCTGACCAGGCAAGCTTTACTGGATGCTATGGTCGCTTGCCCTATTTTAATAGAAAGGCCAATCGTGTTAGTCGGTGACAAGGCTGCCATAGGCCGCCCGCCAGAAGCAATCTTGCCCTTGCTTGAAGCGGCGGAATAATCTGTCTTACCACTCTAAACAAACCCCTGAACCAATATGACCACTATCTTAATACTCTATTACTCCCGCGACGGTGCCACGTCTGCTATGGCAAACCAAATAGCCCGTGGCGTGGAATCAGTCGAAGGGGCTGAAGCTGTGTTGCGCACCGTACCCGAAGTATCGGCACTGTGCGAAAAAACAGCCCCCAGTATTCCGGCTGAAGGCGCGATTTACGCCACACTCGATGATCTTAAAAATTGCGATGGCTTGGCAATGGGCAGCCCCACCCGCTTTGGCAATATGGCCGCACCGCTGAAATATTTTCTGGACAGCACCACCGCGCTATGGTTCGCCGGGGCATTAGCAGGCAAACCCGCCGGGTTATTCACCTCTACCGGCAGTATGCACGGCGGGCAAGAAAGCACCTTGTTCAGCATGATGATACCTTTGCTGCATCATGGCATGATGATTTTGGGACTGCCTTACACCGAACACGACCTACGCGAAACCACCACCGGCGGCACGCCCTACGGTGCCAGCCATTTGGCAATGGACACCGAAGCGTTAAGCGTCCACGAGAAAAATTTATGCCGCGCCTTAGGTGCGCGTCTGGCTATCACAGCCCAGCGACTTAAAGCCCACCCATGATCATCAAAGCCGACTATTTTTATTACCTCGCATTGGCGGGTTTTTTTGGCTTGTTCGGGCTGTTAATGCTGTGGCCCACCCTGCTGGCCCCGCCCACCGACATACCGGTGGCGTTACGCTTGCTAATCACCGTCACGCCGCTGTTATTGCCCATGCGCGGTTTGCTGCACAAACGCCGGAAACCTTGCGCGTGGGCGGCCTATATAAGCCTGCTTTATTTTGTCCACGGCAGTATAGAGGCTTATGCGGATGTGGCAGTACGCAACTATGCCTTGCTAGAAACCACCTTTAGCCTGATGTTGTTTTTTGGCGCGAATTTTTATGTCCGCCATCTGGGCAAGCACCCCTAACGCATTATGGTCGAGCAACTCCCCGTACAGTTTGAATTCCGTGCCAACCAAACCTTTAATGATTATTTTGCCGGTGTTAACCAAGAAATTGTCAGCCATTTGCAAAACAGCATCCTAACCCAAGGTGAGCCACAAATTTTCCTTTGGGGCGGCACTGGTCTGGGCAAAAGCCACTTGCTGCAAGCCTATTGCCAGCTAGCACACCAGCAAGGCTTGGCCGCGTTCTATTTTGCTTTTGGGCAGCCACTACCCGCCCCCGCCTTATTGGCGGGCTTGGAACGGTTTGAAGTGGTGTGTCTGGACAACATCGATGCCATTGCAGGGCAGCCCGTTTGGGAGCAGGCTTTTTTCAACTTCTACAACCAGCAACGTAGCTTGGCGCATAAGCTGGTGCTGTCTGCCCGGTTGCCGCCTGACCAGCTTAATATCGCCCTGCCAGATTTAAATACCCGCCTTAATTGGGGGCTGACCCTAAAATTAAAACCCTTACCGGATGATGATCGGATAGCCGCGCTCACTTTTCGGGCTGGGCAAATGGGCTTGGAGATTTCGCCGCAAGTCGGGCAATTTTTGCTGGCACATTTTGACCGCGATTTGCCCTCCTTATGGACACTGTTAGATAAGCTAGACAAAGCCTCGTTGGCGGCACAACGCAAATTGACCCTGCCTTTTTTAAAAAAAACCCTAAAACTTTAACAATGGCAATGAAAATTCTAGTTATTGGCAGCGGTGCGGTGGGTTCGTTTTATGGGGCGTTACTGGCAAGGGCGGGCGCGCATGTGTCGCTGCTGTGCCGTAGCGATTATGCCCACGTCAAACGCCACGGCATTACCATCAACAGCACCTTAGGCAATTGGCAGTTCAAACCGGCACAAGTATTGCGGGCCAGTGATCAATGGCAAGAGCCGGCCGATGTGCTGCTGCTCTGCACCAAGCTTGTTCCGGGATTAGATCAGGCAGCGTTGATACGCCCCTTTGTCGATGCCCAAACGGCTATTGTATTTATACAGAACGGCGTGGATATCGAGCCGGAGCTACAAGCGGCCTTTCCTGATAACGAAGTGGTCAGCGGTTTGGCATTTATCTGCTGCAACCGCGTGGCAGCGGGCGAAATTGAACACTTGGCTTATGGGCGTTTGGTGTTGGGCAATGTGCCGGGGTTTGTCAGTGCCAAAACAGCCCAGCTAGCCGCGCTGTTTGTCCAAGCGGGCATTGACTGCGAAGCCACCGCCAACATTGTTGCTGCGCGTTGGCAAAAATGCGTCTGGAATGCGCCTTTCAACCCCTTGTCGGTATTGTCCGGTGGCTTGCCCACCTTGGCCATCTTGCAAAACCAAGAAGCCTTAGTACGTCACATCATGCAAGAGGTGGTCACCATTGCCGCCGCCAGCGGGCATCAATTGCCAGCCAACGTGGTCGATGACAACGTCACCAAGACTTATAATATGCCGCCCTATAAAACCAGTATGTTATTGGATGCCGAACGGGGCCAGCCGTTGGAAACCGAAGCCATCTTGGGCAATGCCGTGCGTGCAGCGCACCGGCTGGGCGTGGCTTGCCCACATTTGCAGACACTGTATGCGGTGCTTAAACTGCGGGAATTGTCGGCTATTTGTTAAGAGCCTTGGCAAACGCATTCGCCATGGAATTGGTCATCACAGGCTGCTGTTTAGGGGGCTTAGCTATTTTTTTATCTTCGCTGGCCACCTTATCGGTTTTAGCCGCTTCTGCACCGGATTTCATCGACAAAGCAATCCGTTTACGGTCGGCATCCACTTCCAGCACGGTTACTTTTACAATATCACCGGTTTTTACCACCTCACGCGGGTCTTTGATAAAACTGTCCGATAAATGCGAAATATGCACCAAGCCATCTTGATGGACACCAATATCAACAAACGCACCAAAATTGGCGACATTGGTCACCACACCATCTAACCGCATCCCGGCTTGCAGGTCAGTGATTTTTTCAATACCCGCTTTAAAGGCGATGCTTTTAAATTCCGGCCTAGGGTCGCGCCCGGGCTTTTCCAGCTCTTGCAAAATATCCGTTACGGTTGGCAAGCCAAAGCGTTCATCAGTGAATTGCGCCGGATTAAGCCCGCGCAAAAAGGGTGGCTGACCAATCAGGTCACGGATAGATTTGCCGGTATGGCTAATAATCGCTTCCACTACTGGATAAGCTTCGGGGTGCACAGCGGAAGCATCCAGCGGATTATCGCCGTTCATGATGCGCAAAAAACCGGCAGCCTGCTCAAAAGCTTTGTCGCCCAAGCGCGGCACTTTCTTTAATTGTTTGCGGTTGCTGAACGGGCCATTGTCATTACGGAACGCGACAATGTTCTCACTGACACTGGCCGATAAGCCCGACACATGCTTAAGCAACGCCACCGACGCGGTATTGACATCAACCCCGACCGCATTCACGCAATCCTCAACCACATTGTCCAAGCCCCGCGCCAACTGCACTTGGTTGACATCATGCTGGTACTGTCCAACCCCAATGGCTTTCGGGTCGATTTTGACCAGTTCCGCCAATGGGTCTTGCAAGCGTCGGGCAATAGACACAGCACCGCGCAGCGACACATCCAGCCCGGGAAATTCCTTGGCAGCCAATTCCGAGGCCGAATACACCGAAGCCCCCGCTTCCGACACAGTCATTTTCTTGAACAGCAAATCGCTATGCCGTTTCATTAAGTCAGCCACCCATTGGTCAGTCTCGCGTGAACCGGTGCCATTGCCAATACTGACCAGATCAACGTGGTGTTGCCGGATAAGCTGGGCGAGGGTTTCAATCGATTCGTCCCACTGCTTACGGGGCGGGTGCGGGTATAAGGTATCGGTCGCCAGTAATTTGCCGGTGTTATCGACAATGGCAATCTTAACGCCCGTGCGTATACCCGGATCCAGCCCCATAGTGGTTTTGGCACCTGCGGGCGCCGCCAACAGCAAATCGCGTAAATTGCACGAGAACACACGGATGGCCTCCTGTTCGGCGGCCTCGCGCAAACGCTGTTTCAAATCCAGATCAATACGGGTGAACAGTTTAATTTTCCACGCCAAACGGGCGGTTTCCGCCAACCATGCCTCAGTGAGTTGTTGGCTATCGGTAATTTTTAGGTGATGTGCCACCCGACCGGCGCACAAAGCGTGTTCTTCATTCTCTTCAGCCCCCGGCAGCAGATGCAGGTTTAAAAAATCCTCATTACGGCCCCGGAACAAAGCCAAGGCGCGGTGCGAGGCAATTTTATTGATTGCCTCGCGGTAATCAAAATAATCCTTAAACTTTTCTGCCGCCTGCTCCTTACCGGCCACAACAGAGGCGTGGACAATGCCCTTTTGCCAGATATGTTCACGCAATTGTGCCAACAATTCAGCATCTTCAGAAATGCGCTCCATAATGATTTGCCGTGCGCCATCCAATGCCGCCGCCACATCGGACACGCCTTTTTCGGCATCGGTATAGGCCAGGGCGGCTTGCTCGGGGATTAAGCGGCGGTCGGCAAGCAAGGCATCCGCTAACGGTTCCAAACCGGCTTCGCGGGCAATTTGCGCCTTGGTGCGGCGTTTGGGTTTATAAGGCAAGTACAAATCTTCCAGCAAGGTTTTACTGTCCGCATCGTTAATGGCTTGTTCCAATTCAGGGGTCAGTTTGTCTTGGCTTCTGATACTGTCCAAAATACTGGCGCGGCGGTCGTTCAGCTCGCGCAAATAACCTAAGCGATCTTCCAAATTCCGCAGTTGCGTATCATCCAATCCGTCAGTGGCTTCTTTACGGTAGCGGGCAATAAACGGCACGGTTGCGCCTTCATCAAGCAATTGCACGGCGGCACGGGCCTGCTTCAGGGTAATGGACAATTCTTGGGCGATACGCTGTATGACATCCATTCGGACATTCCTTTTAGTCAATTGATGCGGTATTGTGTGTTGGCAGGTGTGGCAGACGAACCAGGCAAGGCCATAAAGTCAGCTGCTAAGACTGCGCCAAAGCAAAACCCACGTCATGTTTTTTGCAAATCAGTTTGGCAGAAATATGCGCCGACTCATAAATGGTCGGCAAACCACTGCCGGGGTGTGTACCGCCGCCCACCAAGTAGCATTGGTCCAGTTCCTGAAAACGGTTATGAGGCCGCCAATACAACAGCTGACTAAATTTGTGCGACAAACTGAACGTTGCACCTTTAAAGACATTTTCTTCAGTCTCCCACATTTGTGGGGTGATGATCTTTTCACAGGCTATATGATCACGGATGTCGGTTAGACCCAAGCGTGATTCCAACATCGACAACACTTGTTCGCGCTTTTCGGCACAGAGGGCAGGCCAATCCAACTGGCTATCGTTATTGGGCATAGGCACTAACACATACAAAGCTGATTGTCCGGCGGGTGCTAGTGTATCGTCACTGACACAGGCATTTTGTACATAAAACGAAAAATCCTGGCTGAGGATTTTATTGGTAAAAATATTGCTGACATTGGTATGGTAATCTTCAGCAAAGGCAACAGTGTGGTGCGGCAACTGGTATTGTTTGTCCAGACCCAAATACAGCATAAACGTGGAACACGAATAATCAAGTTTCTGCACTTTTTCAGGGCTGTATTGTTTTAATTCATCGGGTTTCAGCAAATGGGTCATAGCATGGCCAAAATCGGCATTAATAATCACCTCATCGGCCCTCACTTCCCGGCCATCTTGCAAACGGACACCTTTAACAGTTTTGTTTTCAATAACCAAAGACGCCACGGTGGTGTTGGTATGGATAACCCCGCCTTGTTCAGTGATGACTTTTGCCATGGCGGCAGCAATCTTATTGAGTCCGCCTTTAACATGATAAATGCCATATTCATGCTCCAAATACGACAACATGGTAAACAACGCCGGACAATCCCACGGCGACATACCTAAATATTTGGATTGGAAAGAAAACACCAAACGCATTTTCTCAGATTTAAAATATTTGCCCAGATTGCTGAACACACTATGGTTAAGTGCCAGGCGGGGGGCGGCGCGCAGCACATCCAGCGACAAAAACGACTTAAGGCTACTAAAATCGCGGGTCATGCACGGGTAAAGTTTGGCAAAACGTGAGCCTTCCTGTTTAAGATACGCATCATAACCCGCACTGCCATCCTCGGGAAACGCTTCTTCCAGCGCCGCACGCATTTTGTTACGGTCAGAATAGACATTCAAGGCGCGGTCAGAAAACAGCAAGCGGTACATCGGGTCGAGCCGGATAAAATCCATATAATCGGCACTACGTCGCCCGCATAGCGTGAACATGTCATCCAAAACATGTTTCATCAGTAAAAAAGTAGGGCCAGTGTCGAACACAAAATCCCCTAACCGGATAGGACGGTTACGCCCACCCACCTCGCTGTTCTTGTCAAACAAAGTGACATTAAAGCCACGGCAGCTTAACAGCATGCCCGCGCACAAGCCGCCGGGGCCTGCACCAATGATAATAATGTGTTTTTTTTCGGGCATGTTGGCGTAAGTGGACAGTAAGAAATTGGAAGGGAGAGGGATAGTTAAAATTATTAAGTGCCGTATTGTATGTAGGCCCATTGATAGAGCGACCATTATAAACGAAACCTGACCCCAGTATCAGCCCACGGCCCGCTCGCTGCCTCGCAATCAGCAGGCAACACCCGTGCATGGTAGAATTGGCTAGCCCGTCCAGATAACCCCAGCAAAAAAGCCTGCCATGCCCAACATCATCCAACTCAGCCATGTCTACAAAGCTTATCAGCTTGGGCAGATCAGCAATCCGGTGCTGCACGACATTTCTTTAACGATCACGCGCGGCGAATTCGTGGCCATTGTCGGGCCATCGGGCAATGGCAAATCCACCCTGCTAAATTTGCTGACCGGCATAGACCGGCCTTGCCAAGGCGATGTGCAGGTCAATGGCAGCCACTTGCAGCGCCTTAACGAAGAACAATTATCGGCTTGGCGCGGCAAGCATGTAGGCATAGTATTCCAGTTCTTCCAATTGTTGCCATCACTGAATATCCTGCAAAATATCCTGTTGCCAATGGATTTTGCCGCTACGCTCAATAAGCGGCAACGCTTAGAGCGGGCGCGTTATCTGCTTAATCTGGTCGGGTTGCACGATCAGGCGCAGCAATTGCCGGGACAAGTGTCCGGCGGGCAGCAACAACGTGCCGCCATTGCCCGCGCCCTCGCCAACGACCCGGCCTTGATTGTTGCCGACGAACCCACCGGCAATCTGGATGCCGCCACTGCCGATGCCGTGTTTGAGTTGTTCGCCAACTTACAGCAGCAAGGCAAAACCCTGATTATGGTCACCCACAACGAAAGTTTGGCACAAGCCGCCTCGCGTCGCATCGCCCTGTACGCAGGACGCATCCACGAAGACCAGTACCTCAATAGGGCAGGTTGACACCATGCTAATGCAATCGAGCCTTTGGCAAAAAGTCCGCGCCGACTTACTGGCCCACAAAGCCCGCACGGCACTGTCCATCAAGAGCCTGACCATTGGCTTTTTTGTCATTGGCACTTTGCTGGGCATGATGGACTTGCAGCAAGCCTACCTGGACAACGCCCACAAACAGTCACAGCCCTCGCATATCAGCCTGATATTCCGGCAAGATGCCGATGTCGACTTAGCGGAAGGCATTAAACGTATGGCCGATGTCGCCGGAGTTGATGTGCTGACGCAATTTGCCGTTTCCTACAAAACCCCGGGCGCAAGCCAATGGCAAACGGGCACGGTACTGTTCCGGCCCGATTACCAACAGCAACACTACGACATGATGAGCTTACGCTCAGGCAACTACCCGACCGGACAAGCTATTGCCGCCGAACGCCTGACCGCCCAGTTTGCTGGCCTAAAACTCGGCGACAGCATCGAATTTGCCACCGCCGACGGCGGGCAACAGCTTAGCCTACAAGGCATTATCCGCCACCCTTTTGTTAAGCCGCCGACATTTGGCGGACAGCTGTATTTTTTTATAGCCCCAGAATTGGCTCCCCTGTTCGGCATCCCCGCACATACCTTCCGGCAAATGCTGGTACAAATCAAGCCACCCTACAGTGCCGATAAGGCCCGGCAAATTGCTGAAGCAATCCGCGCCAAAATGGCCGCCAAAGGCATAGCCACTAATGTCACCTTGCTGCAAGACCCTGACCGGCATTGGGGCTGGCCTATTTTTTCTGGTATCAACATAGTGTTGCGGGTGATGGCTTGGGCCTCTTTGGCATTAAGCGCGGTGCTGATACTCAATACCCTTGCCGCACTGATCACCCAGCAAACCGAGCAGATTGGCATTATGAAAGCGTTGGGGGCAAGCCGTTGGACAATTGCCAAAATTTACCTCACTGAAGTGCTGATTTTGTCGTTAGTGGCCTTATTGATAGGCATACCGCTCAGTTGCCTAGGGGCTTTTTACAGCAGCAGTTGGTTGCTGGATTTGTTCAACATCGAGCTACCGGACTTTGCTTATTCACCCCACACCTTACTGGTGTTGGTTATCGGCGGCTTATCGGCCCCGTTACTGGCGGCACTGTGGCCTATCTGGAAAGGCGCCGCCATGCCGGTGCGGCAGGCACTGGCCAGTTACGGGCTAGGGGCCGATTTTGCCAGCCAAGCCTTCGACCGCTGGCTGGAGCGGGCCATCGCCAGCCATCTGCCCACCCTTTACGCAGTGGCCTTAGGTAACCTGATGCGCCGCAAAGCCCGGCTGTTCTGGACGCAAAGCGTACTGATCATTGCGGGTGTCTTGTTTATTGTGATCATGAGCCTGATAGCCTCGGTCAATTTGACCCTAGACCATGAACTGGCGCGTAGCCGCTATGCAGTGCGCCTAGGCTTTAGCCAAGACCAAGCCGCCGCTACCGTCACCGCTATTGCCCAAGGTTTGCCAGCCACCACCGCCATAGAATTTTGGGGACGTACGCCCGCCGAATTGTTCCAGAACGGGCAACTGATAAAACAGTCCGGCAGTTTGGGCATACAAATGATAACCCTACCCACCGACACTACCCTGTATCAGCCGATGATAACCGAAGGCCGCTGGTTTGAGCGCAGCGATAACCAGCAAAACCATCTGGTGCTGAATGCCGCCACCGCCGAACTGAATGGCCTAAAAGTCGGTGACAGCCTAAGCGTTAAACGGCTGCAGCACCCCGCCAGCAACTGGCAAGTGATAGGCTTATACCGTAGCTTTGCCGGTGCTGGCTATGCCGTAGAAGCCGTATACGCCCCCCTAAGCACCGTGCAACAGGACAGCCCAACCCCAAACCGTCATGCCTTTGCCTTACTGTCTGCCGACATCACCACGCTAGAACAAGAAAAAGCCTATAAAGAAGCCTTAACCAGTGCTTTCCAGCAACAACACATTAAATTGGATTACTACACCACCCTAGCCAAACTGGAACAGCGGCAATTTGCCCAACACCAATTCAGCCCCATGACCGGCATGTTGCTCGGACTAGCCATCATGATCGCCACCGTGGGTGGCATTGGGCTATCAGGCACTATGGCTCTGAGCGTATTGCAGCGCACCCGCGAGATTTGCGTATTGCGGGCCATTGGTGCCCGTTCCTCCGCCATTTTCAAACTGTTCATGCTCGAAGGGCTGTGCCATGCCCTGCTGGCTTGGATGCTCAGCGTGCCGCTGGCTTACCTGCTTGCCGAACCCTTAGCTAAACAACTGGGTCTCATAACCCTCAATATACAACTGGATTTTGCTTTTTCTTGGCTTGCCGTCGGCTTATGGTTTGTCCTGGTGATCCTGCTGGCACTGATAGCCACTTATCTACCGGCCCGCAATGCCACCCGTATTGCCGTCAGGGAAGGGCTAAGCTATTAGCCGTGCCGTTGGCTGAGCGTAGTCAAAGCCCACGCCAGCCAAAATCACCCCAACATATTATCCAACACCATCATAAGCACAAATCCCGCCATCAACGCAAAAGTGGCGTAACGCGAACGCCCATTGGCGTGGGTCTCAGGGATAATCTCCTCACTGATGACAAACAGCATCGCCCCGGCGGCAAAGCCCATAGCCAGCGGCAACACCGGCTGGAAAACCGTCACCATAGTAATGCCCACCAAACCGCCCACCGGCTCAACCAATCCAGTCAGGGTGGCAATGCCCACCGCCCGCCATCTGTTTACGCCCAAACCCACCAACGGCAAAGCCACCGCCAAGCCCTCGGGGATATTTTGCAAAGCAATGGCAATCGCCAACACCAAACCACTACCCATATCCCCAGAACCAAAACTAACCCCCACCGACATACCTTCAGGAAAATTGTGGATGGTGATGGCAAGGATAAACAAGCCTATTTTATTCAGAGAGCTAAGCTGCTGATCCGCCACCGCATCAAAATGCACATGTGGCAACATCCGGTCGGCAAAATGCAAGAATAACGCCCCTGCCAACATCCCCGCCGCAACAATATAAATGCCATGCCCCGGCCACACGGTATTGCCATACACCATACCCGGCACCAGCAACGAAAATGCCGTGGCAGCCAGCATCACACCGGCCGCCGCACCCAATAAAGCGTTAAATAAATTACGCGAAATATCCTTAAAAAACAGGGCCGGTAAAGCCCCGACACCGGTTGCCAAGCCCGCCAGAATGCTGGCCAGAAAACCGACCACAACCCGTGGCCCAAAAATAAGGTACAACAGCCCAAAAACCAGTGCCTGCGATGCCAAAAATAGCCCCGCCAACACCAAGCCGCGCTGTAATAAAGGCAAAGCCATTAGCGCTTGGTAACGCGGCGAAGCCTTGACCTGCGCCATGCCTTGTTGCAAACGGCTTTGAAATGTAGAGATGTTTAAAAATGAATGAGTCATAATGGCAACCAGTTTCCGTGGGCTTTAAGGTGCGGTATTATAGCCTGCATTGGGTACGTTTTGCGGCTCGCCCTTGCCTGCCAGGCCAATGACCTTAAAAAAATTCAGATTACCTTACTTGCCGGTGTAGCTCAGTCGGTAGAGCAGCGCACTCGTAACGCGAAGGCCGTAGGTTCGATTCCTATCTCCGGCACCATTAGCATGCCCAAAAAGACAACTAATAGGCATATCGGGTAGAAGCTGCCGAGCCTTGCAATAAGCCTGCATATCTTCCTGCTTCGCCGCACCAACATACCTTGATAAAGCCAGGATCAAACTTGTCCGCCGATACCTTTAAACTTCTCCACAAAAGCGGCTATTTTTTGGAAGACACTCTGCTTTTTTGTCAGGTACTGTGGGTTTAACGGACTCATTTTAGGCAGAATGCTATTGAGCCCAGTGCCATTATCGCTGGCAAACTCCCGTTTGAGGGAGGTGGTGATATAACGCCGCGCGGCCTCGGCATCCAGGCTCTCGGCACTAATAAGCTCTTGCGCCTCACGCCGCTGTTCCGCTTGCGCAAAGGTGAAAAACGCTTCAATAACACTGGCTTTATCGCCAATCTGGTCTAATTCGGTTTGGTTTATAAAATCAACCAGCAAGCGCTCTTTGGCGCGGTTGCCCAGGCTGGAACGAATCACTCGACGCACATCTTCAACCAGTGCCGCTTTATCTTTAACTTTCTTATTATTTTCAAAAATCAGTTCCAGAATGTAGTCTAGATTGATCTCTTGTGACTTTAGCAGATCCACTTCAAAGACCACGTCATCCCAATCAATGGTGGATTTTTCTTTTTCAGCGGCAGATTTTTCACGGCTTAGCCAGTCGCGTATATCGTTATAAGTGGATCGATAATCCTGAATTTTCCGCTCGGCGGGTATTTTGATGGCTTGCAGCGCTGCCAAGTCATCATCGTTTAAATAATGCTTGGCCTTAAATGCCTCAACCGCTTCCGGGTTGCTAATATCAACACTTTGCAGGGCTTTCAGGCTGACAAATTCATCGTAGTTTTGCAGTACGTTCTCAACACGCAAATATTCGCCAAACAGTTTCGCAAAGGCCTTTTTGTCGGACTCTTTTTCAATGGCCGCAGGGTCAGGAAAGCGCTGTTCCAACTCCTTCACAACTTCCACAAAGCCGCGCCGCGCTTCGCCGGTAACCACATCGGTAAAGCCTTCCATGTATTCCTTGTAGCTCTTCTCCAGCACCACGTTCTTGGTGTTGTTGTTGCCAAACAAGGTGATGGCGTCGATGGTCGCCTGCTCCAAATCGCGGAAGGTGACGATATTGCCAAAGGTTTTGGTGGCGTCATAAATACGGTTGGTGCGCGAATAGGCCTGTATCAAACCGTGGTAGCGCAAGTTTTTATCAACAAACAAGGTATTCAGCGTGGGGGCATCAAAGCCGGTCAGGAACATGCCCACCACAATCAGTAAGTCAATTTCCTTAGCTTTTACCTGCCTGGCAAGGTCGCGGTAATAGTTTTGAAATCCATTACCATCCACACCAAAATTGCTTTTAAACAGCGCGTTATAGTCGGCAATGGCCGCGCTTAAAAACTCTTTGGCACTGCTGTTCATGGCTGAAACATCAAAGCTTTCATCCAGAATCTCGCCTATGGCATCCTGTTCTTCATTGGCCGCAAAAGAGAAGATGGTCGCCACTTTCAGAGGCTTGTCGATGCTTTTTTGCAAATCCTTGAACGACTCGTAATAGAGTTTGGCGGCATCCACACTACTCACGGCAAATAGGGCATTAAAGCCTTTTGCGCCAGGGTGCAGCCGATGGGTTTTTTGCCGGAAGTTATTCAAGATGTACTGTGCAATTTCCCGAATACGCTCGGGGTGCAACAAGGCTTGCTTGTTTTCTGCGGCGCTGAGTTTTTTCTCATCCATCTCGCTTTCGATGGCTTTGAATTGTGGGCGTACATCGTTGTAGTCCACCTTGAACTTCAACACCTTTTCATCGCGGATAGCGTCAGTGATGACATAAGAATGCAGCTCGCGGCCAAACACGCTGGCCGTGGTGTCGGCACCCAAGGCGTTTTGCGGGAAGATCGGCGTACCGGTAAAGCCAAATTGATAAAATTTTTTAAACTTCTTGTTCAGATTTTTCTGCGCTTCGCCAAACTGGCTGCGGTGGCACTCGTCAAAAATAAACACCACTTGCTTGCTGTAGATAGACAAGTCGTTTTCACTTCTCATCAGGTTATTAAGCTTCTGGATAGTGGTGACAATGATTTTGTTGTCGTCCTTATCTAGGTTGCGTTTCAGCCCGGCGGTGCTGTCCGAGCCATTGACGCTATCCGGCGAAAAGCGCTGGTATTCCTTCATGGTCTGGTAATCGAGGTCTTTCCTATCCACCACGAAAAACACCTTATCGATAAAGTCCAGTTCCGTCGCCAAACGCGCCGCTTTAAAACTGGTTAACGTTTTGCCAGACCCCGTGGTGTGCCAGATATAACCGCCGCTTTCGGTATTACTCCAGTTTTTGGCTGTATAAGCACTATTGATTTTCCACAGAATCCGCTCGGTAGCGGCAATTTGATAGGGGCGCATCACCAGCAACGTATCACTCACATCAAACACCGAATAATGCAGCAGCACATTGAGCAGGGTGCTTTTCTGGAAGAAGGTATCGGTAAAGTCTTTCAGGTCTTTAATCAGACCATTATCGGATTTCGCCCAGTTCATGGTGAAATCAAAACTGTTTTTGTTGCGCTGGGTGGTGTTGGCAAAATAACGGCTATCGGTGCCGTTGGAGATCACAAACAGCTGCAAATACTTATACAGCGAGTTTTCGCTGTTAAAGCTCTCTTTGCTGTAACGGTGCACCTGATTAAAAGCTTCGCGAATCGCCACGCCGCGCTTTTTCAGCTCGACTTGCACCAAGGGCAAACCATTCACCAACACGGTCACATCGTAACGGTTGGCCTGTGTGCCTCTTTGTTCAAACTGCCTAATCACCTGCACTTTATTGCGGGCAATATGCTGCTTATCCAATAGGACAATATTTTGGATATGCCCATCATCAAACACAAAATCATGGATATAGTCATCATGAATCTTGCGGGTTTTATCGACGATGCTATCGCTGGGCTTATCTAAATAGCCCTCAACAAAACGCCGCCATTCGCCCTCTAAAAACTGCACATTATTTAGCGCTTGTAACTGTACACGCACATTAGCCAGCATGGTTTCGTGGCTATTTACATCGCGCCGATAGTGATAACCTTGGTTTTCCAAGTCGGTGATAAACTCACGCTCCAAATCATATTCACTTTGGTAGGTTTCATTGACTTGCAAATGCTTGGTGTATTTATCCAGAACGATGAAGTTATTTGATTCGGCAATGGTTTTATATGCTTTCATTGGTTTGATTGCTAATGTTGGGAGGCAATTCTCTCACCAGTGGCGAGAGTTTTTCATCGGCTCGATAAGTTTCAAACTAAACTCACTCGCCATAGTGTGATTTTGCCCTAACAATTAATACCACACAGCGTTCCTGTTCAATACGATAGACAATACGGTCTTGAAAGCTTAAACGCACTGAGTAGTAGCCAGTCAAATCACCAACGAGTGGTTTGCCAGCCTGTGGGACAATAGCAATCTTATTGCGCAAAATATCTTTTAGTTTGGTTTTTAGCTTGGGTGTCAGCTTGGCAATGTCCTTTTGCGCTTGCCGCGTGAACGCAATCTGATAGCGTTCACAACTCACAAAGGCTCTCCGAACACCTCCTCAAAACTTGCGACATCACCCGCATCCGCTTGCTGAACGGATTCATCAAACTTCTGCTTAAAATCAGTCTGATACAGAAGATGTAGCGTTTCCTGTAAGCTTTCGTAGTCATCGGCCGACATCATAACGGCATTGCCGGACTTATGCTGAATCCCGATAATTTCGTGGCACTGGCTGGCCTGTTTAATCAACTCAAAGAAGGTTTTTCTTGCTTCAGTGGCGGTAATGGTGATCATAGTTTTGTCCTCATTTAATGTACCGGATAATGTACCACTGATGCTGAGATGAGTAAATTGGTATTCTCAAATCTGTAGAAAGTCGGGTGGCTATATAAAGTTTCGCTTGAATTTTTCGTGATTTTTAATGTTGCTTTGCAGGTCTTCTGCATCCCAGATTTGCAGTTCCCACGGGAAGTAGAAGTTATTCTTGTTTTTGAAGTAAATATGCAAGCCGCGATAACCTTCTTTATCGCTTAAATACCAGTTTTTCAGCTCCAATTCTTCTTGCCAGTCATCGAGCAAATCCATAACGGATTTTATTTCATCAGCACCCAGAATAATGCGGACACCAAAAATATCATTGAGCCAGTTGTTGACCGGATAGTGGTCTTCACGGATTGCGAAACGCCCAATCTTGTCATCAATACTTTCACGGGTTTTGACCCGGTAAAAATATTTGATATCGATAGTCGCCGTCATCAGGTAATCATTAACGCTTTCGTGCAAGGTCAGGCGATACCTGTAGATATGGGGCGCAGGCACATGCTTGATGGTTCTGGATAGGTTGATTTTGTCGATTTTCCCAGTCTCAAAATAATCATTTGAGAACTCCAGGTGCAAGCGATTGATTTCGCTGACGAGCTGTTTTATTTGGCTGATTTTATCCATGTTTTTTGCCGCTGGTTCAAGGGGCTGCGGGTGCTGGCTTAGGAAAGCTGAATAGTAAATCGCGGTAATACGCGTATTGCTGCTGGCGCAAGGCAATTTCTCTCGGCAAGCCTTCGGTGATGGAGTGAGTGAGGGTATCGAATTTGTCCAGGATGGCAACTATGCGGGCTTGTTCGGCGTGGGGTGGGATGGGGATAGTTAATTTGTGTAGTTTACTACCTTTTATGCCTTTAACTGTTGAGCCGGTCGCTGCATTTTGCAATTTATCCTGAAACTGACACCCTTTCAAATAATGTTTTAAAAACGAGTTAAGAAAAAATTTGCTTTTACTTCTATATTTTATAACTCTTTGTGCCAGAGCAATATCTTCACGGTCTACTTGAGCAACAAAACCACATGGAGCTTCTGTAGTTATCAGTACGTCACCTATTTTTGGTAAACCACGACGCATAACTAAATCATAGTCATCTAACGAAATAAATTCTTGTGATGTTTTATAATCGATATAACCCATTCTAATGTTTTTCGCTGTGACCAAGAATACGCCATCTGTAGTTTTTTTCGGCGTTTTACCCCTATAATCCACATAATCGCACAATTCCCCTAATGCCTTCCATTCAACTTCGCCTTCTTCAAAGCTTAACAATTGGTCGCGATAGTAGTTGTATTGTTTTTTCCGCATGCTAAGCTCGGCGGTCAGCTCGGCGGTCAGCGCAGTAAATGCGTCCAGAATGCGGACGATTTCAGTTTGGATATTTAGGGGGGGAGGGGGATTTGTATTTTGGCCATATCAGTTGCTGACACATCAATAACCTTAGTTCCTTTTGCATATTTTCTTTTTTCATTTGTAAATGTGGTTGTTTGTGTGAAATAAGCAAAATATTTACCCAGAATAATTTCGCTTGGCTTAAAAATCGTTGCATGCCCTCCAGTAACAGCTTGCCGCTCACCTAGATAAACCAAAGCCTTCCCAACATCCTCTATATTTTCACTAGTATTTGTAATTACAACATCACCTTTATCAACTTTTCTTAATTTTTTAGCCAACTCAGGCGAAACGAAAGATTTAGTTTCTGTCGTAGATAAACTGTAATAAGTATAAATCTGTCCGTAGTGAATAGCGGGTACACCAGTTTCGGTAAAGTCCTTTTTTTGCAAACCATTTCCACGGATTAACTGACCAACCTCCCCCAACGTCTTCCACTCCACCGCAACCCCATCTAGCAGCTTTTCCATAAAGCTCAAATCACTCACAACTACAGCTCCTCGGTTTTAAATTCGCTATAGCCTTCATAGTAATAGCTCACATCAATACCCTTCATAAACAGCGCACGGTCATTAATTTGATCCGTGAGTGCTTGTTTGAGCAAGACTTTAATCTCAATGTCTTTCACCACGCTGCGCTGCATGGCAGAAAGATAGTCTTCCTTATCGACTAGATTCCAATTCACCACCTGTTGGGTTTCTGTTTTCAGCATAAGATCAAGCCAGAGTCGGGTAGCACGCCCGTTGCCTTCGCGAAAAGGGTGGGCAATGTTCATCTCTACATATTTTTCGATGATTTCGTCAACGGTGCTTTGCGGCATAGTGTCGATATGTGCCAGTGATGGCTGTAGATACATCAGCGGCGCGAAACGGAAATTACCTTTGGCAATATTCACCGTGCGAATTTTACCTGCAAAGTCATAAATATCTTCAAACAAATAAGCATGAATAAAAGCAAGTCCGGCGAATGTGCCAACTTCCACTTTGGCAATATCGCCAGAGTCAAAAAGCTGCCTGGCTTTTTGTTTACTGATTTTTTCTTCGGCTTTTGCCAGTGCAACTTGATCGGTGATGTTTAATTTATTTTCTAAACTCATGCACCGTCCCCCGCCCCCTCAATCTTCGCCACAATGGCATCAATATCAGTCCGCAGCTGGTTGATTTTGGCGACCGTAGTTTTCAGTTCGGCATTAAGCTTCATAATATCCACCACTTCGCGGTTGTCCTTGGCTTCGACATAGCTGCTCACCGACAGGTTGTAGTCGTTGGCGGTGATGGCATCAAAGCTCACCGATTTGGCAAAGTGTTCCACATCCGCTTTGCTATCGAACGCTTGCATGATCTGTTCGATGTGGGCATCGGTCAGAGTGTTGTTATTGGTTTCTTTTTTAAACAGCCCACTGGCATCAATAAACTGAGTAGTGGTGTCGGTCTTGTGTTTGGACAGCACCAAAATATTCACGGCAATGGTGGTGCCAAAAAACAGGTTGGGCGCGAGTGAGATAACGGTTTCCACATAATTGTTATCCACCAAATAGTGACGGATTTTCTGCTCGGCACCGCCACGGTAAAAAATACCGGGGAAGCAGACAATGGCGGCGCGGCCTTTGCTGGAAAGGTAACTGAGCGCATGCAGCACAAAGGCAAAGTCGGCTTTAGATTTGGGGGCTAATACGCCAGCCGGGGCAAAGCGCTCATCGTTAATCAGGGTAGGGTCGTCTGAGCCTTTCCATTTCACCGAATACGGCGGGTTGGAGACAATGGCGTCGAAGGGTTTGTCATCACCAAAATGCGGGGCGATCAGGGTATCGCCCAGCTGGATGTTGAACTTGTCGTAGTTGATGTTGTGCAAAAACATGTTCATCCGCGCCAGGTTGTAGGTGGTGTGGTTGAGTTCCTGGCCGTAAAAACCGCCTTCGATGATGTGGGCATCAAAGTGCTTTTTGGCTTGCAGCAGCAGCGAGCCGGAGCCGCAGGCCGGGTCGTAGATCTTGTTGACGCTGGTTTGCTTGTGCATGGCGAGCTGGGCAATCAGCCGGGAGACATGCTGCGGGGTAAAAAACTCGCCACCGGACTTCCCGGCAGTGGCGGCATAGT
>CAIYOW010000155.1 GCA_903927955.1 uncultured Methylococcaceae bacterium | reverse complement strand
TTGAGCCTGCCATAGCCATTGGTATCCCCACTATGTTATGCTTCTGCCCAGTGGCTGATGTTGCACAAAGGCAAGTGCTGTAGGAACAGGCCATGCCCGCGATCAACAGGCTTCGTAACATCAGTTAGTTATTGCCAAAATACCCCCCAGTGGTGGCCCGGCAATCAACAGCAGGGCTTCAGACAAAACCCACCACCATGATTTTTCAAAACGAATTCATTAATTGGTTTAGGTCTTCCTCCCCCTATATCCACGCGCACCGCAACAAAACCTTTGTGGTTTGTTTTGGCGGCGAGGCGGTGTTGGCAGAAGATTTTTACCATCATGTCCATGATTTCGCCTTGTTGGACAGTTTAGGGGTCAGGTTGGTGCTGGTGCACGGCATCCGTCCCCAGATTGATTTAAGGTTAGTCAAATTGGGTGTTGAACCCAACTATCACCACCATTTGCGGGTCACTGATGACACCGCGCTGCAATGCGTCAAAGAAGCCGCTGGACTGGTGCGGGTGGAAATAGAAGCCTTGTTGTCCATGGGTCTGGCCAACTCGCCAATGGCGGGGGCGAAGATTAAAGTCGCTTCGGGCAATTTTGTCATGGCCAAGCCTTTAGGCGTTATTGACGGTGTCGATTATGTCCACACCGGCGAAGTGCGCCGCATCGACAGCACCGCCATCCATCAACTATTAGACCAAAACAGCGTCGTGCTCATGTCACCGGTCGGCTACTCGCCTAGCGGTGAAGTGTTCAACTTATCAGCAGAGCAAGTGGCCACCGCTGTGGCAATCGCCCTAAAAGCCGAAAAGCTGATATTTCTGACCGAAAGCCAATGCATCAGTCCAGAAACCGGCGAAACCGTTGCCCAAATGACCGCAGAAGAAGCCCATAGCTTCTTGCTGCAACACAACAACAGCATTCCAGATACTAGCCGATTGCCCCTGTTGGCAGCTATCCAAGCCTGCCAGGCTGGTGTATTGCGCACTCATTTGGTGTGTCGCAAGCAGAGCGGGGCGTTGCTGCTGGAACTGTTCACCCGCGATGGTGTCGGCACGCTGGTCAGTTCAACGCCGTTTGAAGAACTCAGGGCGGCGGCCTTAAACGACATCGGCGGCATTCTTGAATTGATCAGGCCATTGGAGCAACAAGGCATTTTGGCAAAACGGGCACGTGAGAAAATAGAAACAGAAATTGCCGACTACATTGTTTTGGAACGTGACGGCTTAATTATTGCCTGCATGGCATTACACGCCAACCGGCAATGCCGTGTCGGCGTTATCGCTTGTCTGGCAGTGCACCCAAACTACCGTGGCAGCGCCCGTGGTGAGCGGATGCTCAACTTTGCTTACCGCAAAGCCTGGCAAATGGAGCTGCAGCGGCTGCTGGTATTGTCCACCCGCACCGTGCAATGGTTTATAGAACGCGGTTTTGCGCCCAGCGCACTGGACGCTTTGCCCGAAGCACTAAAAACGCTTTATAATCCTGAACGTAATTCCAAATTATTAGTTAAGGACATTGACTTAAGCCGGCATCATGACAAAAATACCTAGCTACTTGTCCATATTGCAAATTTCTGATTTGCACATCTTGGAGCGCCCTGAGCAAAACCTACAAGGCATGAACACCGCCTATTATTTTCAAGCGGTGTTAAGGCAAGCGTTTGCCGAGCTTGACGCAGTGGATTTGCTGTTATTGACCGGCGACCTGACCCAATACGGCAGCCTACAAGGCTACCAGTTTATTTTGGAAGCACTGCAAGCCTACCATGTGCCTGCCGTCTGCCTACCCGGCAACCACGACCATCTGCCTTACATGCAGCAAGTTTTTGCGACCGAATGGGTGGATTGCCATAAGCATCGGCTGTTTGAAAAATGGCAGCTGATATGCCTGAACAGCCAAATTCCCGGCGAAGATCGTGGCACATTAGACCCGGAAGAATTGCAGTTTTTAGAAAGCTGTTTACAAGCACACCCCGACCATTACGCGCTGATAGCCGTGCATCATCCTTGTTTTAAAACACACAGTGCCTGGCTGGATACCATGATCATCAACAACAGCCACGACTTACAGGCCATTGTCAGCCGCCACCCGCAAGTTCGGGCCATTACCTGCGGACATATCCATCAGCGCGCCGATGTGCAGCAATGGGGCATCCAGCTATTAGGGACACCATCAACCTGCTTCCAGTTTAAGCCCGATAGCCAAATGTTTGCCTTAGACCACACCATGCCTGGCTATCGGCTATTAAGGCTGTATGCGGACGGCACCCTGCAAACGGAAGTCAACCGCCTGCCTGGCAAGTTGCCAACGGGATTTTATCGCGCCGTTTATGGCCATTAATCTTGGCGGCGGGCAATTTCTTGTCTTGCTTCAAATAGCCGGCCAAATTCACCGGAATGCCATTGTCAGGCAACACCACACCCAATTCACGCATAGCCTTTTGGTAAACCTTGCGTTTAAAATACACCACGTCATTTAACGGCTCCCAATAGTCCACCCAACGCCAGCTGTCAAATTCAGGTTTGGCACAATGGTCAAAATGGACATGCGTGTCCACCGTCAACATGCGTAACAAAAACCAAATTTGCTTTTGTCCAATGCACACTGGCAGCGAATTTTTGCGTATATAACGTTCAGGCAGTTGGTATCTTAGCCAATAGCGGGTGCGCCCCAATATCTGCACATGTTGTTGCTGTAGTCCGGTTTCTTCCCACAATTCTCGATACATCGCTGTTTCAGGGTCTTCATCGTCATTAATGCCGCCTTGCGGAAATTGCCAGGCATTGACGCCCATCCGTTTTGCCCAGAACACGCGACCCTCGTCATTGCAAAGGATGATCCCGACATTAGGCCGGTATCCTTTAGAGTCTATCATGTTAAAACCTGTCGTTTTTCCTGCCCCGCATCCTACGGCCCGTTATGGTAAACTTAGCAGTGATCGGGGCGATTTGTTATTTCTCACATTGTTCCATAAAAATGAACCAGATGCCATAGGGCAGGCCTTTTTAATTGGTTATGACAGGACAACCATGAGTTTAGCTATTTTTGATTTGGACAACACCTTAATTGCCGATGACAGCGATTATTTATGGGGGCAATTTCTGGTTGACCAAGGCGTGGTGGACAAAAATGAATACGAGGCGGCCAATGCCAAATTTTACCAACAATATAAACAGGGCTGCCTGGACATCACCGAATTTTTAAGCTTTTCCTTGCGTCCTTTGGCGGCACACCCGACAGCAACCTTACTGCAATGGCGCGAGCAATTTGTCAGTGAAATCATCACACCCATTTTGCTGCAACCGGCGCAACAACTGATAGACCAGCATAAAGCCCGTGGCGACACCCTAATGGTCATCACCGCAACCAACCGCTTTGTCACCGAACCCATCGTCAAGCACTATGGCATCGACACATTACTGGCAACCACCCCCGAATTTATCGCAGGCCGTTACACTGGGTGCTATGTGGGCGTGCCTTGTTTTCAGGAAGGCAAAGTCACACAACTGCAAGATTGGCTGCAACAGTCAGGGGAATCCCTGCAAGGCAGTTGTTTTTACAGCGACTCCCACAATGACTTGCCATTGCTGAAATGTGTCGATTATCCGGTGGCGGTTGATCCAGATGACAAACTTAGGCACTACGCCGAACAGGCAAACTGGCCCATCATCAGCCTAAGGGGCAGCCAATGTCCTAATGTATCTAACCTACAGCCAGCAGGCTAGGGCAGGGGGTAGGTTGACGGCTTGCCCGTTTCCGGCCAAGCCGTCAACACCGCCTTGACCACCGTTGCCAGGGGAATGGCAAAAAAAACTCCCCAAAAACCCCATAAGCCACCAAAAAACAAAATGGCGATAATAATGGCAACAGGGTGCAAATTGACCGCTTCGGAGAACAAAAAGGGGATCAGGAACACGGCATCCAACGCCTGCACCACCAAATAAGCAATCAGCAAATAAGTGAAGTCGTCACCTTCAAAACCCCACTGTAAATAAGCCACAATCAGCACCGGAAAAGTCACCAACGTGCTGCCGATATAAGGGATAATAACCGAAATGCCCATCAACACCGACAGCAGCATCGCATAATTCAAGCCCAAAGCGGCAAACGTGATCAAACTCGCCAACCATAAGATAAGCATTTCAGAAATTTTGCCGCGCACATAATTGCCAATCTGTATGTCCACCTCTTGCCACACACGCACCGTCAGATTGCGCTCCTTAGGCATAAAGCGCAGCCCCCATGCCAGAAACACGCTTTTATCCTTTAAGAAAAAAAACACCATCATCGGCACCAAAAACAAATAAATCATGGCACTCGCCAAACCCACCACCGAAGCGGCGGAAACCGACAAAAAACGTTGCCCATAGGTCAGCAACTCCAGTTGCGCGGCGGTCATCAGCTGATAAATTTTTTGCTCAGTAATCAACTTAGGGTAAAGTTGCGGCAAACGCAAAATGCTTTTTTGCGCACGGTTAAAAATGTTAGGCACATTCAGCACCAATTCAATCGACTGCTCGTAAATAATCGGCAACAAATACAGCAAAACAAAACTTAAGCAGACCAAAAACACCGTAAACACCACCAACACCGCCAAGGTGCGGGGAATGCGCAAACGCTCCAAGTTGACCACCAAACCCTCCAGCAAATAAGCCAGCACCACCGAGACAAAAACCGGCATCAGCAGCCCGCCCAAGCCGTAAATCAACAAAAAGCAAACCACCAAAAAAAGCACGAGCGAAAACGCCTGTTCATTGGGAAGAAAGCGCTTAAAAAAAGCGGAAAAAATATCCTTATTAATGGGCTGGCTGAGGTTGGTCATGATTGCGCTAAATTTAGTGATCGGCCATTTGCTGCCGTAACCCACGATTTGGGATAAGCACACGGCTAAAGCTATTATTCTAACAGAAGATCAGCTGCGAATTAATTCGCACCTACGGGGCATGGACGGGTTAAGTGGGTTTATATTTAGACAGGATGAACAGGATTGACACGATTTTTAGCAGCGCATCCTGTTCATTGGCGGCAAACATGATACCCACTGTAGGTGCGAATTCATTCGCACAGTTAAAGATTCGGTAGTGGTTAAGCTAAAACTGGTCTAAACCTCGGTACATCCTTGTAAACTGGATGCTGGGAACCCCTTTATGCCCTTTGGGTATTTATGCCCTTTAGGGTATTTATGCCCTTTAGGGTACGCCGGAATGATCGGTTAAACATCAACAGGCAAAACCTTGGAACGGGTCGCCGCAATGCATGGCGAAAGCCCAAGATTAACGTTCCGTACCCTGGGCGAAGCCGAAGGGAACCCGCTATTTTCCTGTCCCCCTACCACGGCATTAGCTACCCAACACCCCAAAAAAACCGCACCACTTGCCAGACGGCTTACAAAAAAATTGGCAAATTATGATTGCGACCGCCCGTTTTTGCACCGCTACAATAGCGGCCAAAAGCCAAAAGCCAAAAGCCAAAAGCCAAAAG
>CAIYOW010000154.1 GCA_903927955.1 uncultured Methylococcaceae bacterium | reverse complement strand
CTATGCCGTGTTCAAGCTGGAATGTTTGAAGATCAAACATAAAACCAACCATTTCGCCACACGGGCTAAGTTGTTTATAAAAGCGAACCAGATGGCGTATGAGGAGTTGCAGATATTACGGGCTGCGTAACATCAGTTATTACATCAAACTTAGCTCCGATTAAAGCACTGCCCCCGTATCCATCAGGAATCCGTTATGCAAGGAAACAACAACAGAACCACCACAGCCTGCGTGGCCTTGAACGCACCTTCGGGGTCGCCCGCCAGACGGTGTCGGCCTGGCTAATACCCTCTGGGGCACAAGAAAAAAAGGCCAGTAAATTGCAGCCCCTGGAAACCACGCTGATGCCAACCCTGCCGGAAGACCTGCTGGAACTGGACGAACTGTGGCCGTTCGTCCAGTGCAAGACCAACGCCTGCCGGCGCTGGATCGCGCTCTGCCGCCGCACCCGCCAAGTGAAGTCCTGGTTCGCGGGCGACCGGAGCGCGGACAGCTGCCGCCAGCTTTGGTCAGGCATCCCAGAAACCTACCGTTCCGCCCACACCTTCAGCGACTTCTGGCAAGCCTACCAAAGTGTGTTTGGCGAAGGGCATCAGTCCGTCGGCAAGGAGACGGGGGAGACCGCCCCTATGGAAGGCTGGGACAACACGCTGCGGCAACGCCTGGGACGCTTTGAAGGACAATAACGAGCTTTATCTGTTTTACAACCGCCCTACGGCTATTGGCCTGTACACCCCAACCCAACAACGCCTGTTGCCGTTAGATAACCACTGGCGGCAAAAGCTTGCCGCTCAGCCTTGGCCGACCCAACGCTTGCCCGATGTGCTGGGCGATAGCACCACCACGCTTTCGGCATTAACTGGCGAATATCTGTTTGTGTCGCTGTTCCGCGTCTGTGCCGAATCGCTGGCCAGCGAAAATACCAGCCGCTTGGCGGCTATGGAACGGGCCGACCAAAATATTGATGAATTGCTGGCAGGCTTGCACAGCAACTTCCACCAACTACGCCAAAGCGGTATTAAAGCGGTATTGATGAAGAATTGTTTGATGTGATTGCCGGTTATGAGGCATTAACAAAAGAAACGCACAAACACACCTAAACGCTAGAGCTTTTCATTTGAATCGATGCCCCGCCGTAATATCCATTAATCCTTATATGGGATGCACCACCGTTTTACCAATACCTAGCAATTGCAGCTGGCTTTCGCTGTTATGGGTAAAGAACAGCTGACCGACCAGCAGGGCATTGCCGGTCATAATGTCAAGCTCCGTACCAGTGCCGTGGTAAGCCTTCTCGATAATGCTGTGACCACTTAACTTGATCTGCGACAAATTCAGGGCATTGATCTGGCTGGTCTCGAAAAGTGTTCCCACCAATGAGGTAGGCATGAGTTCAACCTGATAGTTATGCACCCCGCCTAACGCCAAGCTGCCGATATTGTTGAGCGTGTCTTTTATCGACAACAGGTAAGGTGAATTGATGGCGTTCAGCGCACCTACGTCATTGCTCACCTGTGCCGCCGTTAATGATAGCGTAGGGATAACCTTATCGGTCAACGTGATGCCGAATAGCCTATGGACATTGCTTGCCAAGCTACTAAGGCTGGCACTGACACGTGCCGCACTGTCCAGCACTGCAATAGCCGTAACATGACTGTTTTTAATATCCGAAGCCACGTTGGCCGCCGATTCGCCACTGATACCCAAACTATAATGAGTGCTGATCTTGCCCAGCACTGCCGCATCATGGGCAAATTGTGTGGCGGTGATGGTTAAGGTAGGGATGCCGGTATCGGTCAGGGCAATGCCACTGAGCTTAGTGCTATTCGGAACCAGTGCCGAATCCAACACCGCCAGCAAGTTGGCGGCTGTATCAACCACGCCAATAGTCGTGACATGGCGGTTTTTGCTATCCACAGCCACATTCGCTGCTGTTTCACCGCTGAGGGTCAAACGATAAGGGGTTCTGATTTCTGCTAGCACTGTCGCATCATCGGCATACTGGTGGGCTGTCAAGGTGGCGGCGGGCATACCGCTGTCCGTTAATTTAATGCCGCTAATAGACACGGGCGATGCCTTGATATTATGTGAGCCTAAAATAATATTGCTGAGTGTGTCAGCAATAGTGATAACTAGCCTGTTATTGTCGTAACCAGCACCATAAGTGTCTTGAGCCAGTGCTGTTGCGAGCGTCTGCAAGGCAATGGCATTGGCCACCACATGGGTTACTGTGTCACTGATGATGATAGTTAAGTAGTTGTTGTTTTGGATATATCCAGTATCAAAAGTGTTTTTGGACAGCCCTGCCGCCAACACCCACAAAGCAATAGTATTGGCGGCAACATGGGCGGCCGAGTCGCTGATGGTGACAGTTAAACTGCTGATATTGGTTTTACCCTGATTACAAGTGTCATTAGCCAGCCCTGCTGCCAGTGCATTCAAAGCAGCGGCATGAGCAGCGACATGGGCAGCCGTGTCACGGATAATGAGGGTTAAGGTACTGCTATTGCTGTTGCCGTTGTTATAGGTGTCTTGCGCCAGCCCCGCTGCCAACTTCTGCAAGGCAACCGCACTAGCGGCAACATAAGCAGCAGTGTCACGGATGAAGAATGTTAATTGGTTGTTGTTTTCGATAAAAGTAGAACCATAGGTATCATGGGCCAGCTGTGCCGCCAGCGCCTGCAAAGCTGTGGCGTTGGCGGCGACATGAGCCGCACTGTCGCTGATGGTGAGGGTGAAGCGGGTGATGTTAATGCGGTCGGAAAGAGAAGTGTCTTGCGCCAGACCCGCCGCTAGCTTCTGCAAAGCAGCCGAGTTGGCAGCGACCTGAGCAGCAGTGTCGCTGAGGGTGAGGGTCAAGCTACTGTGGTTGTAGCCACCATCAAAACTATCGTGTGCCAACTCCGCCGCCAGCGACTGCAAAACAGCTGAATGGGCGGCAAAATTGGCAGCAGTGTCGCTGATGTTGACGGCAAGGCGATTATTGTTGAGACGACCGGAAAGATAGCTGGCTTGAGCCAGCCCCGCCGCCAGCGTATCCAACGCAAGAGCATTGCTTGCAACATCGGCCGCCGTGTCGCTGATAGCGATCATTAAGCTATTGCTGTTGAAGTAGCCATAATAAGCATCTTGGGCTAGCCCGGCTGCCAGCGACTGCAAAGCCATTACATTGGCGCCAACATGCGCGGCACTGTCACTGATTGAGATGCTTAGGCCGTTGCCGAGCTGGGCCACCCCCGCCGCAAACGCCTCTAAAGCTGTTGCATTAACTGCGATATCGGCTGCCGAGTCGTCGATATCTGTGAATATTTCAAGGCTGCCGCTATAGTAGGTTTTGTTGGCTAGCACCAATAAGTCGGCAGCATTGAGTTGCGGGTAAAATCTGCCATTATCGCCCTGTAAAGAGACAATTTGCGCCCCCAAGGCAACCAGTGCGTCGGCACTGGCGGCTATGCTGTCATTAGTGTCATGGATAATGAGGGGGGCGGTTGAGGTCTTGGCATAAACTAAAGCACGGGCTACAGTCAGAGTTACGGGCGTCGTCATGGTCAGTTCCCTTGTAATGGCATATTTTTGGACTTTACACGAGTGTGCGTCATTTTCCCCCAATTGGGGTTAGGGTTAATGGTGGAATATTTTCACCGCTAATAATTTAGCAATTATACCAGCACCAAGCGACAATTCCACGTCCAGAAACGTTATCGCTGTGCTGTTGCTTTTTAAGACCCGATAATGCCCAAGACGCAACTTAGCCTTTCGACTAAAAGCCATTAATTTGTTATAATGCCCAGCTTGATTAATGCCTCATACAGGGCAGCCTTGCATAAAATCTGAGCACTAGGCATTTGCCAGCCCATGCTATTACAGTTTGCGCGGTATTCATCCGAACCCTCATCTGAACTAGGAGTCCATGTCAAATTTCGCTAAAGAAATCATCCCCGTCAATCTTGAAGACGAGATGAAGCAGTCTTACTTGGATTACGCAATGAGCGTGATCATAGGCAGGGCATTGCCTGATGTCCGCGATGGCCTTAAGCCGGTGCATCGTCGGGTTTTGTATGGCATGTATGAGGTGGGTAACGACTGGAACAAGCCATATAAAAAATCCGCGCGTATTGTCGGGGATGTAATGGGTAAATACCACCCGCACGGCAATTTGGCGATTTATGACACCATGGTCAGGATGGCGCAGCCTTTCTCCATGCGCTACATGCTAATAGACGGACAGGGCAATTTTGGTTCGGTGGATGGCGACCCGCCCGCCGCAGACCGTTATACCGAAGTGCGGCTGGCCAAAATTTCCCATGAGTTGCTGGCGGATTTGGATAAAGACACGGTTGACTTTATCCCTAACTATGATGAGTCGGAATCCGAGCCGCGCGTTTTGCCCACCCGTGTGCCTAATTTGCTGGTCAATGGTTCTTCGGGTATTGCCGTCGGTATGGCCACCAACATCCCGCCGCATAACTTGGCGGAGGTGGTCAGTGCTTGTTTGGCAATGATTGAAAATCCCGATATCAGCGTGCCTGAGCTGATGCAGCATATTCCCGGCCCGGATTTCCCTACCGCTGGTTTTATCAATGGCGCATCGGGGATTTACCATGCTTACATGACCGGACGCGGCAAAATTTACTTACGCGCCCGTTGCCATTTTGAAGAAATTAGCGGCGGCAGCCGCCATGCCATTGTCACCACCGAACTGCCCTATCAGGTCAACAAAGCAACTTTGCAAATCAAGATTGCCGAGCTGGTTAAAGAAGGCAAGCTGGAAGGCATTTCCGAAATCCGTGATGAGTCGGACAAGGATGGGATGCGTTTGGTGATCGAGCTACGGCGTGGCGAAGTACCGGAAGTGGTGCTTAATAACCTGTATAAACAGACTCAATTCCAGACAGTGTTTGGCATTAATATGGTGGCGTTGCTGGATGGTCGTCCGCATTGCATGAACTTGCTGGAAATACTCAGCGCGTTCATTGACCATCGCCGCGTTTGTGTCACGCGCCGCACAGTGTTCCTGCTGCGTAAAGCGCGTGAACGGGCGCATGTGCTGGAAGGCTTGGCGGTGGCGTTGGCAAATATCGACGACATGATCACCCTGATCAAAAACTCACCTAACCGTGAACGGGCCAAAGAGGGTTTGCTGGCCACCACTTGGCACGCCGGTTTGGTGGCCAGCCTTCTGGAACGCGCCGATGCCGACCGTTCAAGACCGGAAGGTTTGGCAGTGATGTTTGGTATCCACGCCGACCAATACCGTTTGTCGGAAGTGCAAGCCCAAGCCATTTTGGATTTACGCCTGCACCGTTTGACCGGTTTGGAACAGGATAAACTAGTTGATGAGTACCGGCAATTGCTGGAACAAATTGACGAATACCTGTTCATTCTGGCAAACGATAGCCGCTTGATGGAAATCATCCGCGAAGAATTGACCGCCATTCGGGATGAATATGCCGATCCCCGTCGCACCGAAATCATTCAAAGCCAGCTGGATTTGTCTGACGGCGATTTGATCACTGAAGAAGATATGGTGGTCACCATGTCGCACGAAGGCTACGTCAAATCACAGCCATTAACCGATTATAAAGCCCAGCGGCGTGGTGGTCGGGGCAAGTCGGCGACGGCGACTAAAGAAACCGACTATGTTGAAAAACTGATTGTCGCCAACACCCATGACACCATTCTATGCTTTTCGTCATTGGGCAAAGTTTACTGGCTTAAAGTTTACCAATTGCCGGTGGCCTCGCGAGCCGCTAGGGGCAAACCATTTGTCAATTTGCTGCCATTAGAGCCGGAAGAAAGGATTAATGCCTTAATGCCAATCCGCGAATTTAGTGAAAATAAGTTTGTGTTTATGGCAACTTCGGCGGGTACGGTAAAAAAAACGCCACTGAACGAATTCGAACGCCAACGCAGCAACGGCAAAATCGCCATAGAATTGCGTGAAGGCGACAGCTTAGTTGGTGTGTCCGTCACCGATGGGCAACAAAATATCCTATTGTTCAGCAGTATCGGCAAAGCCGTTTGCTTTAATGAGGTTGACGTGCGTTCCATGGGCCGGACGGCTTCGGGTGTGCGGGGCATGAAATTGAAAGACGGCGAAAAAATCATTTCCTTGATTATCGCCTCGGAAGGCACAGTGCTGAACATCACAGAAAATGGCTATGGCAAACGTACCAAGCTGGAAGAGTTCACTTGCCATAAACGCGGCGGACAAGGCCTGATTGCCATCCAAACTTCAGAACGCAACGGTGCGGTGGTCGGTGCGGTGCTGGTCAACGATAGCGATGAAATCATGTTGATCACCGATGGCGGCATTTTGGTGCGCACGCGGGTTGATGGCATATCGGTGGTGGGCAGAAATACTCAAGGCGTGACCATTATCCGTTTAGACAAAAAAGAAAAAGTGATCGGCGTTGACCGCATTGAAGGATTGGCAGGCGAAGAGGAGGATGTTGACAGTGACGATGCCGTTATTGATGACGAGGCCTTGCCTGAAGGGCCGCTTTCTGAAGGTGTTGACGACGATAGCGGAGAAGACGAATAAACCGCCTTTCTACTTGCTTTATCGGTAAGCCAAACATAATACCGTACCCGTAAATCCTTGGTTGCCCATACAGGCATTGCGTTAATCAAACCGTTAAATGAGAACTATCATGTCAAGAGTCTATAACTTTAGTGCCGGCCCGTCCGCATTGCCTGAAGCCGTATTGCAGCAAGCCCAAAAAGAGCTTTTGGAATGGCGTGACAGCGGCATGTCGGTGCTGGAAATGAGCCACAGGGGCAAACATTTTTCGCTGATTGCCGAAGAGCTGGAGAGTGATTTGCGGCTGCTGTTGTCAGTGCCTGATAATTACCAGGTGCTGTTTTTACAGGGCGGCGCGTCAGCGCAATTCTCATTAATTCCGCAAAACATCTTAAAAGACAAGACCAAAGCCTGTTATATCAAAACAGGGGCCTGGTCAGAAAAGGCCATTAAAGATGCCCAATCTTATTGCGAAGTGGTGGTGAGTGCCAGTTCCGAAGCGGAAAACTTTACCGCAATTCCTGACGAGGACACTTGGCAACTGGATCAAGACGCGGCCTATTTGCACTATACCAGCAACGAAACCATTCACGGCGTGGAATTTAACGACGTGCCGGATAGCCAAGGTTTGCCCTTGGTGGCGGATATGTCTTCCAATATCTTGTCGCGCCGTATGGATGTCAGCCGCTACGGCCTGATTTATGCGGGCACGCAAAAAAATATGGGGCCGGCCGGTGTCACGGTGGTGATCGTGCGTGATGATTTGGTGGGCTTCGCCCAAAAAACCACACCGCCGGTATTTAACTATGCCGAACAAGCAAAAAACCAATCCATGCTTAACACCCCTGCCACTTATAATTGGTACTTGGTGGGGTTGGTGCTGAAATGGCTGCAAGGCCAAGGTGGTGTCAAAGCCATAGAACAACGCAACATCACCAAAGCGGCCCTGTTGTATGATGCCATTGATGCTTCTGCCCTCTATAGCAACCCTGTTGCCCTCACCGCCCGTTCACGAATGAACGTGCCGTTTATTTTGGCTGATAGCAACCTCGACAAGTTCTTCCTTAGTGATGCTGAAGCCAACGGCTTGGTTGAGCTGAAAGGCCACCGTTCCGTGGGCGGCATGCGAGCCAGCATTTACAATGCCATGCCGGAAGAAGGCGTTAAGGCTCTGATTGACTTTATGGCTGAGTTTGAACGCACCCATTAACCCTGCGCTTTTTGAGAGCTGAGCCACCATGTCTTCAGTCACCCCGCTTGCCGAATTAAGGGAGCAAATCGACGCGATTGATCAGCAAATTTTGCAACTGATCAATCAGCGGGCCTTGTGCGCTTTGGAAGTCGCACGGACAAAAATAGCCCAAGGCGAGCAAGGCACTTTTTACCGGCCCGACCGCGAGTCACTGGTACTAAGGCGCATCAAGGAGCTTAACCCAGGGCCATTATCTGATTATGCAACAGTCCGATTCTTTAGGGAGCTAATGTCGGCCTGTTTGGCACTGGAAAAACCGCTGGATGTGGCTTTCTTGGGGCCGGAAGGCACTTTTACCCAGCAAGCGGTGGTAAAACACTTTGGTCATGCGGTCAGATCAGTGCCTTTATCTTCGATCAATGATATTTTTAGCGCAGTGGAACGTGACAACTGCCAGTTTGGCGTGGTGCCCGTGGAAAATTCCACTGAAGGGGTAATTAACTACACGCTGGACAGATTTTTGTTGTCGCCGCTAAAAATCTGTGGCGAAGTGGAAATCCGTGTGCATCAAAACCTGATGAGTTTCGTGGACTGCCTTTCTGACATTAAGGAAGTGTTTTCGCATCAACAATCCTTGGCACAATGCCAGCATTGGTTAGAAAGCCATTTGCCAGGCGTTAAGTTGACAGCGGTCAGCAGCAATTCGGAAGCAGGGCGGTTGGCGACGCTCGATAAACAAACCGCAGCCATAGCTGGAGTCATGGCAGCCGATGTCTATAACTTGCCTATCCTGCATCAAAACATTGAGGACGAGACCAACAACACCACCCGTTTTATTGTCATTGGCAAACAAGATTCCGCGCCCACCGGCAACGATAAAACCTCTTTAGTGGTATCCACCGGCAACCAAACCGGGGCATTGTATAAAATTCTTGAGCCTTTTGCACTGTACGGCATCAGTATGATGAACATTGAATCCCGGCCTTCCCGCCAAGGCCTATGGGACTATGTGTTTTTTATTGATATTGAAGGCCACAGCGAAGATAAAGCCATAGTAGAGGCGCTGGCACGGGTAAAAGAAAACGCCAATATGCTTAAATTATTAGGCTCTTACCCCAAAGCTGTTTTGTAAGTTTTTAAAGAATAGGCGCAACATGGATAACATTTATAGTCTGGCCACTCAGGGCGTACAACAACTGATCCCTTACCAAGCCGGTAAACCCATTGAAGAATTGCAGCGCGAGTTGGGGCTGGATCATATTGTCAAATTGGCCTCCAATGAAAATCCGCTAGGCCCTAGCCCTTTGGCATTGCAAGCCATACAGGCCGTATTGCCACAACTGGCCTTGTATCCCGATGGCAATGGCTTTAATTTAAAACGGGCATTAGCGCAAAAATTTGCCGTTGACAGCAGCCAGATTACGTTGGGCAATGGCTCCAATGATATTCTGGAACTGATTGGCCGGGCCTTTTTGGCACCGGGGCTGGAAGCGGTGTTTTCCGAACATGCTTTTGCCGTCTACCCAATCGTCACCCAAGCGGTGGGGGCAACAGCGGTAGTCACGCCCGCTAGCCATTACGGGCATGATTTACAGGCCATGTTGGCGAATGTGACGGGCAAAACACGGGTAGTGTTTGTTGCCAACCCCAACAACCCCACCGGCACATTATTAAGCCAAACCAGTCTTGAAGCCTTTATAAAAGCATTGCCGGACAGTTGTATTTGCGTACTTGATGAAGCCTATTTTGAGTTTGTCAGCCACAGCGGAACAGTTGATTCAATAAGCTGGCTAATGGATTGCCCCAATCTGATTATCACCCGCACCTTCTCCAAAGCGTACGGCTTGGCGGGGTTACGGGTCGGCTATGCCTTTTCCAGTCCAGCCATTGCGGATATCCTTAACCGTGTACGCCAACCGTTCAATAATAACAGCTTAGGGTTAGTGGCTGCGGAAGCAGCTTTGGCAGACTCGGTACATTTGCAACAGACGCTTACCAATAACGCTCAAGGGATGCTGCAATTGACCCAAGGTTTCAAGCAGTTGGATCTGCCCTGGATACCATCATACGGTAATTTTGTTGCCGTCGATTTGGGTCGGCCCGGCTTGCCCATTTATCAGGCATTGCTGCACAAAGGGGTGATCGTCAGGCCGGTCGCCAATTACGGGTTGCCCAACCATTTGCGTATCAGTATCGGTACAGAGGCAGAAAACAGCTTGTTTTTAAATGCCCTAGCGGACTGCCTGCGTTAATGAGCCCGTATTAATGGTTAGGCAACTGTGCATTATCGGGGTTGGCCTGATTGGCGGCTCCATTGCCCGTGCCGCCCGACAAGCCGGATTATGCCAGCGCATTATCGGTTACGGTCGCCCTGATGATCTGCAAAACCTTAAATCAGCCAAAGCATTGGCTGTTATCGATGACTATTGCCTAGATTTGGCCGCCGCCGTACAAAATGCCGATATGGTGGTCATCGCCACGCCTGTGGGTGCTATAGCCCACCTATTAACCACCCTGCAACCGCTCTGGTCAGACCATACCGTATATACCGATGTGGGCAGCACCAAGGGCAATGTCATCAATGCCCTTGAAACGGTGTTCGGAAAAGTGCCGGACAATTTTGTCCCCGCCCATCCTATAGCCGGAGCCGAACGAAGCGGTGTGGAAGCATCCAAAGTCGACTTGTTCCATAACAAACGGCTCATTATCACCCCGCTCGCACATACTCGGACGGACTGTTTACAGCAGGTACAAACTTTTTGGCGGGGATTGGGGGCGCTGGTTTCCAACATGGACGCGCATCACCATGACCGCGTATTTGCCGCCACCAGTCATTTGCCGCATGTGCTGGCCTTTGTTTTGGTGTATATGCTGGGACATAGGGACGAACAGGAAGAAATTTTTAAGTACGCCGCTGGCGGCTTTAAAGACTTCACCAGGATTGCTTCCAGCGATCCTGCTATGTGGCTGGACATTTGTTCCGCCAACCAGAAAGAATTGGTTCCTCTGCTTGATAAATTGCAGTGCGAACTTGATAACGTACGGCAGATGCTGGTCGATAATGACCGCCAGAAGCTTTTTGCAACATTCATGTATGCCAGAAATGCCCGGCAACGCTTTTTACAACAGTTTGAAGGTACTATGTCAAAATCAAGCACATTCCATGTCCAGCCTGGTGGCCAATTAAACGGCACAGCCCGAGTGCCAGGCGATAAATCCATGTCGCACCGTTCCATTATGCTAGGTTCCCTGGCAGAAGGCACAACCCATGTAAAAGGCTTTCTGGAAGCCGAAGATGCTCTGGCAACGTTACAGGCGTTCCGCGATATGGGGGTGGTGATTGAAGGCCCGGTCAATGGCGAAGTCACCATCCACGGGGTCGGCAAGCATGGTCTGCAAGCACCGAAAAATGATTTGTATCTAGGCAACTCAGGCACGTCCATGCGCTTGCTGAGCGGTTTATTGGCAGGCCAGCCATTCAATTCCGTATTGACTGGCGACAAATCTTTATCCGGCCGCCCCATGAAACGTGTCACCGACCCACTGGCACAAATGGGCGCGGACATCAAAACTACCGAAAACGGCACTGCCCCTTTATACATCACCGGCAAAGCCGGACAAATGCAAGGCATCCATTATGAAATGCCGATTGCCAGCGCCCAGGTCAAATCATGCCTAATGTTGGCTGGCATGTATGCACAAGGTGAAACCAGCATCACCGAACCTGCACCCACCCGTGACCATACCGAACGCATGTTGGCGGGTTTTTCCTATCCAGTCAAAAAGGAGGGCAGTACCGTCAATATTAATGCTGACGGCAAATTGCTGGCTTGTGATATTGATGTGCCCAGCGACATTTCATCCGCTGCATTCTTCTTGGTGGGCGCGTCTATTGCCCCAGGTTCTGACATCACCCTGCAACATGTCGGCATCAACCCGACCCGTACCGGCGTGATTGATATTTTGCGCTTAATGGGAGCCAACATCACCGTACTCAACGAACGCGTAGTAGGTGGCGAACCGGTAGCCGATTTGCACGTTGTCTATAGCCTATTAAAAGGTATTGATATTCCAGAAGAACTGGTGCCATTGGCGATTGATGAATTTCCCGTGCTGTTTGTCGCTGCGGCCTGTGCCGAAGGGCAAACCCGCTTAAGCGGTGCGGAAGAATTGCGTGTGAAAGAATCTGACCGTATCCAAGTGATGGCGGACGGTTTGCAGCTTCTGGGTGTGGATGCCCAACCTACGCCCGACGGCATGGTCATTCAGGGTGGCGGCCCAATTGGCGGTGGTACGGTGGTATCGCACGGCGACCACCGTATAGCAATGGCATTTTCCATTGCCGGTTTACGCGCCCATGCCCCTATCACCATTTTGGATTGCGCCAACGTCAACACATCATTCCCTGAATTCACGTCAATAGCCACCCATTTAGGTTTGGATTTAGTATCAGAGGAAAGCTAATGTTGCCAGCGGTATTGACCATTGATGGCCCCAGTGGTGCTGGGAAAGGTACGATTAGCCGCTTGGTTGCCAAAAAACTGGGCTGGCATTACTTGGACAGCGGTTCCATTTACCGCGCCTTGGCCATTGCCGTATTACAAAAAGCCATTGACGTGACTGATGAGGCAAGCATTGTCGAAGTAGCGCGGACAATGGAACTGACTTTCGTTTGCGCTGATGAGCTTACCGTGATATTGGATGGCAGTGACATCACCCGCCAATTATCATTGGAAACCACCGGCAATACCGCCTCTATGATTGCCGTATTGCCTGCAGTACGGGCGGCCCTACTGAAAAAACAACAAGATTTTCGGCTCATGCCAGGCTTGGTTGCCGATGGTCGGGATATGGGGACGGTGGTATTCCCCGATGCCCCCCATAAGATATTTTTGACCGCCAGTGCAGAAAAAAGAGCGGAAAGAAGATATAAACAGTTGATAGAAAAAGGCGTTGATGCTAATCTATCACGTTTATTGTTGGACATACAAGAAAGAGACCGCCGCGATAGCGAACGGGCTGCCGCACCGTTGGTTATGGCAGCAGATGCCGTTTTTTTGGATACCTCAGAAATGCCGGTTGAAATCGTGGTTGCTGAAGTATTGCATATCATCAATAATTAATTTTTACTGACTGCCGTCTTGGCCTTTGGGTTTGAATCCAAGGTTGGGTGCGGTTTTTTTAACTTTGATAATGAAAAGGCTTGTTCGTGTTTCGACAAGCTTGGGAAAAGAGAAAATGAGCGAAAGCTTTGCTGATTTATTTGAAGAAAGTCTAACCAAAACTGAAATGCGTCCGGGTGCCATGTTAATGGGCACTGTGGTGGATATCGAAAACGATATGATTATCGTCAGTACGCATTCCAAATCCGAAGGTGTCATCCCTAAATGGCAATTTCTGAATAACGAAGGTGAATTGGAAGTTTCCATTGGTGATGAGATTGAAGTCGCCCTTGATTTGTTTGAAGATGGTTTAGGTGCCACCCTCCTTTCCCGAGATAAAGCGAAGAAAAACAAAGCCTGGTCTGAGTTGGAAAACGCATTCGAAAACGATGCCACCATTATTGGCCGTATCAACGGCAAAGTGCGCGGCGGTTTTACTGTTGCTGTTGGTGCACTACGCGCCTTCCTGCCTGGTTCTTTGGTCGATGTACGGCCTATTAGGGACACTGCATTTTTGGAAAACCGTGACTTGGAATTTAAAGTCATTAAAATCGACCAAAAACGTAACAATGTTGTCTTGTCACGTCGTGCCGTAGTAGAAAAAGAATACAGTGCCGAAAGGGAAGAATTGCTCAAAACCTTGGAAGAAGGTGCTATCGTCACGGGTGTGGTCAAAAACCTGACCGATTACGGCGCATTTATCGACTTGGGCGGCATTGATGGCTTGTTGCACATCACCGATATGGCATGGCGGCGCGTACGCCACCCTTCCGAGTGCGTGGAAATTGGTCAAGAAATTAAAGTTAAAGTACTGAAATACGACAAAGACAAAAACCGCGTATCTTTAGGCATGAAACAAATGGGCGAAGACCCTTGGTTGAATATTGCCCGCCGTTACCCTGCCGGCACCCGCGTGTTCGGCAAAGTCAACAACCTCACTGATTACGGCTGCTTTGTTGAAATTGAAGAAGGCGTGGAAGGTTTGGTGCATGTTTCTGAAATGGACTGGACTAATAAAAACGTCAACCCATCCAAACTGGTGCAATTGGGCGATGATGTTGAAGTGATGGTGCTGGAAATCGACGAAGAACGCCGCCGTATTTCTTTGGGCATGAAACAGTGCAAAACCAATCCTTGGGATGAATTTGCAGCCACCCATAATAAAGGCGACAAAATTTCCGGTAAAATCAAATCCATCACTGATTTTGGCATTTTCATCGGCTTGGATGGCGGCATAGACGGCTTAGTGCACATGTCCGACATTTCTTGGGCCGACGAAGGTGAAGCTTCTGTCCGCGACTTCAAAAAAGGCGACGAACTGGAAACTGTTATTTTGGCGGTCGATTCCGAGCGTGAACGCATTTCACTGGGTATCAAGCAACTGATTCAAGACCCGTTCCAAAACTTTTTGGCAACCTATGAAAAAGGCAGCCTAGTAAAAGGCACTATTAAAGAAGTGGATGCCAAAGGTGCTGTAGTGATTTTGGCTGACCATGTGGAAGGTTACTTGCGTGCTTCAGAAATTCAGCGTGACCGTGTGGAAGATGCACGCACCTTGTTGAATGAAGGCGACACTTTGGAAGCCAAGTTCATTGGTGTTGACAAGAAAAGCAAAACCATCTCGTTGTCAATCAAAGCCAAAGAACAAGATGAAGAATCCCATGTCATTAAAGATCATACTCAGCAACAGTCTAGCTCACCGACTTTCGCTGACATCTTTAAACAAATAGAAAAATAAATCCATGCATAAAAGGCCAAGTATCTAAAACACTTGGCCTTATGATTTTTCTTTTTCATAGGATAGAACGTGACAAAATCCGAATTAATTGAAGTATTGGCCAGGCAACAACCTAACTTGGCCTTAAAAGATGTAGAATCCGCTGTAAAGTGCATTATCGAAAAAATGAACCAAGCACTGTCCTCCGGCGAACGTATTGAAATCCGTGGTTTCGGCAGTTTTTCGCTGCATCTTCGTCCAGCACGGTTGGGTCGCAACCCTAAAACGGGTGAATCAGTGTCGTTATCCAAAAAATATGTGCCACATTTTAAGCCCGGCAAAGAGTTGCGCGACCGGGTTGATGCTTCCAAGGACAAACATTCCATTAGTGAATGAAAGCAAAGCCCCAATAAAGCCATTTTCCAGAATCAGTTTACATATCTGATATCTGAATTGTCTACAGAAAAAAATTACCGATCAACCACCAACACGGTGTGATCGGTTTTTAAGCATCCTGCCTGACCCTAGGTCAAAAACTGTCAAAATCCTGAATGCCTGCAACTTACGCTTCCTAAAGGCTTTGTTTGCTTAAACAGGCAAATCAGTTTATAAAAAAACTAAGCGTAAAAAAACGGGCCATACCAGCGAGCAACCCCAAGCTGTTGCTTTGGTTGCCGCCCTGTATGCCCCGTCCCTGCTGACCTACGTTCTGCCGAATAGGGGGCTGTAATGCATCCCCTACCCTCTAGGCAGATTTATGGTAGCTTATAAACCATAATACCCTGTGTTATCCGAATCGGCGATTAAAATCGACTTGAGGTTTTTAATATTGGCAACGCTAGTGTCGCCATAATATATGTTCAAATCCGACGTGGCTACATCATTTTTTGCCTTAATAATCGCATCCGCAACAGTTACACCCAGTGTTAAGCCTTGATAATTGTCAGTACCAAAATGCACACCCAGATAAATGCGGCTGCGTCCAGATTCTAGCTGCAATTGCGAAAAAGTGGTGATATTGCGTGTCGTGGCATCAGACCCAAACACTAGCGGGTCAACCTTACCTGTACCGTTGTTGGTGCCTACCAACCAAGGCACTGTGGTCAAACTGACTGCCACACCTTTCTTAGTAATTTTGTCGGACTTAAAAAATGCCCTGAGTATTTCCGCACCCGCTGCAACCGTCGTACTATGACCACTGGTGCTTGATGGATGGGACGGTGTGGTCGCCAAAGGCAACCAAGTATAATTGCTGATGCTGCCATCAGGATTAGCGTTGATGGCTGAAATGGGACGCCAGAACAGCAAATCATATTTAGATTGCCACGCGGCAATGCGGGCATCCGCCAACGCACTATCCAAACCTGCAAATAATTTAGCATTTTGGTCTAGTGTGAAACCACGATTTGAAGAAGCAAGTCGGGCCGCTTCATTGACATAAATTTCAGCATCTGATTTGTAATACAACGCTTGTAAAGTTTGGTCATTCGTCCGGTTGCCGGGGTTAAGCGAGTTCTGTCCGTGTGTTTTGACGTATTTGAGTTCAGCATTATATTCACTAGAGCCAATCGCTAATGAGGGCGGTACTGCCGCCACCAACGATTGCTTGGCAGCGATAGCCAACCCAAACGGCGTGACAATTTTCCAGTTAAAATCAATAGCTGCTGTCGGCAAAATATTACCCGATGCATCAAAACCAGTAGGTGCACCTGTTGCAGGATCAATAACACCAGCAGCACCGTTGCTGGGACGCCAAAGACCTACACCCGGATTACCTGTCGCATTGGCGACCACTGCACCAGTACCTGAAACAGCCAAATTAGTCGAAGGGGTATAGGTTGTCCGGATGGCTGCATAATCGTTGGCTCTAGCAGCCAGTGCCGCTGCTGCAGCGGCCTCGCCAGCTGCAATGCCCGGATCAGATCCACTAACGCCCAACGCCAGTAAATCACTAGCTAATTGGCTGTTCAACCAAGTAATGGTCGGCGCCCAATTGGCGTTGGCGGCAGGATTGGGCAACGTGCCAATCAGCACGTCATGGGCTGCCTGAGCGGCTGCGGCGGCGGCTGATTGTGCAGTGACACCGGCTGGTTTGCTTCTTTGGTAATAATAACTGGCGAAACTAAACTGATCGATGGCATTGACGGCATCAAAAACCGCCCTTGCTTCAATGGCAGCAATTCGAGTCGTGACATTTGAATTTAAGGCGATGCTAGCTGTGCCTGTGGTGGGGGATGTGCCACCTTTAGCGGCCAAAATGGTGTAAGTGTTCCAATCAGTCACGGTATCAGCAGTCGCTTCAAATGCCAATAACGAAGCGGCAACGGCCAATGCTAATGTGGATAATGTTAAGGTACTGGGGGCTATTGTGTTTTTCATAAAAACCTCGGTTGAAAAATTAAAAATTGACAAATTAGGGCAATAATCCAGCTTCGCATCCTTACTGAGCTGCCATAATCAACTGTCAATTTTTATGCCACAATATAACTAACTGTAATAATTGAATAACCTAAATTAACTAAGGATTTTTCTGTTGCCTGGGCAACAGTGATTGATTATTGGCTGTTTCTCAGCACATATCTAACCTCACCATTTGCCGCCATCAAAGTGATTTGCAGGCTTATTCCAAAGCCAAAATATACGCCCACTGCTCTGCTGTCACCGGCATAATTGACAGGCGGTTGCCGCGCCTGACCAATGCCAAATCTGCCAACGCCGGATATTGTTTTAATTCTTTTAAGCTGATGGTGCGGCTAAACTGCCTGACAAACCTCACATCCACCATTATCCAGGTCGGCTTATCGGGTGAACTTTTAGGGTCAAAATGCTTATCATCAGGGTCGAAAGCAGTAAAGTCAGCATAGCCCTCTTTAGCCACTTCCATGATGCCGACAATGCCCGGCACATCGCAGTTGGAATGATAAAAAAACACCTGATCGCCCTGTTTCATGTCATCGCGCATCATATTGCGAGCCTGATAATTCCTGACCCCGTCCCAATGCTCAGTCTGCAACGGGCGATTAAACAAATCTGATATGCTGAAGGTATCGGGTTCCGATTTCATTAACCAGTAACGCATAGATATTCCTGATATTTAGTAGTTTTTGCGGATTGTAATGGATCGTGGATTCAACTCCGAAGTGCAATCGAAATGACTCGGACTGACGGGAGGCTAGCTGTTATAGTTTCCGGCATTTTTCAATCCGACCAAAGACGAGAAGCGCATGAGGAACGACAAACAGCTAAGCCAAGGGCAAAGATACCAGATTGAGATATTATTGAAAGAGGGTTATGAGCAAAAAAAGATTGCCACAACGGCAAGGAATTCGCGGGGCATGAGAAAATCAAGGAGTCCTTGGAGAAGTAGAGATTTCCTCAAAGGGGACGATGTTGTTTTCGGCAAGGGGCAACAATCGGTTATTGGTAAAAGGACTAACCCCCCTATCAAAATCGGTAACTCGGATATTTTAACGGATGTTACGCACAGAGCCATTTGTATGTAAAAGAGTGACCAAGTTAAAACCATACGCTCCCTGAGCGTAGTCGAAGGGAATTGCAACCCCGCCCGATGCTCAGGCAAACCATCGGGCTGTATGCGGGGCTTCGACTACGCTCAGCTAACGCGCTGCGTAACATGAGATTTTAAAGTAAATGTGTCAGATTAAGTTGGCATTAATACAGATTATCGGACTCGACCGCCTGGACAATGGCGTGGGCAGCACGTTCCGGATCACCCGACTGTTTGCCGGATATGGCACGGATATTTTTGCGCCATTTCCCGGCGGTTTTTGCGTAATCGTCGATAACGTGCCTGCTTTCGTTGGCTGAACGGCCTGCCCAATCGGTCCGGAAACCGCTG
>CAIYOW010000153.1 GCA_903927955.1 uncultured Methylococcaceae bacterium | reverse complement strand
TTCACCGTCCAGCATCGCCGACAGGCTAGTCGCCGTCGCCAAGCCTTGGTTGCAAATCAGGTAGTCCGTGTAGAGCTCTGTTTTTTCTTTATCCATCCTAGAATGATACGCTTTTTGGAATCGGGGTGCGTAACATCAGTTTATAAGTAAGAATTTACTGCCTGACGGCATCACCTCTTGGAGCGGTGCATGGTTGGGTGGGGGCGATATAGCGGAACAAGGGGTTTGGCAATGGCTGACAACCACAGAACCCTTTAGTTATTCAAGTTGGGGAGAGGGTGAACCACTGATTGCAAATGGCCAATATATTATAATGGGGGGGAGAAATCCTGGTGATACTAATTGGCATGTGGCAAAGCAAGAGAGGGCAGTTCCGTTTATCTGCGAATGGGGCGGGGCTGCCTATAAAGACTATGTCGGTAGTGCATTCTTAGATGATATGAACGCCAATGGTTACCCGGAAATAGCCACGTTATATACCGATGATGTGACTGGACAGGTAACTGTGCAAATCAACGACAGTAACACCAGTAAAGTTATTTCAACCATCGCTTTTGGTACACCGAAACAAAGCTTTCCGAAATCTATAGCGGTTATGCCTAATGCAGCGGGCATTCAGGACATTGCCGTGCTTTTGATAAATTACACCACATTAAAAGGCACTCAAGAAATTAGAGATGCTGCTACCGGTAAACTGGTCGTCAGCGTACCTATTAACTAAGCACTTTTTATAAACCACTTCCTTCCGTGTCCACACATACTTTTTGTGTGGACACGCGTTAAACTTAGCAATGAGTAAGTAATTAAAAAATAAAGCTATTGCTTGTACGGCGTTTTCTATGGTAAAAGATAATCTGTGAAACTCGCGCCACTGTTTTTTTAATCCAGACCTCCATTAGCCCCTCTCCAGTTTCCTCATGAACCCCTTTTTTTCAGAATGTAGGTTGGGTACACCCCAATCTACGGGCAGGGTAATCATTACGTCTTATTGCTACGCTTGGCCCATTGGTCCAGCTCGCTTAAGTGCTGCAACTTCTCCTTAATTTTAACTTCCAGCCCACGTTCAACCGGCTGATAGTAATGCCCCCCCTCCCAGCCATCAGGGAAATAATTTTCCCCCGCCGCGTAAGCTTCCGGCTCATTATGGGCATAGCGGTAGGTTTTGCCATAATCTAAAGATTTCATAAGCTTGGTCGGTGCATTACGCAAATGCAGCGGTACGCCAAGGCTGCCGCTTTGTTTGGCATCGTTCAGGGCGGCTTTATAGGCGACATACACGGCATTGCTTTTAGGGGCGCAGGCCAAATAAATCACCGCTTGCGCCAAGGTCAGTTCACCTTCAGGGCTACCTAGCCGTTGTTGTGCTTCCCAAGCGTTAATGGCGAGTTGTAAAGCCCGTGGGTCGGCATTGCCAATGTCTTCGGAAGCCATCCTGACAATACGCCGTGCCAAATAGGACAGATCGCAGCCGCCGTCTATCATCCGGCACAGCCAATACAGCGCGGCATCGGGTGAGCTGCCGCGCACCGACTTGTGCAAGGCGGATATTTGGTTATAAAACTCTTCGCCTTGGTTGTCAAAGCGCCGGACACCGCCTGAGAGTATTTCCAAGGCGCAGTTTTCGTCAATCTCATGGTTGCCTTTAGCACTGGTCAGTTCGGCGGCAATTTCTAACAAATTCAATAAACGTCTGGCATCACCATCCGCAGCACGGACAAATTGCTGCTTGATATCGTCGCTGATAGCCAGCCCTAACTCGCCAAGCCCGTGGGTCTTATTAGCTAGGGCATTATTCAGCACTGCCAATAAATCATCCGCTGTCAATGCGTTCAGCACATAAACACGGGCGCGGGACAACAAGGCATTATTCAGGGCAAAAGAGGGGTTTTCGGTAGTGGCGCCGACAAAATAAATAGTGCCGTCTTCAACATGTGGTAAGAAGGCATCTTGCTGGGATTTATTGAAGCGGTGCACTTCATCAACAAACAGCACGGTGCGTCGTTGCAGTGGCCCGTGCAATAAGTTTTGGGCTTCGGCAACGGCGGCGCGTATTTCTTTTACACCTGACAGCACCGCAGAAATGGGCATAAATTCGGCATCAGAATGCTGTGCAATCAGCCGTGCCAAGGTGGTTTTGCCAGTGCCGGGCGGCCCCCAAAAAACCATCGAGTGCAAGCGGCCTGACAGAATGGCTTGATACAGCGGCTTGCCGGGCTGTAGGATGTGCTGTTGGCCGATGTAGTCCGATAGGCTGCCGGGGCGCATCCGGTCAGCCAAGGGTTTGGTGAAGTCTTCGGACATTTACATCGGCTTATTCTGAAAAGACATCCGCATTCTCAGGGGCTTGGAAATCAAACAAGGTGGCTTTTAGCGGTGGGTTCACTTTCAGGTTAGAAAAATAAATGCGCGTCAGTTGCCCAAAATTGTCACTTAGCTCCATGCCTGCCAGTTGGCTGTTTTCCAAGCCAATCAACACATATTTAAAGCTGCTTTGTTGGTTTTTCGGCAATAGCTTAATCCATTCCAGAGAGCCATCCACGCCTTGGTTTTCCATCACATAATTTTCTTCTAGCGAAACGTTGCCGCTGAGCAATAATGCTGGGGTTGACCCGACCGATTCATCCAGTTTTTTTACCGTAACTTGCGCCAAATCGGTATCATAAAACCATACTTTGCCGCCGTTAGAGATAATTTGTTGTTGGAACGGCCGTTGGTAATCCCAGCGGAATTTGCCCGGGCGTTGCAGATAAAAAAGCCCATAGCTGGTTTGTTTTGGTTGTCCGTTTTCGCTCAGCAGCACTTGTTTAAAATCGGCAGTCAATGACTGGGCATTTTTAAGAAAGGCTTGCAATTGTTGCACCGGCGTATCAGCTTGGCTGGCGGGGGCAAATAGCAGGCTTAGCAGCAGCCAAGCAACAGGTAAAAAAGATTTTTTCATGTATTGAGGATAAGTCATTCTGGGAAAACATTCAGCCACGGTTTGTCGGGCTGGACGGGGGCTTGTTCAGGGGCGGGCGTTTCAGGTTGCTGTGTATTGGTGTTACCAGCTTCATTATTAGTATGGCCGCCGCAAGACAAATAGCTTTTCGGTTGCGAATCTTTTATATAAGGGTATTCACGACCCGTTCCGCAGCCCTTGCGGGTCAACAAGTTTCTGTCTGGGTCAACCCAGAACATTTCAATGCTGTCATCGTCGTTGTCGTCTTCTAATATCAGCGGTTGGTTGGAGATTTGTTGCATTGATGCTGTCCAAATAGGCAGGGCACCGGTGGCACCGGTCAGGCCAATGGGCTTGTTATCGTCGCGCCCCACCCAAACGACCGCTAAGTAATCGCCCGTAAAACCGGCAAACCAGCTGTCTTTACCATCGTTAGTGGTGCCTGTTTTGCCTGCCAGACCGTAATCTTTGGGAAAGGTCTCATAAGCCGATGCCCCGGTACCTTCGTGCATGACCTCTTGCAGGATAAAGTCCACAATAAAAGCGGCTTGAGGGTCAACGACCTGCTTAATGTTTAACGGATAGCGGTTAATAGGCTCGTCCTTGGCGTTAAGAATACCGCGTATCGCCTTGATAGGAGTGGAGAAACCACCATCCATCAAAGTTTGGTACATTTGCGTCACATCCATGGGTGATAAAGACGTGGCACCCAATAACAGCGAAGGGAACAGGTCGATATTTCGGGTAATGCCCATGCTGCGCAAATTTTTGGCAATATTACCTATGCCGACCTCCATGCCTAAATTGACGGTGGCCAAGTTGTAAGATTTTGCCAATGCCTTATGCAAGGGTATGGTGCCATGTTCCCTGTTGTCGTAGTTTTTCGGTATCCAGTCCGTGCCGTTGTCGCCCTTTACAACCACATGCCTATCGTGTAACGGTGTGGTGATGGTGTATTTGCTGGAATTTTCCAAAGCCGTCAAGTAGACAAAAGGCTTCATCAGCGAGCCGATAGGTCGAATGGCATCCAACGCACGGTTGAAGCCCGAGGCGGCATTTTCGCGTCCGCTCACCAAGGCGGCAATTTCGCCGCTTTCTTTACGGGTGACAATGACAGCGGCTTCGAGTTCTTTGGCCGCTGGCGATTTTTCCAATTGCACTAATTTATCAGTGACCGTTTGTTCCAGAATGTCTTGGGTTTGCGTGTCCAGAGTAGTGAAAATTTTCAGACCTTCCGAGGTCAGCACTTCTTCTGGATATTCTTCACGCAGTTGGCGTTTGACCACATCAAGAAAGCCCGGATAACGGTTGCCAGACTGTTGCGCCTTGGGTATCAGATTAATGGGCTTGGCTTGCGCGGCACTGGCATCTTGTTGGCTGATATAGCCTTCGTTGGCCATTTCGGTCAGCACCAAATTGCGGCGTTGCAAAGCGCGTTTGGCAAAGCGCCGAGGGTCATATTCGGAAGGGCCGCGCACCAAGGCGACCAACAAGGCCACTTGATCTAATGGCAGTTCTTTAAGCGAGCGGCCAAAATAAAATTCACTGGCCAGCCCAAAGCCATGCACCCCGTTAGAACCATTTTGGCCTAAATAAATCTCATTAAGATAGGCCTCCATGATTTCATTTTTGCTATAACGGTATTCCAAAATAAACGCCATCAAGGCTTCTTTTATTTTGCGGGAAAATTTACGCTCAGACGACAAATAAAAGTTTTTCACTAGTTGTTGGGTGATGGTGCTGCCGCCTTGTACCATGCCGCCCGCTTGCATATTGGCCCATAAAGCACGGGCAATGCCACGCATGGACACGCCGTAATGGGTGTAAAAATCGCGGTCTTCCGAAGCCAGCAAGCCTTTTATCAGGCTCTCAGGCGCTTCTTCAAGCTTAATGAGGATGCGGTCTTCTTTAATAGCGGGGTAAAGGTTGCCGATTTGCACGGGATCCATGCGGGCAATCGGCATACTTTCGGATTTTTGCAGATCAGTAATGGCGGTAATACTGGTTTCATTAAAATCAACCTGCATTAATAGGCTGGGTTGATGCTGGTCTAAAAAGGCAAAATCACGGGTTTTTAATTGGATGTGCTGGTCACTTTTTATATACGAACCCTCTGCTGCCAAGCGGGGGTCTTTGCGGTAATGCAGGCTTTGCAGCAAAGACTCAAATTTAGCCGCATTAAGATTGGCACCGGCATAAAGTTCTATGGGATTGGCATAAACACGCGCCGGAATGGCCCAACGTTTACCTTCAAATTGGTGGCGGACATTAAAATCCAGATAGCCAAGATAGCTGAATAAAATAAAGCCACAGCCCACTATAAGCAATAGCAAAATATTTCTAAACCAATGTGAGCCTGGTTTTTTAGCGGTTTTTTTAGAACCGTAGCGGGTTCCGCGAGTTTTTGATCTATCAGCCATAGCCTTGGTTCATTTGCCTTGATTTAACCACACCTAGTCAGCCTGACATTATACCCAAATAGTGGCTTGGCACGCTCAAAGCTATAACAGGTCATTGCTTTAACCTAAATGTGCGATTGGAAAAAGTTGCAATTGAGGAGAGCCTGTAACGTTGGCAGCAAAAGCGAGTGCGGTTTCCAGCAAGGCTGGTCGTACCCTTAGTAAGGCACGGCCAGCTACTTGTCCGCTTATTTACAACAACACATGTATAACAGCAGTGCCGGTACCCAATAACTGCAATTGGCTTTCGGTAGTGTTAGTAAAGAATAATTGATGGGCAACCGTACCATCACTGGCAACAATATCAATCTCTGTGCCCGTGGTGTGAAAGCTATGCTCATTAATCGAATAGCCGTCCAGCTTGATCATCGACAAGTTCAGGTCAGTGATCTGCCTTTTTTCGGTGAGGGTTGCCAGTAACGAAGTCGGCATAATTTCAATCAGGTTGGTATGCACGCCACTTAAATTCGCTTTGTTGATGTTCGCCACTGAATCCTTGATCGACAACAAGTAAGGTGATGTTATCGCATTCAACACACCTAAGTCATTCTTGACCTGTTGGGCTGTCACAGTCAGTGCCGGCGTAGTTGCATCGGTCAAGGTAATGCCGGACAACTTGCCCAGAACGCTTTGCAAACCATCTAGCTTGGCATTGATATTTGCGGCACTGTCCAGCAAGGCAATTTTATTGACATGGTGGTTTTGGATATCCTTAGCCACATTTATGACCGTTTCGCCGCGGATAGCGAGATTATATTGCGATGTGATTTTAGCCAGTGCGGCACTGTCATTGGCAAATTGTGCTGCGGTGATGGCAAGATTCGCTGTGCCTTTATCGGTTAAGGTGATGCCTGTAAGCTGAGCCGCGTTGGCTTGCAAATTATCCAGATTTGTTGAGACATTGGCTCCTGTGTCCGACACGCTAATCATTGCAACATGACTGTTCTTAAGGTCGGGGGCTACATTGGCCGCTGTTTCACCATTTATGACTAAGCTGTAAGGCGTGCTGATTTTACCCAGTGCAGCCATGTCATTGGCAAATTGTTTAGCACTGATGGTCAGTACAGGGTTGCCGCTGTCGGTTAGGGTGATACCGGTGATTTTGACAGTATTTGTTTGCAGTGTGTTGAGCGCGGCGATCACGTTGCTGGCGGTATCGGTCACTGCGACCGGCAATACATGGCTGTTAGCCGATAGTTTGACCAGACTGGCAACGGTCACCGCCCCATTGACTGAAATAATGTAATTGCCAGTGATTTTGGTCAAAACGCTGTAATCGCTGTTTAGTTGCGCGGCGGAGACCGTCAGTGTGGAGGTGCCGCTATCGGTCAGGGTGATGCCGGATATTTTGGCGGCATTGGTTTGTAGGGTGTCCAGCATTGCATTCACTTTATTGGCACTATCGGCTATTGCGACCGATGCCACATGGGCACGGGCCAAAACCGAAGCCAGATTGGCGGTGGTCACGCCGCTGACAGACAGTGCATAATTACCTTTGATCAAGCCCAAAGCATTAGCATCGTTGGTCAGCTGTGCAGCAGAAATAGCTAATGTGGGCGTGCGGGTATCAGTCAGGGTGATGCCGGATATTTTGGCAGCGTCAGCCTGTAGGGTGTCCAATGCAGCGGCGATATTGCTGGCCTTGTCTGAAACAGAGCAATACGACACATGCTTGTTGGCCAGCACGGCAGTCAGGTTGGCAGTTAATACACCGCTGACGGACAAGTTGTAAGCACCGGCAATTTTAGACAATATGTTGAAGTCGTTAGATAACTTCAGTGCGGTGATAGCCAGTGTAGGCGTGCCGCTGTCGGTTAGGAATATACCGCTCACTTTGGCTGCATTGGATTGCAAGGTGTTGAGCGCTGAAGCAATGTTGCTGGCAGTGTCGGCCACGGCAACCAACTGCCCGTGACTGTGAGCCAATGCCGAGGTCAGGTTGGCGACGGTCACGCCACCACCGACCGAAAGGGAGTAAGTGCTGGTGATCTTGGCCAATATTCCCGCATCGTTGGTGGCTTGTTGCGATGAAATGGCCAGCGTAGGTGTACCACCATCGGTCAGGATGATGCTGCTAATTTTGCCGCTAAAGGCTTGCAAAGTGTCCAGTGCTGCGGCAATGTTGCTGGCGGTGTCGGATAGGGTCACCATCACCACATGGTTGTTGGCCAATAGGTTAGTCAAGTTGTTTACCGTCACCCCGCTGACGGACAGGCTATAAGTGCCGCCGATTAAGCCTAATGCGGCCGCGTCGTTGACCAACTGTGCTGCGGAAACGACCAGCGTAGGTGTGCCGCCGTCGGTCAAGGATATTCCGCTAATCTTGGCTGCATCGGTCTGTAATGTGTTGAGTGCTGCGGCAATGTTGCTGGCGGTGTCGGATAGGGCTACCGTCTGTACATTGAGGTTGCTCAACACGTTGGCCAAGTTGTTTACCGTCACCCCGCTCACGGACAGGCTATAAGTGCCGCTAATCAAGCTCAAGGCACCGGCATCACTGCCCAACTGTGCGGCGGAAACGACCAGCACGGGTGTGCCGCCGTCGGTCAGGGTGATGCCGCTAATTTTGGCGGCATCAGTTTGCAGTGTGTCGAGCGCGGCTGTGACAGCACTGGCACTGTCGGACAAAGCCACAGGTAGCACCACGTTAGGGTTACTTAACACAGTGGACAGGTTGGTGGTGTTGACCCCACTGACTGACAGCTTATAGGCACTGCCTATCAAAGCCAAAGCCACGGCATCACTGGTCAGTTGCGCTGCGGAAACGACCAGCATGGGTGTGCCGCCGTCGGTCAGGGTAATGCCGCTAATTTTGGCGGCATCAGTTTGCAGTGTGTCGAGCGCGGCTTTGACAGCACTGGCACTGTCGGACACAGTCACAGGTAGCACCACGTTGGGGTTACTTAACACGGTGGACAGGTTGGTGGTGTTGACCCCACTGACTGACAGCTTATAGGTGCTGCCTATCAAAGCCAAAGCCACGGCATCACTGGTCAGTTGCGTGGCGGCAATGGACAGTGTGGGGGTGTTGGCATCAGTCAGGGTAATGCCGCTGATTTTGGCGGCATCGGCCTGCAAGGAATTGAGCGCTGAAGCAATGTTGCTGGCAGTGTCGGTCACGGCAACCAACTGCCCGTGGCTGTTGGCCAATGCCGATGCTAGGTTGGCAACGGTTACGCCACCACCGGCCGAAAGGGTGTAAGCGCTGGTGATCTTGGCTAATATTCCCGCATCGTTGGTGGCTTGTTGCGATGAAATGGTCAGCGTAGGTATTCCACCATCGGTCAGGATGATGCCGCTTATTTTGGCAATATCATTTTGCAGGCTGTCCAACGTGGCGGCAATGTTGCTGGCAGTGTCGGACAGGATCACCGAGACGACATGGGGGTTGCCTAAAACGCTGGCCAAGTTGGCCACGGACACGCCGCTGACCGACAGATTGTAAGCACCTGATATTTTGCCCAATATACCTGCATCGCTGGACAACTGCGCTGCGGTCAAGGCCAGCGTCGGGGTTGCCGCATCGGTCAGGGTGATGGCGGTGATTTTTGCCGCACCAGACTGCAAGGAGTCCAGCACGGCGGCAATATGGCTGCCGGTGTCGGACACGGTCACGGACTGCACATGGCTATTGGTCAGCGCTGCGGCCAAGTTGGCCACAGCCACGCCGCTGACGGTCAGGTTATAAGCACTGCTGATTAAGGCCAAAGCTCCGTTATCGCTGGACAACTGCGCTGCGGTCAAGGCCAGCG
>CAIYOW010000152.1 GCA_903927955.1 uncultured Methylococcaceae bacterium | reverse complement strand
CGCCGTCCGGTCAAGGGTAGCTCCACCATTTCGCCCAGCAGATGCTGGTAGCGCTCGTCATTGGGGTGAATAGCCACCGCCGCATCGCCCAACAAGGTTTCGGGGCGGGTGGTCGCCACCACCAAATGACCTTGACCGTTTGACAGCGGATAACGGATATGCCACATGAAGCCGTTTTCTTCTTCGGACAACACTTCCAAATCGGATACAGCCGTGTGCAAAACAGGGTCCCAGTTGACCAGCCTTTTGCCACGATAAATCAGCCCTTCTTCATACAAACGGACAAACACCTCTTGCACAGCATCGGACATGCCCTCATCCATGGTGAAGCGTTCGCGCCCCCAGTCCAACGAGGCTCCCATGCGGCGCAATTGGCGGGTGATAGTGCCGCCAGACTGTTCTTTCCATTGCCAAATTTTTTCAATGAAGGCTTCGCGCCCATAATCATGACGGGTTTTACCTTCGGCGTTGCACAGCCGTTCCACCACCATTTGCGTGGCAATCCCAGCGTGGTCTGTGCCCGCTTGCCATAAGGTGCTGCGGCCTTGCATCCGGTGATAGCGGACCAACGCGTCCATAATGGTGTCTTGGAAAGCATGGCCCATGTGCAGACTACCGGTGACATTGGGCGGGGGGATCATGATGCAGTAAGAGGCTTGCGTAGCACTTGTTCCCGACAAGCCATCGGCATATACGCCATCCTTGGCGGTCGCCGAACCCGTTCCCGACGGGTTTCCGGCATACCCACCATCCTTGGCGGTAAAATAGCCGTTATCTTCCCATAGTTGATACCAGCGCTGTTCGATGGCATGTGGCGCGTAAGTTTTATCCATAAAAATGAGGCGTTGTTATTAATAAATATAAAAAAGACGGCACGTTGGCTGCCAAGCGGATGGCAACATGGGCGGTATGTTTTGATAGGCCATTATAGCATCACCTGGGTGGTGTTTCGAGGTGGTGAAAGCTGCCACATTAGCAGATGTGTTAACAGTCACCGGATACTATTTCAAATATCAGCAAAAATGTTTGGCTTAGGCGGAATTGGCGGCGACTTAGGATAAAATACCTTACCCGTTTTAAGTTCCCACCGTTATCTGATATGTCAACACTTTTCAGGACACAAAGTTAAGCAGCTTTGAGCTGCATTTCAAAATCTACAGGGGACAGGTAGCCATTGGTTGAAACCCATAATTTGACAGGTAAACCTGACAACTCTCGACCGATAAAATACTGCTGGTTAAGTTCGGCAAAGTCATTATTTTCCACAAACACTACAATAACCGGATGACAGCTTTATAGTGGCCCCCAAATTCAGGACAATAGTTTAAGCTATAGCCTGTCAGGAAAAAGGGTTTAACCATGAGCGAGAGTAAACGTAAAATATTTAGCAGTGCAGAAAAGGCAAAGGTTGCTTTAGCGGCGGTGAAGGGCATCAAGACCATTAACGAAATAGCGCAAGAGCATGGGGTTCATCCAACGCAAGTGAACCAATGGAAAAAGGAACTGCTGGACAATGTGGCCAGCCTGTTTGAGGGGAAACGCGGGCCTAAGCCAGCCAATGCCCAGAATGACCCGGAGCGCCTGTTTGCCAAGATAGGGCAACTGAACATGGAACTGGACTGGCTTAAAAAAAAGTCTGGGACCAGCCTGTAGCCGAGCGGCAGAAATGGGTTATGCCCGATGAAGCGATTGCGGTATCCACGCAATGCAAGCTGCTTGCCATCACACGTTCCGTCATCTATGCCCATAAAAAACGCCAACAGGACGCAGTCGATGAGGATGAGGGGCTACTGTTGCGACTGCTTGATGAAGAATACACACGGCATCCGTTCTATGGCACACGGCGGATGACTCAGTACCTGCGTGGATTGGGTCATGTGGTTAACCGCAAACGGGTGCAGCGGTTGATGCGGACGCTGGGGTTGGCAGGCATGGCACCAGGCCCCAACACCAGCCAGCCGCATCCGCAACACAAAGTTTATCCGTATTTGTTGCGGGGCGTTGAGATCACTGCCCCCAACCAAGTGTGGAGCACCGACATCACCTACATTCGACTGCTCCACGGTTTTGTGTACTTGGTGGCGATCATCGACTGGTACAGCCGCAAGGTGTTGGCTTGGCGGTTGTCAAATACCATGGATGCAGGGTTCTGTGTGGATTGCCTGGAGGAAGCCATCAAGAACTATGGCTCGCCGAAGCTGTTCAACACCGGCCAAGGGTCGCAGTTCACCAGCGACAGCTTCACGAAAGTGCTGATTGAACAGGGCATCGCCATTAGTATGGACGGGCGGGGGCGTGCGCCGGACAATATCTTTGTTGAACGGTTGTGGCGGACAGTGAAATATGAAGACGTGTACCTGAAGGGATATGAAACCCTGCCGACGTTATTGCTGGGGTTGACCGACTACTTCTTGTTTTACAACGGGGAAAGGCGGCATCAATCGCTGGGCTATGCAACACCGGATGGGGTGTACCTCACAGCAACAGGTGGCGGTGCAAAAATTGTGGATAAGTTCAGTAGTGCGCGGGAAATAACATTACCCGCTGAGGAATTGGGGCAGCGCCAACCCGCTGCGGCTTAAAAGGGTTCTATCTTAAACTAGGCAATAAATTGTCTGGACAATGGGATCCACTGTACTTTGTCTCGCGCTGAGTGCCAACCAAAACGCCTGTTTGTCAGTGATAGGCCAAGACAGCCACCAATAATGGGGTTGCTCGATAATGAGGCCATTGCGCGGGGTATCGAAAACCTCGGCGATAAATTCAGGGCGGGAACACGCCAAAGGCGGCGAGGCGGATTCAGGAATACTGCCACGCCAAATGCTGAAGTCCGGCAATAAGCCCTTTAGGGTATCGCTTATGGAATCAATCAAGCCCAATTCTTTGCAAGAAAGGACAAAATGGCGGTAGCGGATTTCAGGGGTATGGTAAGCTCTCAAAACGTCCGACAGGGTGGAGGCTAAAAAATCCATAGACAAGGCGTTAACTTTCGTTTCCATAAATCCTACCTCTTAAAAATTTGTTCAAGGTGTTCAAAAACAGCCAACGTCTTTCAGTTTTCAATATTGCCTCCAAAGCTCTGTAAGTGCGGCTATTGTTCCATCTAATATTTACAATCTCGTTCGCGCCACATCATAGACTTTTGATTTTTCCCGTTTACCAACAACAATAACGGTGACAAAAATCACCTCGTCATCGACGCGATAAATCAAGCGATACCCTTTACTCGCCAGCTTGATTTTGTAACAGTTCGGCATACCCGAAAGTGCTGATGCCGGCACCCTAGGATTTTCAAGCCTTTCAGCCAATTTCTTTTTCAATGGTGCGCGAATACTACCATCGAGTTTTTCCCATTCCTGCAATGCCAACTCATGGAAACGCAACTCATAGCTCATCAAGACTTACCTTAACAAACGGGCCTTGCGAACGTTCCCGCACTAACTGGGCATCTTCTAAATCCTCCAAATACGCCATCAACATTTCGTAGTGCATGGCGGGCAACAAATAGGCTTCGGCCTTGTTATGGCTCAAAATGGCAATGGCTTCATCGTCGGCTTTTTTCAGAACTTCTGAAAAACTGCGCTTCAGTTCGGTCACACTGACAGTCCGGTTGCTTAAAATAACATCCATAAAAACTCCAAAAAGTGTTGGTTCGCTGGGGGGAGGCTATGCGTTCATAACCAAGTGTCTTCACCTTGTTGCAACAGTAATAACAAAGTCTTTTTAGGGTCACAATCATCGGCAAACGCTAGGGCGTATCTTGACGGCTCTGTTAAAAAATGGGCTCGCTATTGTCAACTCTGCTTCATTCGACGCAATAGCTAAGCTATATGAATTTTAAGTTTACAATAACATCTTTTTAAGAGTCACATAACATATGGATAAAGAAACAATAAACACTTACAACCTAGAAGCTGAGAGCATTGCCAAGCTACATTCGGCTTTAACCCCACACCGAATTTACGGGTTAATCGAAGAGCATTTTGTTAAAAACACTGCCACCCTAGATGTTGGCTGCGGGATTGGTAGGGATACATATTGGTTAAATCAAAACGGCTTCCCCACCATCGGTGTTGACGCGTCTGAAGAAATGCTAAAACAAGCGTCTAAGCTTTATCCGGCCAATGTTTTTATTCATGATTACTTGCCTGAATTATCGGGCTTGGCGACCCAACAATTTCAAAATATTCTCTGTTCAGCCGTTTTAATGCACTTAAGCCAAAACGATTTAATCACCGCTTGTGGACGGCTACTGGAATTATTGAATGGCGGCGGCCATTTGGTCATATCGTTTCGAGGTACAAGCGCAACGGATAATAGAGAAAAAGGCAAGCTGTATCAACCTATTGGCACTGGTGAACTGTTAAACCTCTTTACTGAAAACGGCTGCAAAATTGTATGGCTATCGTGAGTGTTGGCCATCTAGCCCGCAAAGGTTCATGGTGGGTATTATTCGTAAGTAAACGGTTATCGGCAACGAAAATGCCTTAACAAAGCTGCGATAACAGCCAATTGCTGATTTTCCTCCTGCACAGCTAAAAAAGATATTGATATCAGGGATTATTGGCAATAAAAATCGCCCGTTGGGGGGCTGGCAAACCTTCAACAGTCAGTTGCGGGTTGCCGGGCATTAAAAAATCCTTGAGCGATTGGAAAGACATCCATTCGGTGCTACGCTGCTCTTCTATTGTAGTGGTACACACATTAACCAAGCGGATATTGATAAAACCGCAACGCTTAAGCCACAGCGCCAAGGTGTCGCAACTGGGCAAAAACCAGACATTGCGCATTTGTGCGTAGCGGTCTTCCGGCATCAGCACCTCACCTGCCCTGCCTTCTATCACTAGCGTTTCCAAAACCAGTTCGCCGCCTGGGTGTAAGCAGTCTTTTAGCGCCAGCAAATGGTCGATAGGTGAGCGGCGGTGATACAAAACACCCATTGAAAACACGGTATCGAAAACATTTATGCCTTGCGGCAAATCTTCCAGTGCTAACGGCAACACATATACGGGGGCTTCACCGTAGAGTTTCTTGACCACTTGGAATTGCATGACGCTCAGCAAGGTAGGGTCTATACCCACCACCATCTTTGCCCCCGCACCCAGCATACGCCAGCAATGGTAGCCATTGCCGCAACCCACATCTAACACAAGGCGGTAATCAAGCGGCGCGATGTGGTCTTGCAGGCGCTGCCATTTCCAATCGGAACGCCATTCGGTGTCAATGTGGATGCCATATAGGTAGAACGGGCCTTTGCGCCACGGGCAGAAAGCTTTCAGTTGCTGTGCCAGTTGCGCTTGCAAAGCGGGATTAAGCTCATCGGCGCGGCCTATGCTGACAGCGTCTTGATTCAGTTGGCGGTGCAAGGTGGGAGATGGTTGGATTTGCGCCAGAACGGCTTGCCAGTGTTGGAGGTTGCCATGCCCTGACGGGTTAAAGGCTGCCTGTAACTGTTGGGGCAATTGTGCCGCCCAAGCGTCGGCTTGGGCGGATTGCAAGCCATTGTAGAGGGTTTGGTAGTCTAGCATCGGCTTACTTTTGTTGAGGCTTGTCCCTTTTGTGCCTCAGGCTATTTATGCCCTTGGAAACACCTCAACCTTGAATGGGTTAGGATTTACTGGCTTGCTTGCCGGATAGGGCTTCTGCATTACGCTTTGCCAAGCCATCAATGACTGCGTTCAGTGAGCCTTTGTTTTGCAGCTCATCGCCAAAAGTGGTGCGATAATTGGTCACTAAGCTGACACCTTCTATAATGATGTCATAAGCTTTCCAAACGCCGTTGTCGAGCAACATGCGGTAGTCTACGCCAATGGGTTTGTTGTTGGGCTGTAGCACTTCGGTTTTGACCACAACCTTGGTTTCGCCATTTTCCATTTGCAGTGGTAAAAAGCGCACCGACCATTCCTTAAATTCGACAAAAGCACGTGAATAAGTGCGCACCAATAAGGTTTGGAATTCTGCCTTGAAGCGCTCGCGTTCGTCAGGTGTGGCTGCTTTCCATGCCTTGCCCAAAACCAAGGCGGCAATGCGCTCAAAATCGGTATGCGGATAGATCACATCATTGACATACTGGGTGATTTTGGCAAAATCTTTGGTGAAATCCTTATCCTGCAAGCGGATTTGCAGCTGTGAGGATGCGTGTTCAATGGCTTGTTGTGGCGGCAACAAATTATCCGCCATAGTGTTGGCAGTTGGCATCATGCCTAAAATAAATGCAAATACGGCAAATACCATGTATTGTCTAGCGTTCATAAACCCCTCTGCTAAAATAGCCTATCCAAATTAAAGATGCAGCGGCAACTGGCTGGCTGCTCTCAACCCAATCAGTTATCTGCCCATGTACTATAATACCACCAAATTTCCTTGGGTACGCATGAGAAGAATGCGCAGCCACCCATTCAGCCGCCGCCTAATGCGCGAAAATGAGCTGACCGTAAACGACCTGATTTATCCACTGTTCGTCATGGAAGGCACAGGGCTACGCGAACCCGTCAGTTCTATGCCCGGAGTGGAACGGCTGTCCTTGGATTTGCTGTTGGCCGAGGCCGAATGCGCCCACGCGCTAGGCATCCCCGCTATTGCCCTGTTTCCGGTGATAGCCGCCGGGCAAAAGTCTGAGTATGCAGCAGAAGCTTATAACCCAGATGGCTTGGTGCAACGTAGTGTGCGGGCTTTAAAGCAAGCGCTGCCGGAGTTGGGAGTCATCACCGATGTGGCGCTGGACCCCTTCACTACGCACGGGCAAGATGGCCTGATTAATGCTGATGGTTATGTACTAAACGATGAAACCCTTGCCGTGCTGGTCAAGCAAGCATTGTCCCATGCCCAAGCCGGAGCTGATATTGTCGCGCCTTCGGACATGATGGACGGGCGTATTGGTGCAATCCGGCAAGCACTGGAAGCGCAAGGGCATAGCAACACGCTGATTCTGGCTTATTCCGCCAAATATGCCTCAAGCTTTTACGGCCCGTTCCGTGATGCCGTTGGCTCGGCAGGCAATTT
>CAIYOW010000151.1 GCA_903927955.1 uncultured Methylococcaceae bacterium | reverse complement strand
TTGGCCATGCTGTTGGCGGTATTGGCGCGCCACGGTGGTATTGCCACCGCGCAAGACGAAATCTATGCGAATGTGGTTGGCGGCATTAAAGTGAGCGAAACCAGCTCTGATTTGGCGATTGTCATTGGCGTGGTGTCCAGCCTAAAAAACAAAATTATCCCGCACGACATGCTGTTTTTTGGCGAAATCGGTTTGGGTGGCGAAATTAGGCCAGTGGCTAATGGTTATGCCCGTTTGCAGGATGCCGCAAAACATGGCTTTAAAACGGCGGTTATCCCTAAAGGCAATGCGCCTAAAAAGGCCATTAGTGGCCTAAAAGTTTTTCCTGTGTCTTCATTGACAGAAGCCTTGGATGTGTTGGCGGAAGTGTGAGTTGTAGCGTTGCTGGCCGATAAAATTCCAGCTTATTTTACGGCTAAAAATTTCACCAGTTTAACCGTGTTGCTATCATGTTCGATAATTTCTAAAGGATGTCCATGCAGCTTAATCCCCGTACCGGTTTGGGGTATGGCTTCCATAAATTCAATAATTAGCCCATTCAGCGTTTTCGGGCCATCTGTGGGTAGCGACCAATGGGTCAAGCGGTTCAGTTCCCTGACCGAGATGTTGGCATCAACCAACAGGCTGCCGTCATGCTGTTTTTGTATCGCGCCTAAGTCGTCACTTATCAGGCCACTGGCAATTTCTTGCAGTAAATCATCGAGTGTCACCAGACCCTGTACGTCACCGTATTCATCAACTATCAGGCCGATACGGACTTTGTCATCCCTAAAACGCAGCATTTGTGTATAAACTGGCGTGTGTTCAGGTATAAATATGGGTTTGCTGGTCAATGCAACCAAGGTTTTTTTGTCAAAATCGGGCTGCCTAATCAGCGTTAGCACATGCCTAAGATGCAGAAAGCCGATAATGCTATCAATGTCGTTTTCATAGACCACCAGCTGGGTATGCGGGCTATTTTTCAGTTCGTTGACAATGGCTTCGAGTGGTGAATTAAGGTCGATACCGACAATTTCATGGCGTGGTGTCATGATGTCTTCAACGGTTGCCGATTCAAGGTCAACGATGCTTTGCAGTAAATTCTGGTAGCGTACCGGTAACAAGTCCTCAGTGTCTTTAATAATGCTCTGAAGTGCTTCCCTATCCTGAAAATCTTGTGGTTGCGCCCGGTTATTTTTACAGAACAGTCGGAACAACACGCTGACCAGGCCGTTGACCAGCCAAATCAGCGGGTAAAACAATTTTAATAATGGCGCGTAAATCCAAGCGGCAGGAAAGGCCAGTAGTTCGGGCTTGGCACTGGCGACAGTTTTGGGTGTTGCTTCGGTAAAGACCAGCATGATCAGGGTCAAAGCTGCTATGGCAGCGGCAATCATGGTTTGGTCATCATTATAAAGCTTGATGGCAATGAGGGTAGTGATTGCCGCCGCCAGATTATTGGCAAAATTGTTGCCAAGCAAAATCAAGCCTAAAAGCCGGTCAGGTTTTTGTAGTATCAAATTGGCTTTAATCGCACCCGCGTGCTTGTTGTTCACTAAATTTCTTAAGCGATAACGGCTTAAGGTCAGTAATGCCGATTCGGAACCAGAGAAAAACGCGGAAAAAAACAGCATGAGGGCGAGTAGGCCAAATAGCATGCCGAGGGACAAATCGTTCAAAAAACTATTCCTTTTTTATGAAAACGCTAGTAGTTTCTATTATGCAGATTATTTGTCAAGCAACAATTGCAGCAAGCGGGTAAAGCTGTGTTCTTCAGCAGCTAACATTGGCCTGCCTGTTCGGGTAAAATAACGGCACACCGACATTAACACTCTAAGCCGACCCAACCGGACAGGAATTTTGTAACGCTCATGCTATGCTGAGAATCACCGAACTTAAATTGCCTTTGGAACATTCTGAAACGGAATTGGTCAATGCAATCACTAAACGATTGGCTATCGAAGCCACTGACCTAATCAGCCACAGTATTTTTCGGCAAGGCTATGATGCCCGTAAAAAGTCCGCTATTTTAACGGTTTATACAATAGATGCAGAAGTAAAAGCAGAATCTGCCGTATTGGCCAGGTTTGCCGATGACCGGCAGATTGCCATAACCCCAAGCCACCATTACCGCCATGTTGCCCGTGCCCCGCAAAATTTACCCGAACGGCCTGTTGTTATCGGCCTGGGGCCTTGTGGTTTGTTTGCAGGGTTGATATTGGCGGAAATGGGTTTTAAGCCTATTATCCTGGAACGGGGCAAAGCCGTGCGCGAACGCACCCAAGACACCTTTGGCTTGTGGCGTAAAAGCGTATTTAATGCTGAATCCAACGTGCAGTTTGGCGAAGGGGGGGCCGGTACATTTTCTGATGGTAAGCTGTACACGCGCATTACCGATCCGCAGCATCACGGACGTAAGGTGTTGACTGAATTTGTTAAGGCAGGGGCGCCGGAAGAAATCCTTTGGCTAAGCAAGCCACATATCGGCACGTTCCGCTTAGTGTCAATGGTGGAACGTATGCGCGCCAGCATTGAGGCTTTGGGCGGGGAAATCCGCTTCCAAAGCCGGGTTGACCAGTTAGTTATTGGTAATGGCCAAATCGAAGGGGTGCTGCTGGCCAATGGCGAACAGATACCTACCCGCCATGTGGTGTTGGCGGTAGGCCATAGTGCCCGTGATACCTTTAACATGCTTCATGAAAATGGTGTTTATGTCGAAGCCAAGCCATTTTCTGTAGGATTCCGCATAGAACACCCACAATCAATAATTGACCGTTGCCAGTATGGGGATTATGCCGGTCATCCGTTGTTGGGTGCAGCGGATTATAAATTGGTGCACCATTGCCAAAACGGCCGTTCGGTGTACAGTTTTTGCATGTGCCCGGGTGGCACTGTGGTGGCGGCAACCTCTGAGGCAGGGCATGTGGTCACTAACGGCATGAGCCAATATTCGCGTAATGAGCGCAATGCCAACAGTGCCATAGTGGTAGGCATCACTCCCGAACAGGACTATCCAGGGCATCCGTTGGCAGGCATTGCACTCCAGCGCCGCTGGGAGGCACAGGCTTTTCAGTTAGGTGGTGGCAACTATCATGCGCCTGGGCAATTGGTGGGCGATTTTCTGGCGCAACAGCCGTCAACAGCATTAGGCAGTGTGCAGCCTTCCTACACTCCCGGTGTGCTATTGGGTGATTTAAGCGCAGCATTACCTGATTATGCGATAGCCGCAATTCGTGAGGCATTGCCCGTGTTTGACAAAAAAATAAAAGGCTTTGCCATGCACGATGCCCTTCTGACGGGTGTGGAAACACGCACCTCGTCACCGTTACGCATTAAACGTGATGATGTGTCTTGCCAAAGCATCAATACCCGAGGTTTATATCCAGCGGGTGAGGGGGCAGGGTATGCGGGCGGTATTTTGTCGGCGGCGGTGGATGGCATTAAAGTTGCCGAAGCAGTGGCTTTGGCTATGTGTAGCCCTAAAGGGTGAGCGTTCAAGATCGGTATCTTTAAAAGTACACGCGGCTCTCTTTTAATTCCCCAAACATAATTGAGCGATAACGATTAAAATATCGGTTATACAGAGTACCCCTTAACCTAATGAGTAACTGGAGACCATAATGGCTGTAAGCGCCGATGATTTTAAAAATGCTTTGCAACTGTGGGCAAGCGGTGTAACTGTTGTCACCACACATTCCGAAAAGTACGGCGCACAAGGCATGACGGTAACGGCGTTTAGCAGCGTATCTGCCAATCCGCCGCAAATCTTGGTATGCCTGAACGGGTCGGCGGATACGGGCGAGGGTATTACTGAAAGCGGATGTTTTGCGGTGAATATATTGAGTGCCGAACAGCAAGACTTATCCGGTCAATTTGCCGGTGGCAGTAGCCAAGAACAGCGCTTTGCCAGCACTGACTGGCAGCATGGCGTAACAGGGGCACCGATTTTAACGGCCAGCTTGATGTCTTTAGATTGCAAGGTGGTGGACAAAGTCCGTGCAGGTACGCATTGGATTGTGATTGGCGAAGTGCAGGAGGCGATTTGCCGCGAAGGTGCGCCGCTGATGTATTATCGTGGCGGCTATCGGTTTTTGGCGGATATTTAGCCCACCACCGCCAAGAGGCATGTTAATGCAAAGCTACGAAACCGACGTGATAGCATGGGCTAATGAACAAGCGGCATTTATCCGTTCCGGCCGCTTTGACTTGCTCGACCTTGAGCATATTGCCGATGAGATTGAAGACGTGGGTAAAAGCGAGCAACGTGAATTTGAAAACAGAATGGCACTGTTGTTGGCACACTTGATTAAATGGCAGTATCGGCCTAGCCACCGTGGCAAAAGCTGGGAGCGGACTATCAAAGACCAGCGCACTATGCTTATCCGTAGGCTTAATAAAACCCATAGCTTAAAACCCGAACTTGAAAACCCAGAGTTTTGGGCGGAGTCATGGGCCGATGCGGCGCGCATGGCAGAGAACGAAACAGGGATACTGAACGTGTTTCCTGAAACCTGCCCATGGGTCTTAGATCAGATCATGAATGCTGATTTTTGGCCTGAATAATTGTATTTTGAAGTTATCTATTGGTTGCCTATTCTAAATAATGGACAACCATCGCGTCCAGCATATCATGATTAGTCTTAGTCTGGGGATATTTAGAAAAAAAACATCAAGTTTCTTTAGGGCTGCATACGCCATCCAAAGCCGAAACCTATACAGTGGAAGGCTATAACAGCTTGTTCAGGCATTTCCTGGCCCGGTTACGCAGAAAATCAAAAGGCTACAGCAAAAGCAAGGCTATGCTTAAATGGCGAACTCGATGCCATACTAAATTAACAATGCCATTTTTTTCATAAAAATCCATAAAGTTAATTAATGATAGGTAACCTGTTACGCCCTCAACGCCTGTATAACGGCTTGGGGGTTTTTCTCAATCACGCGCAAATAAGACTTAGCCGTGCTGTCCGGCTGCCTGACCTGTTGCTCCCAATCCCTTAACGTGCCTAACGGCAATTCAAACTCAGCCGCAAATTGTTGTTGAGTCATATTTAACCGTTTGCGAATATCCTTAGGATTAGGCACAGGCCGTAATCGGGACAATTCTTCTGGGGTCATCGGTGGATTGTCCGCATCAGCCAAGGCCGCCGCCTCTATTTCTTCATCTGTCATTGCCATTAACCGCGCCCAATCGGTCGTATCCTCAATGGCGCGGGTTGTGTCGTTTGACATCACTTGTCTGGCAACGCCGTTTATCCTTTCAATCAGCATGTGCATAGCATTTTATTAATATATTGCATTATGTTGTAGGGTCGGGCCTGTACATTTCATAGCGTGTACGTTCCTCTTTACTGGCCCGTCTCGCGGAGATGATTCTGATCCGGTTTTTTCTGTCCGTAGATACCACCGTGACGACAACCAAGCAGCCCATCACGCCAATCGTTTTTATGCGTGTTTCGCCTTGTCCGGGTTGTGTCGCGTCCTCTTCAAGACGATGGGGGTCTTCAAATACCGCAGTTGCCACCACAAAACCGATCCCATGTTTTTGGGTGTTACTAAGGTTCTTTTGCTCGTCCCTTCAAATTTCATTATGCTTTGTTTGGCGTAATATACTGGTTATCAGTATAGGGTACTGATTTATCTAAAACAAGCGGCCTTATCAGAACTTCCCGTTTTTTAGAATATCGTCTTAAAAAACGCCCTTTAATCGCTTTCCTTTCTGGAAAGAAAGTCAAAAAATCCTGTTGCAGACAAGAGGGTGCTAACAGCGGATCCCGTGAAACTTTAGAGCCTTTTGTTTATATTAGCACCCAAGAACGGTTTGGGATCATGCGTCTTTTTAATGAGTGACTGATGTTACGCAGCCCGTAATATCTGCAACTCTTCATACGCCATCTGGTTCGCTTTTATAAACAACTTAGCCCGCGTGGCGAAGTCGCAAGACCTTGGTTGCAAATCAGGTAGTCTGTGTAGAACTCTGTTTTTTCTTTATCCATCCTGGAATGATACGCTTTTTGGAATGGGGGGTGCGTAACATCAGTTTTTAATTAACATGAGTTGCAAATCCTGTACTAAACAGACTTGCCAGCAGATAGCTTATTTTTGATAAAGTGCACAAACATCGGCATTAATGACACGCCAATAATGCCAAAAATGACCAACTCAAAGTTATGTTTGACGAAGGGCAGGTTGCCGAAGAAATACCCCAATAAGGTCAGCGACGGCACCCAAAGGATAGCACCGGCAATGCAGAATAAAATATAGCGTCCATAAGCCATGCTGCCGGCTCCAGCCACAAAAGGGGCAATGGTGCGGACAATAGGGATAAAACGCGCCATAATCACAGTTTTACCGCCGTGTTTGGCGTAAAATGCTTCCGTCTCCAGTAAATATTCGCGCTTAAAAAACAAAATGCGCTCGTGTTTTTTTATCTGGGCGCTGAAGTATTTGCCGACAAAATAGTTAAGGTTGTCGCCCAATAATGCAGCGGCAATCAATAACGGAATAAGTAACCAAGGGTCCAGCACATCCGTAGTGGCTGCCACTGCACCTGCCGCAAACAGCAATGAGTCGCCCGGCAACAAGGGCATGACCACCAAGCCTGTTTCAATAAAAATGATCATAAACAAGATGGCGTAAGTCAGTGTGCCATATTGTTGGATAAGCGTGTCAATTTGCAATAAGCCGATAATTTGCGAAATGAATTCCATAGATAATTTACAAGGCGGTGATTGAAAAATTGGCTGGTGACATTAAGGAACGGCTAAAAGGCACTGCTCACGGGCATGGCCCGCACC
>CAIYOW010000150.1 GCA_903927955.1 uncultured Methylococcaceae bacterium | reverse complement strand
TCACCGTCCAGCATCGCCGACAGGCTAGTCGCCGTCGCCAAGCCTTGGTTGCAAATCAGGTAGTCCGTGTAGAGCTCTGTTTTTTCTTTATCCATCCTAGAATGATACGCTTTTTGGAATCGGGGTGCGTAACATCAGTGAGTAATAAGCTATTTGGTAATTCCATGCACAGATGCAACGCCTCCTGCTCTCCAGCGTGTAGCGCATAAAGTGGCACTAAAGCATAAACCAACGGCGAAAAAATTGATACAGACTGCCTGCAAAACAACTTACCGAATGGCTGAAAAACTTGCTGGCGATGGCGCTGCACTTCGTGCCAGACCGCTTCCGGCACAATGACTTTGCCAAAATCAACTAGAATATCTAGGCTTTCCAGTTCGTCAAGGTGGATAATCGGGCCGGCATCGGCAATAACAATGCCATTAATCCTGCCCATGCAATCCCCATTCAACATCCTCCCGAATAAAGCACTCGCTCATTGTTTGTTGATGGGATTCCAAATAGCGCCGGATGGATTCAGTTATAAGGTCATCGATATTATTAACCCAGCCCTGTTCAACCATACTTTGAGCTTGCCGCCAAAGTTGGTCAGGTATTTCTGTTTTAATTGCCGTAGCCACAAATATGCCTCTCTGGCGGTAGTTAAACTGTCACACAGTATAGCAGCCCCTAAATACCGCAGGCACAAAAAAGGGGAGCATCAGCTCCCCTTTTTTATCAGCGTTGGCTTAAGCGTTTAGCTTAGAAACCAATACCTAAATAACCACCAGCAGTTACGCCATTAGTGTTGATACCATCAATGTTGCCTGGTGCGTAATGGTAACGCGCATCAGCACCAACAAACAAGTTTTTCCAGATGTTGTAGTCCGCACCAAAACCAAATTGCATACCTGGATTCAACACGGTGATAGCATCAGATGGGGGGCTGACCACGTTGATTTCAAAGCCCACAGGAACCAACCAAGGACGGAAGGCATGACCTTTCATAAACTTGATTTTTGGTGAGGCAGCCAAAGTCAATTGGTTAACAGTAGCTGTTTGGGTATTAACACCAGGAAGACCAGTAGCCTTACCTATTGCTGGCGTAATTCCATTAGGGTAATTATTACCCAATTCCTTATAATCAAACATTAACTCTGCAAACAGCTCTGTGCCTTGCATAGCGCCAAACAGATTAGGACTCAAGCTCCAGTCAAAACCAGCACCAAAATACCAAGCATCTTGTTTGCCTATCGCACCATTAAGCGCGCCACCTGAGTTTCCGCCAGCCGCTGTAGGATCCAGTGTACCGCCTCTCAAACTATCTGCATGCAAATAACCGCCACGGAAGAACACCATGTTGTCGCCTTTACGGCCATGATCAGCATGATCGGCATGTTTGGCTTTAACAGTGTTCATCCACTGATCCAATTCTTCCACTTTGGCAGCTTGGACAGTAGAAGTGGCTGCAGGGCGGTTTGCGGCATCAGCACGCAACGCTTGCAATTCATATTGCATGGATTGCAATTGGGCTTCCAATGCTTGCACTTTGCTGTCTACTGACATGCCTTGTGAAGCATGGCTATAACCCGCAGCATGTTTATGGGTATGTTTTGCATGCGCCATAGCCGTTGGAGCAACCAAAACGCCAGCAACAGCAACGGATGCTGTCAATATGCTTAAAGCCTTCATTTTATGTGTCATCGTGTTCCCCTCTTGAGGTTGTTATAATTGCGTTTGTTTTTTTGCAACAAACCCTGTCATACAGGTGTAGGATATTAGCAGTAAATACGATTCACCACAAGTTTTAATGTTTTTTTTTAAAGCCAAAAAAAATGTTATATATCAATATATAAAAACAATTTCTTGATTTAAATTATTGGTTATTGATGTATTTTAAGCTTTTTGGGTGGCAATCGGCGCGTTAATGCTTGTTGATTTGACACAACGGACACAATTAATCACTAAACAGACCATTTACCAAACCATGCCCAATCCACCCCATAACCCTCTGCCCCATGCGCTAAACCTGCCAGCGTGTTGCGCCCTATTTTTTAATCTACTACCTTGAGCATCATGAAATCAGCAGCAGACTTTACCGTTATTGGTGCGGGCGTTATTGGCCTGATGACCGCACGGGCACTCCGGCAGTCAGGGGCTAGTGTCACTGTCATTGACCAAAACGCCGCCGGGCAAGAATCCTCATGGGCAGGCGGCGGCATTTTGCTGCCCCTCTATCCTTGGCGACAAGCCGAAGCCATCACCCGTCTGGTAGAGTATAGCCTGTCACTCTATCCGGCACTGATGGCCACGCTGCTGGCCGACACCGGACTCGACCCGGAATGGACACCGTGCGGGCTGCTGATGACGCAAAACCCTGATATAGAGGCGGCTAAGGCATGGTGCCAAAACGCCCATATCCGCTATGCCGACGCAACAGCGGCGCAACTCGAAGCCTTTTCCTGCACCCGCGTTAACCCGCTGTGGTTGCCAGATATTGCCCAAGCCAGAAACCCACGCCTGCTCAAGGCACTTAAACAAGATGTGCTTAATAAAGGTGTGCAACTTATCGAGCACTGCCAAGTCACTGGCTTTATCCACCAACAAAACCGTATTGGCACAGTCTGCACCACACTAGGCGAGTTTTCGCCCGGGCAACTGGTGATGGCATCAGGGGCATGGACGGGGGCGTTGTTTGAGCGCCTAATGCCTGACAGCAGCTTGGACAAGCCCCAGATCGCGCCGATTAAAGGACAAATGTTAGTGTTTGCCGCCGAACCGGGACTATTGCCGTGTATTGTGCTGGATGGTGACCGTTACCTTATCCCGCGCCGCGACGGCAAAATTTTGGCGGGCAGTACGGTTGAGCAAGAGGGCTTTGACAAAACCGCCACCACCCATGCCAAACAACGGCTGCACAGCTTTGCCACAGAACTGATGCCAACACTGGCCCGTTACCCGCTGATCGCCCACTGGGCCGGCTTAAGACCCGGTACGGCACAAGGTATCCCCTATATTGGCAAACATCCCACTATCGACAATCTGAGCATTAACGCCGGGCATTTTAGAAATGGTTTGGTAATGGCACCGGCATCGGCGCAAATGCTGGCGGACATTTTGCTGGGCCACCCCACTGCACTGGCAAGTGGCCCTTATCAGCTCGACAACCCGCACTAAACAGCACAGCCAAGATTGTCGGCAATTTTAATGCTATAGTACGCAAAAACATTTCGAGGGGGATCATTTATGCAAACTAACGAAAAACATAAAATCGTCATTGTTGGGGGCGGGGCGGCCGGACTGGAGCTGGCAACCACCTTGGGCCACAAACTGGGCAAAAAAGGCTTGGCGGATATCACCCTGATTGATGCCACCACCACCCATATTTGGAAACCCTTGCTACATGAAGTGGCGGCAGGTACGCTGGACGAGTCGGAACAGGTTGAATACATGGCACAAGCCCACCGTAGCCATTTCCAATTCCGTTTAGGCAAAATGGAAGCGCTCGACCGCAGCCAAAAAACCGTACATGTCAGCCCCACACTCAATGACCAAGGCGAAGAGCTGATCCCACGTCGCTCGTTCCGTTACGACACCTTAGTTATGGCTATCGGCAGTGTCAGCAATACCTTCAACATTAATGGCGTGGACAAGCATTGCCTGTTTTTGGACACCACCCGCCAAGCCTTCAAGTTCCAAAAACAATTGTTCGAATCGTATCTAAAAAACTACATTGGCAAAGATAAAGCCACGGTCAGGCCATTGTCCATCGCTATTGTCGGGGCGGGTGCCACCGGCGTGGAATTGGCGGCACAGTTGCATGAAGTAACTAACGTGCTGGCCATTTATGGCTTGCATGAAACCAGTGATGTCAAACTGACCATTATTGAAGCCGCCAGCCAATTGCTGCCAGCCTTGCCGGGCAAGCTGGCCATTGCCACCCAACAGCAATTAATTAAACTGGGGGTCAACCTAAAACTGGGCCGGCGCGTCATTGAAATCAACGAAGCGGGCATTGCCACCCACGATGGCGAATTTATCGAAGCGGATATTAAAGTCTGGGCAGCGGGTATTAAAGCACCGGATTGGCTAAAAGAACTGGATGGCCTTGCCACCAACCACATCAACCAGTTGCTGGTTGACGACACCTTAAAAACCAGTGACGACGCTATTTACGCCATTGGCGATTGTGCCGCTTGCCAGTGGCCCGGCCACCCCGGCAATGTGCCGCCGCGTGCCCAAGCCGCCCACCAACAAGCCACCGCTGTTGGCAAAACCCTGATAAACCGCCTAAAAGGGCAGCCACCGGTCAAATTTGTCTATTATGACTACGGCTCGCTGGTGTCCCTAGGCAAATACACTACGGTCGGCAACCTAATGGGCAATTTAATGGGTACGGTGAGCATTGGCGGCTTTATTGCCAAAGTGGTCTACCTGTCGCTTTATAAGATGCACCAAGTGGCGATACACGGCTATTTTAGGACAGCCCTGCTGACCCTTTCCAATGCCTTCAGACGCAGCGTATACATCAAAATAAAAATGCACTGACCGTGCCGCGCCATTGTCTTGGCAACACACCCAAGTTTTTCGTCGGCTATTGTGCCATTGGCCATTAGCACACAGCGCGCAAAGCTTGGCTAACTTAACCGCAGTCACTGGCTTGCAGCCACTACCACCCTCAGCTTAACGACACCATGTTCGAAATAGAATACGAATTCAAAGAAAATGACTTGGTTCATTTTAACGAAATGCTGTACATGAAAAATGAAGACATCCAAAAAAACATCACTAAAACCCGCTGGATAGTACCGGGATTAATGGGCTTGATTGGCGCGTTTTACTATTTTTATTACCATGACATCAACACGTCGATCTATATTATTATTATCGCCACGTTATGGGCTATTTTGTCACCCAAAATCATGCGCTTGGATTTTCATCGGCAAATTTTGAAAAGTTATACCGATAAAGAAAAAAAGGCTATGTTCGGCACTTACACCTTAACCATAGACCCCAGCAACCCTAATTTTCTACTGGAAAAATCACCCAGCGGCAAAAACAAAATGGCTTTTGCGGATTTGGTGCGGGTGGAATACGGCAAACGCTATGTGTATATCTTCATCACTTTGGACACTGCACTGGTGATTCCTGTCGATGCCGTCAGCCAAGGCAATCTGGAAACCTTCGCCGAACAAGTTGACCAAATGATCCAACGGGCCGCCTAGTGCCGGGCACCCTCACCTGTATTGCTGAATGTTAAACTTTAAGAATATCGCCCTACGTCGGGGCGTTAACGTGTTGTTCGAGCAATCCTCGTTCACCTTGCACAAAGGCCAAAAAGTGGGCTTCACTGGCGCCAATGGCGCGGGAAAATCCAGTTTTTTTGCGCTTATCCGTGGCGAATTGCACTTGGACAGCGGCGACTTTAGCCTGCCACCCAACCTTGAGATTGCCCACGTCGCACAGGAAACGCCACCGGTTGCTTGTTCGGCAATTGATTATGTGATTGATGGCGATCAAGAATTGCGCCGCTTGCAACAGCAATTGGATGCCGCCGAACAAGCGCAAGATGGCTTAAAACTGGCGGAACTGCATGGTGCATTGGAAGTCATCGGCGGCTATACTGCTGGGGCGCGCGCTTCGCGGCTGATGAACGGCTTAGGCTTTAGGGCGGAGCAAGAAGCCAACCCCGTCAATGCATTTTCTGGCGGCTGGCGTATGCGCCTTAATTTGGCACAAGCCTTGATGTGCCGTTCCGATGTCTTGCTACTGGACGAACCGACCAACCACTTAGATTTAGATGCAGTGATATGGCTGCAAGATTGGTTATGCAAATACCCTGGCACCTTGCTGCTGATCTCACATGACCGCGACTTCCTTGATGCCATCACCGATCATATTGTCCATATTGAGCAGCAACGCGCTGACATTTATACTGGCAATTACAGCGCCTTTGAAAAAATGCGCGCCGAAAAGCTAGCCCAACAACAATCCGCTTTTCAAAAGCAACAACGTGAAATAGCCCATATCCAAAGCTTTGTCGACCGCTTCAAAGCCCAAGCCACCAAAGCCCGCCAAGCGCAAAGCCGCATTAAGGCGTTGGAACGCATGGAATTGATTGCCCAAGCGCATGTTGATTCGCCGTTTGACTTTAGCTTCCCCGACCCGGGCCGTATTCCCAACCCGCTATTAAGCATCAATAAAGCGGATATTGGCTATGGCGATAAAATCATCATCAAACAAACCGGCTTAAGCATCTCGCCGGGTGACCGTATTGGTCTGTTAGGCCCCAACGGTGCAGGTAAATCTAGCCTGATTAAAGTGTTGGCTGGCGAAATGCAGCCTTTAACCGGCACACGCGAAGCCGCCGAGGCTTTAAAGATAGGTTATTTTGCCCAACACCAACTGGAACAGTTGCATCTGGACGAAAACCCGTTGTGGCATGTGCAGCAACTGGACAAACAGGCCAGCGAAAAAGACATACGGAACTTTCTGGGCGGTTTTGATTTTCGCGGCGACAAAGTGCTGGAAGCGGTCAAGCCTTTTTCGGGCGGCGAAAAAGCACGGCTGGTGTTGGCCCTGCTGGTTTACCAAAACCCCAACCTATTGTTACTGGACGAACCGACCAACCATTTGGACTTGGAAATGCGCCACGCCTTAAGCGTCGCCCTGCAAGACTTCCAAGGCGCTATGGTGGTGGTGTCGCATGACCGGCATTTGTTACGCTCAGTGACCGACCAACTATTACTGGTTGCCGAAGGTAAAGTGCAGCCCTTTGATGGCGATTTGGACGACTACCGCAATTGGCTGACCGAACAGAAAAAAATTGACAACAAAAGCCAAGAGCCTGAAAGTGCTGCCAATGCTGTTCCCAGCGTTTCGCGCAAAGACCAACGCAAGCTGGATGCCGAACGCCGACAAAAATTTAAGCCATTATATGACGCGCTAAAAAAAGCCGAAAGCCAGGTGGAAAAATTGCTGGCCCAGCAAAAACAACTGGAAGCACAACTGGCTGATCCGGCACTTTACGCCGATACTGAAAAAAACCGATTAAAACAACTGATCGAATCTAAGGCACAATTGGCTAAAGACTTGGAACAAGCCGAAATGGCTTGGTTGGATGCAGAAGAGCAATTGGAAAACGCGCAATAGCGGCTTGGAGAAAACTATAATAGATTGCATTTTTTGCCGAAGCTGTTAGATTCCATCATATAACAGCTAGACCTAGTAATTAATACATTCCCTTTGGAAAATGAACATGAAACTGGTATTTGATAAGCTGTATGCAATCATCCCAACCGAGCACTTGCAATCCGTGCTACGGTTTTTTAAATATGCGCTGGTAGGTGGCTCAACCTTTGCTTTTGACCTATTGTTGCTTACCCTATTTACCAGTTCATTTGGTTGGGACCCGGTGTGGTCTGCTGGCATCGCCTTCCTGATTGCCGTATCCATCAATTACTTGATCAGCCGTAAATTTGTGTTTAAGGGTACGTTGCGCTCCATTCATGCCGGTTATGGCGGCTTTTTGCTGATAGCGGGTTGTGGTTTGGCAATTGTCACCGGCGGCATGTACCTATTAGTCAATGTATGGGCGTGGAATTTTGTGGTGTCGCGCATTTTAATCGCTTTTGTCACCGGCACTTGGAATTACCTATTAAACTTATATGTCAATTTCCGCGTTGCGGGCAAACATGAGTGAGCTTGCGCGTGGGCACAAAAAGCGTGCCCACCCTACTCTACACTGACAACACCCTAAAAGACCCACATCAAGCCCTAACTAATGAAAAGCTTCCCGACAACCTGCATTGCCCGCTATTTGTTAGCGCTCCTTTTAGTCTTTTTGTTCCCCTCATTAAGCTGTGCAGAAGAAGTGGCTGCCTTGGCACCCGACTTAAAAAACCACTCCATTGGCTATTTTGCCCTAGCCATCACTTTCATTGCTTATGCCATCGCAATGACCGAAGACTTGCATCAAATGAGCAAGGCAAAACCGATGGTCTTGGGGTCAGCCATTATCTGGTTTGCCATTTTTATCTACTATGCCGTGGTTTATGGCTCGGCAAAAAATGTTGCCTTAGTTTTTCAAAGCAACTTGACCGCTTATGCGGAATTGTTTCTGTTTATCACAGTATCAATGACCTTTTTGAATGCCATGACCGAACGGGGCATTTTTGATGCCATGCGCATCCTATTGGCCAACCGCCAGCACAGTTATCGGCAACTGTTTTGGATAACCGGCATTATGGCTTTTTTGTTGTCAACCTTTATCAGCAGCTTAACAGTCGGTTTGTTGATGGGTTACATCATCTTGGAAATAGGCAAAGGCCAGCCTAAATTTGTCGGCCTAGCGGGTCTTAATGCGGTGGTTGCTGCCAATGCTGGCGGCTCCATGAGTCCTTTGGGCGGCATATCGACCTTTTTTGTCTGGCAACAAAACATGCTGCCGTTCACCGAATTTTTTACCTTGGCCCTACCTTGTATGGTCAATTTTTTAGTGCCCGCATCCATCATGCACTTTTGGGTCAGCAAAGAAAAACCGGCTTTTTCTAAAGGCACCCCCGTTTTAAAACGTGGCAGCAAGCGCGTGGTGGTGATTTTTATCCTCACCTTCAGCATTACCATCCTGTCGAACGTGTTCCTTGATATGCCCGCCATAGCAGGGATGATGCTGGGTTTGGGTATACTGCAATCGTTCGCCTATTATTTGACAAAATCTGAAAAAGTGGGCCACTTTATAACCGATCTTGACCATCATGATTATGCCGATGACCATGAAATACAGGGTTATATAGAATCACAAAAAGGCTTTGACGTGTTCAAATGCATCGGCGGTGTGGATTGGGACACCCTGTTATTTTTCTACGGTGCCATGATGATTGTCGGGGCGTTGAGCTTTTTGGGCTATTTGGAAGCGATGGCGCATTATTTGTTCACCGAAATCAGCCCCACCTTAGCCAACATATTGATTGGACTGTCTTCATCGTCAATCGACAATGGCACTTTAATGTTTGCCGTGCTCAATATGCACCCCGACCTACCTAATGGACAATGGCTATTGCTGACGCTCACGCTAGGGGTCGGCGGCAGCTTGCTGGCTATTGGTTC
>CAIYOW010000149.1 GCA_903927955.1 uncultured Methylococcaceae bacterium | reverse complement strand
ATACGCGTCACCGACACTGCAGCGCATATCACCGCCTTCCAGAAGGAACTCGCCACCTTAGGCAGCGAGCTGTCAGTGACTGTTGTCGATAGCGCAACCAATGTAGCCATTAACGCAGCCAAGCTATCCGCGCTAGGCAACCAAATCATTGCAGGCGGTATCCGCGTCACTGATAAGGCCGCTAACGTAGCCGCCAATGCATCGGCACTGGTTACGCTAGGGACTAAGCTGGCACTGATCGTCAAAGACAATGCGGCAAACATCAACGCCAACCAAAATGGCCTGTTGGCTTTAGGCAATGCGCTAAGTGGTCTGGTTTTGCCGGATGGCACATCATTCGCCAACCTGCTTTCAGATGGCAAATCGGTGACCTTGGACACCAGCCATGCCCTCGCCTTTGTCAAAGTAGGGCTGACCGCCCCCATCCATCTGGTGGACTCTAGCTGGAATATTTCCAACCACCTTGACGCGCTGGCCGCGATAGGCGCGCAATTACTGTCGGTGCAAGACCTCTCAGGATATCCCCCGTTCTTTTGGCAAATCAGCGTCGCCGACGTACTGGCACTAGCGCCCAAGATGACCGATAAGTCCGGCAAGCCAGAAATATTTAGCAATGTCAGTGACTCCGCGTCGAACGTATCCAGTAACGCCGCCCAGTTGCTCACACTGGGTTCGCAAATCACCACCGGCGGCATCCACATCACCGATACTGCAGCGCATATTGCCGCCAACACGGCAGCATTAGCCTCGTTGGGCAACAAGCTATCCATAACAATCAATGACTCGGCAGTAAATGTGGCTAACTATGCCGCTGAGTTGCTCACATTGGGTACATTAATCGCTGCTGGTGCTATCCACATCACTGACACCGCCGCCAATATTGCCACCAATGTGGCGGCATTGCTTACGCTAGGTGCTGCCGTTTCGGTAACGGTGACTGACACAGCGGTGCAAATTAACGCCAACCAAGCCAAGCTACTGTCTTTAGGGGGTGCGCTAGCCAGCTTCAAACTGCCTGATGGCACATCGTTTAGCCACCTCGATACGGATGGCAAGTCAGTAGCATTGAATATCGCTGATGCCATCGCCTTCATCAAAGAAGGCTTAATCGCGCCTATTCATGTGGTTGACTATGGCGATACCTTGTCCAGCAACTTGGACGCACTGTCAGCTATGGGCAGCCAGCTGTTGTCTGTTCAAGACATCTCCGGCTACCACCCTTTCCAGTGGCAAATCAGCGTGGCGGACGTGCTGGCCCTGGCGACCAAGATGACCGACTACTGGGGGCATCCTGATACCTTCAACAACATTACTGACTCAACCACCCATATTGCCGCCCATGCCGCCCAGTTATTCGCGCTAGGTTTACAAATCGCCACAGGCGGCATCCATATCACCGACACGGCAGCACAGGTTATCGCCAACTCGGCGGCACTGGCCATACTAGGCGCAGACCTGTCAGTTACCATCAACGACACAGCCGCGAATGTCGCCACTAATGCAGTACAACTGCTCGCTTTTGGTGCGCGCATCAGCAAGGGTGGCATACAAGTGACCGACACGGCGGCAAACATTGCCGCCAATACAGCGGTGCTGGCCTCGTTAGGTGCTGAGCTGTCGGTGACGGTCAAGGACACCGCAGCTCAAATCAACGCCAACCAAGCCAAGCTGCTGTCTTTGGGCAGCACTTTAGCAGGCTTCAAACTCCCCGACGGCATATTGCTGACCAATCTGCATACTGATGGCAAATCAGTGACTTTAGATATCGCACATGCCATCGCTTTTATCAAGGAAGGTTTGGCGGCATCGATCCATATAGTGGACTCTAATGGCAACATAGCCAGAAATTTGGACGCGCTGGCGGCTATCGGCCCACAACTGCTGTCGTTACAGGACAGCACCGGCCAAGGCCCTTTTTATTGGCAAATCAGCGTGGCGGACGTGTTGGCGCTCGCACCCAAAATGACCGACAGTTCAGGCATCCCCTACACCTTCAACAGCGTCTCCGACACCGCTGCAAACGTAGCCGCCCACATCCGCGAGTTACGCGCCTTGGCTACAAAAATTGTCGCTGGTGGCATCCATGTCACCGATACGGCTACACATATAGCCGCCAATGCGAAAGCACTGGCAAAACTTGGCAATGAGCTGTCCATAACCATCAACGACAGTGCCGCAAATGTGGCAACCAAAGCCACCCAACTGCTAGTACTGAAGCCACAAATCGACAATGGCGGCATCCATGTAACGGATACTGCTGCGAACGTGGCAACCAATGTCACCGCGCTTGCCACGCTAGGCAACAAGCTGTTAGTCACTGTTGCCGACACAGCCGCCCACATCAATGCCAACCAAGCCAAGCTGATGTCTTTGGGATACGCGCTGGGCGCATTCACCTTGCCCAACGGCATCTCATTTGGGCAATTCGGCAACCTGCAATCGGATGGCAAATCGGTGACTTTGGGCGTTTTCGATGCTATTGTTTTTGTCCAAGCAGGCTTGACCGTCCCGATCCGTGTGGTGGATTCTGGCTGGAGCATGTCCAGTAGCCTAGACACCTTGGCAGCAATGGGAACGCAATTGCTATCAGTACAAGACAACTCCGGCAACACCTCCTTTGCTTGGCAAATCAACATTGCTGATGTGCTGGCGTTAGCCCCTAAAATGACCGATAGCAAAGGCAACCCAGAAATATTTGCCACCGTTGCCGACTCGGCGGCAAATTTATTGGCCAAAATCGATAGTCTGGAGGGAATTGCCGGGCAAATCGCCAACATAAAACTGACCAATGCCGGTACAGCCACTGTAACGGTGTCGGCTGCACAGGCCAGTAGCGACGCAGCGGTGCTGAATACCATCCAAACACCTTATTTGTTGTCGGTGCAAGATACTGTTGCCAATCTCAATAGCTTAGCTTTGGGCAATATAAAAACAAACCTTATAGAAATTATGCCCACATCACTGCTGGCAACATTGACCGAAAACCGTCAAATCACTGGCTTAAATTTGTCGCACATTAGCCTAGCTGGAGATTCCATCACAGAAAAGGCTTATGGCAGCACGGGGACGGAAATTGATATTGTGGCAAGCAATAGCGTAGTGATCCATCAGCTATTCTTTGCCAACAATACCGAGAGCCAACTGCATCTGTTGGGCATTGGCAATACAGTTGTGCATGTGTTGTAAGCGGTTGCCCAAGGGGAGAAGCCGATACTGGGGGGGAGCAAGCTGGGCCGAATTTTCCCTGGGCAAGCCGTTCCTTCAGCGTAGCCGAAGCGGGGCATACAAACGATGATTCAGCCAACACAGCGTAACAGCAATTATTTAGTGGTCACGCCTTTTGAGAAGGACAGCAACTGTTTAATTTTGCCCGGCTCTGTTTCGCCATTGACATTGGTAAAAACCAAACGCCCCGAACCTTTTTGATAGTCGTTGCGAAAATCATATACCGAACCAATAACCATTAGCTTACCTTGCGCCAGCTCAGCTTGAAACATTTTTAATGCGAAATCCACCTGTTGGTTGACGTTAATTTCTACCGCATTTTTGACCGCAATGGGGTCATCTGGATTACCTAGCGGCACATGGATAGTGCCGAGGTCTTCCTTAATGGCAGGCTCCAGCTCTGAATAATCGCCCATTGCTGCCTTGACGGCACCGCACATTGAATGCCCCACAACCAGCAATAACGGGGTATGCAAGTGGCGGACACCATACTCAATAGAACCTTTAGCCGAAGCAACCTGATTGCCAATATCCCGCACCATAAAAAGATCACCATCAGGATGCGGGTCAATAGCATGGGAATGGACTCTGGAATCCGCACACGTCACCACCGTTGCCTTAGGCTTTTGCCCTTGGATAAAAGGCTGGAAATAGCTGGCTTTATGCTGGGCAACAAAGCCTTGGTTTGCCTTTAACACATGCGTAACAGCGGCATGGATTTGGCTTTGTTCACTGGCGGCAGTATTATCGTGGCCTTTAGCTAGTGCGTTATGTAAGCCTAAGCCACTGAGTTGAAGCCGCGCGCGATAAATCAACATGATTTCATGAGATAAATCGCACGCTTTATATTTTAATACCTCACAACAGAATTGCACATAGTGCAAGGCTACCAACTGCGAATGATCAGCTCACTGGATAACTTGCCGCGATTAGAGCCGCCGATAGTATATTTGATGCCCACAGACTCCATAACCAAGCCATCAAAAGCAGATCGCATTTCAGGAATATCGTTCACAGAAATGATCATCTTGCCCTGAATAGTTTTAGCCAAACTGGCCATCACCAAATACTGATCGAGCCCGAAATCAACACCGTATCCAGCCGTTCCCCAATACGGCGGATCAAGATAGAAAAGCGTATGGGGACGATCATAACGACGAACACATTCTTGCCAAGTCAGATGCTCTATGAATGCCCGAGACAAACGCAAATGAGCGCTGGATAGTTCCTCTTCAATCCTCAATAGATTAAGCCTTGGCGCTGACGTTGTTGCAGTCCCGAAATGCTGACTCCCAACCTTAGCACCAAACGCCATTTTCTGGAGATAGTAAAACCTTGCAGCCCTTTGGATATCGGTTAACGTATCAATAGGTGTCTCTTTAAGCCAGGCGAAGATTTGCCGGCTGATTAAAGCCCATTTGAACTGGCGAACAAACTCCTCCAAATGATGCTTAACCACCCTATACAGATTGACGAGATCACCATTGATATCATTAAGCACCTCAACATCAGATTGCGCTTTCATAAAAAATAAAGCCGCACCCCCAGCAAACGGCTCGGCATAGCATTCATGAACCGGGAATAACGGCAAGATATGCTTGGCCAAACGCCTTTTACCACCTTGCCACGGAATTATTGGATTTGTCATTTTGAGCCTCAACAGACGCATTTTGCGAAAAAGTTTGAGGCTCAACGGCCTTCAGTTCGTTTAATGTCCCACAACGTGGGCATTTGATATTAAGTCTTAAAAACCTAGCCTAAGCTAATTTTTTATTACAGTCACTGCATCTAATTATTACCATTTTTAGTCAAGAGCATGATAGCCTAGCATCGCTGTGATCACAGTACGGTGCCTTGGCCTGACGCAGCACAATCTGCCGAAGGTGGCCACAAATCATGTTGGCGCATGAATTGTGGTCGCACCGTTTAACTTACTACCAATTTATAGCCTGTATCGCCGGAATAGTTGTAGCGGCCATAATGGCAGCCTGCCGAGTTGCGCTATGCTGAAGTTGTGCCGAGATAAACGCCTCCACATCAACACCCACCTGCTGAATTTGTGCGGCAGTATGGGACAACCACCCCGCATCCAACGTTTTGGCCATTGCCGATGAGAAACCGGGCAGCGTCGAACGCAGCACCAGTGCCGTCAAATTCATCTGATCAACCAGACCGCTCGGATAAGCATGAGCAACACCCAGCGCTGACGAGGAAATGCCATTGACAATAGCATTGGCCGCCGCTGCCTCGATGATTAGGCTTTGGGCCGATTGAGCCTCCGCCACCGAATAGAGATTCCACAACGAAACGTTTGGTGCCTGCAATTGAAGCTGCAAAAGTAAAGACGCGTTATTAGTTTGCGAAGACGGCAAATTACCCAACGCCAGCCACTCAACGTAAGATGCATCGCCAATGGGCACAAAAGCCCCCGCCATAGCCGAAAACACCTCAGTTGTTGACCCCGCAACAACCCAAAACCCACTATTTGCATCAAAATTCATCATGACGTATACCCCCCGACAATTGACCCCGCCGTCAATCCTGTGGGGAAAGAGGCAAAATTATTGCCTGAATAAATTCCCCCGCCAGTCCACGCGGTAAATTTGACCCCCGAAGCAGCCCCAGAAAAAACGATCAAAGCATTAAGTAAAATGGCTTGAGAAGCCAGTGCCGCAGCAATAAAAGCAGCACTGAAATTAGGAATCCCCGTTAATGTTACGGTTACCAGCGTTGCAGTCCCGGTATTCACCTGGACAAAGCCGCCTTGCTGAAAGAGGTGAACTGAGGCACTGCCGTTAATCGTATAATTTCCAGTGATATTGATCCTGCCGGAACCCCACGTTTCCAAATGATAGCCAGATGCCCCCATGTTTCCAAAATTGCAGTTTTGAAACGCAATAAAACCCCCGGTATCCGCACAAAACCCACCACCGTTTGATACCAAACCGTTCACTGTAATGCCAGAGATATAAAGGGGCGTTGCAAAGAACGCATAAACACACGCACTACCGAAGGCACCCGTTGTGTTTGATATGATCACTGACGCGGGATTGCTGGTATTGCCCACTATCAATAATGCCGGACATCCCGGCACCGCTCCGATACAATTCACCGGAGCATACGTGCCCGCAGCCAGCTGTATCGTTATCGAATTACCGCCTGCATCATAAAAATTAAAAAGCATACTATACGCATGACCCAGGGTAGCCCACGGCGCGGCCAGCGTACCATTCCCAGTCGCATCACTGCCCCCGCTAGCAGGCGTCGCCACATAAAACGTAGAAGGTCCAGTCAACCTAATCCGCCCCAGCACCTGAATGGCCTGCAACAACTGCCCCACATTGGCAGCCGACGGCGTCAAGCCTGCTGCCATAATCACATTAACAATTTCCCGTTGCGGCTGCTCAATCGCAGCCCCCGGCGGAATAGAGCCCGGCGTAGCGGTGGCAGGATTGCCCGTCACATACGGATCGCTTGCACCGCCGCCCATGGGAGGGTTATAGATCATAGTTAAGCCTTATAGATAAAGTTGAGAATCTTATGTGCCTGGTTAATGCGATTAATCCGGCATTCCAAATCGGCAGCCAGATCGATCTTAGTGATAGGATCAATGCCGCATTCCGACACACCACACCGAAAATACGTCACCCTAGGACCCGACACCGTGATTGACCAGTAATCCCGGACCGCATGACCGTAAGCCATCAGCGCGTCAATACCGCACTGGCTGATGCCGCACACAAACGGGTGATAATTAGTGATCGTAATGCTATAGCCCATGCCCGCCGCCAGCGCGACATAGAAAGCCGGCGTTTGTCCGCCGGGAGATATCAACTTAGTGACCAAATCCACGCGGCGGGTTTGCAGCGTATTGGCCACACCCACCGCACACGGATCGGGCAGCCCCGCGAACGCCTCCCAGTCATCCAACAACTGCCGCGCGTAACGCGGGTCCAACTCCCCCCGCAGCGCGTCACAAGCCGCATCAAAACGGCCAAAGGTTTGCGCCGTGGCCTTAAAGATTTCATACAAGCCACTGCCCGGCTGGCGCAAATCGTCCCACAGCTTACCGCTTGGCAAATGGTTTAGCAGGGACTGCAAATAATCGGCGGCACTATTACTCATGGCAGCGTAGTAAAGGTGATAGCGCCCAGCGTGACAATCTTCCCGGCACTCGGCGCGACATTAGCGGTCGGGCCGGACAGCACATAATCGACGATACCCAGCGACGAGCCGATCGCCTCCTCAATTTGAGTGATCAACACCACACCGCTGCCCGAACCGTCTTCATAATTTGCCTCCGCCAGAACCAGCGCGGTCAGATTAGCAGTCACCGCAGCTTGCATCGCAATCGTATTAGGCTTGATGGCAATCGCCGGGTTCATCGGCGCAGCCACCGGTGGCACAACATAGATTTTCGAACAATCCGCAGGCACGAAAGGCTGTAAATAAGCAGCCAGCGCAGTGGCATTGGCAGCCAACGGAACACCGTTCGCATACATCGCATCCATCATAAACGTGATCAGCACCGTACCCGCACCCATGCCACATGGCATACACCAAGCGCGCGTCACCCCCGGGAAACCTAATGCCCACCCCTGATAATCCGTCTGGCTACCGCCCGCCACCGGATTACGCACCCGCTCGAACAAACGCCCTTGCAAAGCAGCATCCTCCTCCTGATCAGTGCCGCCGGTCAGCGGTGCAGCCAGCGTAACACTGGAATTGACACCCGGCAGAGGCGTGACCACCGTCAGCACCTCACCGGCAGCCAAATTCGTATTTGCGCCGGTCAGCGTGCAGACCACAGACACATTGGCAACACCGCCACTGACAATCGTATCCGTGCCGGTGGCGTAGGCCAGACCATAACGGCTTTGCAACAGCGTATTGGCCGGGATATCCGCCCCGGACACACCCGTAAAGCGTATCGTGCCACCCGCAGCGGTCGGCGGCAAACTGGCCAGACCCCAAACCGCCGCAAACTGCTGAAGCGAAATACCCGTCGCCGTAAACGGATGGCATTGCAACGCCACATTATCGAGCTTCGCATATAAGCCATGCGCCACGCCCGCCAAGGCATACTTCACCCCCTCGACCACCGCATTGTATTGGCCCGGATTGACCCCCCCGGTAATGGCCAGATCAGTGGCGACCTGTCCCAGTATCTGCGGCAACGTCGGCGTTACAAAATCGCTCATGCCGCCACCAAAAATTGATTGTTCCAGACCGCCCCGTTGGGTTCAGTAATTTGCACGTAAGCCTCCAAAAATCCGTCCGCCCGCCAATCCGCCCAAGTGCTGACAGCGGTCGCCAAACCGGCATCAATCAGCCACTGCAGCGCATCATCCATATATAAAGGAGTCAGCGTCCGGGTATCCTCGATTTGCTTGGCGTTGCGCAACGTCCACAGCAGCGAACCGTGCGGCCTCGCCTGCACCCCCGGCGCCGAACCGTCGGAGGGATAATCATCCCCCCAAAAGCCCCCCTGATAACTTTGTGCGGCATCAAAAAACGCCGGCAACGCATCGCTGGCCGTGATACGCCGATCCGTAAACAACGAGGCAACCACCAGCGATTGCAACGAATTGTCAATAACCGGCGAATTAGCCAACCACAACAGACTATTGCTGCCCGTCATATCCTGAGTCAACGCAAAATCAACCACATTCATAACGCCATCACCTTGCTTGAACCGGACACAATCCGACCGGTCGAAAGATTCACCGAATCACCCACCCGTGCCACAGCCGCACCACCAGCACCGCCCAGATTGATGGTACTACTGACAACATCCGTTTCCGGTGCCGTAATGACCACCTTCGTTGGACTATTCACCGCGATATGATCAGCATACAACACCACCGACTGCCCCTGATCATCATAAACAGCCACCTCGCCCGAAGCCAGACCACTCAAGCGATAGCGGCGGTCCGCCACACAGACCACCACAGCATTACCGGCATGGGCGCCGACATTCAGCACAATGCCTTCAGCGCCAGGCAACGGATTGGCCGTAAAACCATACGGTTCAAAATGCTCCACCCCGTCCAACGGATTACCGCCCAGCGCCTGCAACTGCACCAACTGCATTTTCAGCGCACTATTGACCAGCGTCACCACACCACGGGCAACCAGCCCCTGCAACCGGCGCAACATCACCCCACCCCCCCAGCACCCTGGGCGCGTTTAGAGACAGCCTTGCGCACCTTCACCACATCCGGAATCGCCTCCATGGACAGCGGCGCCAAATCAAAAGCGGCGGCAGGGCGCACATCAAGCTGAGTGACAAAACCCGCCTGATCATCCACCTCAAACGTAACCTCAGCAACCAACAACCGCGCATTGACATTCAGCAGCGGATCAACCACATCCACCAGCACATTGGGCGCCCATAAAGCATCCGCGTTATACCAGCCCTGCACGGTATAACTGATCGCCTGCCCCTCACCCGCCCGGCGGTTCAATTCCGCTTGCGCCCGTTTTTTGCAATCGGCCACATTCGCCGGCCCGTCGGCGATCACCGTCAGCGGCCGATAACGCACCGCCGCATTAACCGCACCCGCGCCAATCACCGCCGCCGCCCCGCCAAAGCTATCATCCGTACCGCGCATTTGCGACACCACAGAGACCGCACTAAAATCACCCAGCGCACTGAACATAGCCGTGGCCCGCAAAATGTTTTCACCAAACACCAAAGCCGTGGGCGACACGGCAGTACCCGTCTGCACAAAACTGATCGACCCATCCGGCATACTGACCAAACGCACCGCCCGGACACGGCTCAACTTATTCAGAAACTCAAAAATGGACTCCCCCGGCTCTATCGCCACCGCCGGAAAGGCCGCCCCGATATCCGCCGAAGCCGTCACACCAATCCCGAAAGGGGTCGCCAACGCCTGCGCGATTTGCAGCAACGTCCGGCCATTAAACTGCATCCCGCCGGTCGAACAATCCACCAGATCAATCGCCTTACTATAGCCCGAGACACTGATTTGATGGCCCTTATCATCATAAGCCGGATTGACATCCACCAAATAACCGGTGATCAGCGGCGTGCCATCCACCAACACCTGACAAGACTGCCCCTTAAGGATAGGCATCACCGCCTGGCCATATTCCCAGCGGTCCGTCAGAACCAGCGAAAAGCTATTGCTGGCCTGCCTGATAGACTGCACAATCCTAATCTTTTGCCACCCCGCCCATTTTTGGCCGTTGATCTGCAATTCCACACTAGCCACTCAGCACCTCCCCTGAAAAACCGACATCGAAGTCCGTTTTGAGCGCATCACCAAAAGCGAACTCGAATTCGCATTTGCAAAACCGACATCGAAGTCCGTTTTGAGCGCATCACCAAAAGCGACTTCGAAGTCGCATTTGCAAAACGGACTTCGAAGTCCGTTTTGCAAATGCGACTTCGAAGTCGCTTTTGGTGATGCGCTCAAAACGGACTTCGATGTCGGT
>CAIYOW010000148.1 GCA_903927955.1 uncultured Methylococcaceae bacterium | reverse complement strand
TCACCGTCCAGCATCGCCGACAGGCTAGTCGCCGTCGCCAAGCCTTGGTTGCAAATCAGGTAGTCCGTGTAGAGCTCTGTTTTTTCTTTATCCATCCTAGAATGATACGCTTTTTGGAATCGGGGTGCGTAACATCAGTAAATAAGTGCAGTGATGAAAACGCCGCGACATGTCCATGCGCCAGAGGCTTCGCTCAGCCATTGGACTAGCTACCCTTCCCCACTAGGCACGGCCCATTTTAACAGGCACTCTGCCAGCAGTTCGGCATTCATTGGTTTGGACAAGTAGCCGTCCATGCCGGCGGCTTTGCAGCTGGTGATGACATCGCCCATCACGTCGGCAGTCAGTGCGATAATAGGCACTTTTTCCCCTTCGGGCAGCGTGCGGATATGTCGGGTCGCTTCAAGCCCGCCCATGATCGGCATGTGCAAGTCCATCAGCACTGTGGAAAAATGCTTCTTTTGCACCCAGTCAATAGCCTCAGCGCCATTGTTGGCCACTGTGACGTTCAGCTGCATTTTTTTCAGCAAGCCCAAGGCGGCAATTTGGTTAAGCTTATTGTCTTCAACCAACAGAATTTCGGCATGATGGAGCGCTGACAGCGGCTGAGGGCTTGCGCCGACGGTTGCGGATGGGGCGGACAAGGGCAGGGTGGCCGGATTATGCGGGTCAATGCGCCCAAAACGGGCGCTGAAGGCAAAGGTGCTGCCTTGGCCGGGCTGGCTGGACACAGTCAGGTCGCCGCCCATCAGCCGGACTAGCCGCTTGGCAATCGACAGGCCTAGCCCCGTGCCGCCAAAACGGCGCGTGATGGATTCGTCGGCCTGTGTAAATGGCTGGAACAGTAATGGCAGCAGTTCAGGCACTATGCCGATACCGGTATCGGTGACACTGAACAGTAGCCAGACTGAGGTGGCATCCGGTTCTGGCGGCGGCAACAGCCCGACGGTCAGGCGGATGCCACCGTGCGAGGTGAATTTGATGGCGTTGCCAATTAAATTGTTCAGCACCTGCCCTAGCCGCAGGCTATCGCCGAGCAGTTGTGGCGGCACTTCCTCAGCCACTGCCACCGACCATGCCAAGTTTTTTTGGGCGATGGGCGAACGGAACAGGTTGGCTGTTCTGTCAATGACCGTTGACAAGCATAGCGGTGACGATTCGATAGGCAAATAGCCCGCCTCAATTTTGGAATAATCCAAAATGTCATTGATAATGGCCAGCAAGTGCTTGGAGGCATCTTGGACATTACTCAAATAATCACGCTGCGGCGCGGTCAGTTCTGAATCCAACACCAGTTCGGATAGGTTGATGATAGCGTTCATCGGTGTGCGTATCTCATGGCTCATGTTGGCCAAGAAACTGCTTTTCGCCCGGTTGGATGCTTCCGCTAACTCTTTGGCGGCCTGCAAAGCTTGTTGTTGCTCAAAGTAGTGGGTGACATCCATGTTGATGCCGATTCTGCGTGTCGGCTGACCTGCCGTGTTGTGTTCCAAGGAAGACCGGGAATTAAGGTAACGGATAGTGCCGTCCCGTAGGGTGATACGGAATACCTGGTCTATGGCTTCATCCAAGCCCCATGCTTGATCGAGTGCCTTTTGTGCAGCAGCCTCTTTTTTGACCAGGTCATCAGGATGCACGAACGATTTCCAAAAGGCATAATCAAGCTCGATGTCCTGGTCTTCTTGCGTCAAGCCATACAGCTTGTACATTTGCCTGTCCCACTGAAATTGACCGCTAGCAATATCCAACGTCCAGATACCGATGCCAGCCGCTTCCTTGGCGAGAGTGATTTGCTGGGCGAGCCTGTGCAGCTGGCTGTTTTGCTTAGCCAGCACCTTATTGGCTTGTGCCACGCTGTTGTTCGCTTGGCGCAAGTTTTCCTTGGCTTGCCATTGCTCGGTGATGTCCTGCAAAATGCCAATATGCCCCAAACTCGGATTCTGCTTGTCCAGTGCATGCCCTATGAGTCGGCCCATGAAAGTGGTGCCGTCTTTTCTGGGCGTTTCCAGGTCTATCAGGAACTTTTCGCCCAATGCCACCCGGGTATTCAGTAGGTTGCCGACCTGCTGATAATCTTCATCATTCTTAAACCAAATACGGGTGGGTTTGCCGACCAGCTCGCCCCGTTGATGGCCCAGCAACGCACCAAGCCTGTTATTGCAACGCACCACCGTGCGATCTTTAATATAGGCCAGCCCGACATCCACTGAATCAAATATCGCTTGCAGCTCCAGATTAGATTTAATAAGCTCATCCTGCAATTGCTTCTGTGCGGTAATATCTTCCGCAATTGTCACATGGATGTTCTGCTTACCCGCCATAATAATAGGCGCAATCAACAATCGCGCCCAAACTACCACGCCATCAGGCTGTAGGTAACGTTTTTCCATATTGATTCTGTTACTTTGCCTTGCATCTATGCGGGCAACTTCTTTTATATTGGGCTGGCGGTCGTCAGGGTGGGTAACGCTCATCCAGTCCATGCCGGTCAAATTCTCAGGCGTCCGGCCCAACATTTTGGCGTAGGCGGGATTAATTTGCTTAAAATAACCTTGGTCATCGACCAAAGCAATGCCCAAGGGAGCCTGTTGGAATAGGGTTTGGAACAATTCCAACGCTTCTGTTGCTTGCTGTCGCGACTCTGCCAAGCTTTGTTGCAGCACAAAGTGCGCTGTCATATCTTGGATAATAACCAGATGTTTGGGTTGTTCGCCTGTAGTCACCTTAACGGACACGACGGTCAGGCTGGCGTGAACGACTGCCCCATCGGGTCGTAGATAGCGCTTATGCCTATCGAAATAGGGCATTTCACCGGCTTTAAAGCGAGCCATAAGTGCCAAGTCTTCCTGTATGTCATCGGGGTGGGTGATGTCCATCCAGTTAATGTTGGTCAGCTCATCACGCGTCCTGCCGGTGATGTCGGCAAGGCGTTGGTTGACTTCCTGCACTTGGCCATTACGGGAATCGACCAAGGCAACCCCAAAAGGAGAGCGCTCGGTCAGTACTGTGAAACGTTCTGCCGCCAAGTTCGCTTTTTCCAATGCTTGCTGCAATGCTTCTTGTATTGCCAGCAATTGCTTCTGTTGGCGTTGCAGATGTAGCAGCCAAACGGTCAGAAAACCGACACAGGTAAAAATGACCAGCGCCCCATAATTTAAATGGCTGGCTGTATCTTGCTCAACAGCAGCATTGGGTACCATGAAAAACCAAGTGATCAGCGCAATAGATAACAGTGTGGCAATTACACCGCCCACCAGCCCACTTAGCCAACTGCTACATAAAATTGCCGGATAGAACAATAAAAAAGCAAAGGGTTGGATTGTGTCCCAGAACAACATTTCCATAACGCAAGCGATAATTGGAAACACCAAGGACAGGAATAATAGGTTTTGCCAGGAGGCGGTTTTCATTTGGACACAAGCTAGACAATAATTGAACAAACAGGAGGGCTGGTTACTTAGCATAAGTTGTGTCCGGTTACTGATGCTAAGGGTTTTAATTATACGGCATTATAAAACAATAAAAAAGAAAAGGGCTGGATTGCTTGCCAGAACAGCATTTCTAGAGCGCAAGCGATAATGGGAAACACCAAGGACAAGAATAATAGGTTTTGGCTTGGGGCGGTTTTATTTGGACACAAGCTGGACAATAATTGAAGGGGCAGGAGAGCCAGTTACTTGGCAAAAGTAGTGTCCGGTCACGGCTTGCCCTTGCGTAACCTTAGTTACAAGTATAGCGGTGCCATCATACGCCAATAACGCCCACGGTGCGCCCGTCCATCCCAGACAATCAGTTGGTGGCTAACACCTTTGTCCGCCAAAATGGCACTTAGTTCCTGATTGTTTTTCAGAAACGGGTCTTCTGCACCGATCACCAAAATAATATCCATGGCCCGTAAATGTTGTAGATGCCAACCACAGGTCAAATTGGGCAAAAAATGGCTAGGGGTATGGAAGTAAATGTCTTCGTTATAAAAGCCGTCCAGCAGGTCACTAAAATTTTCAATGCTCAGGGTCAGGTCATAGCGCCCCGAAAAAGCCGCTAGCTTTTTGAACAGGTGCGGGTGGCGGAAGGCGATATTGGCGGCATGGTAAGCGCCCAAGCTGATGCCGTGCGAGATGATGCAGTCGTGCGGGTTTTGGCTGTTCATGAAGGGGATGACTTCATCGAGAATATATTGCTCGTAGGCAATATGCCGCAATACCCGACCGGAGGGGTGTGCCCAGCCGCAATAGAAGGTTTCTGAATAAACGCTGTCGATGCAGTACAGCTGCAAAAAGCCTTGTTCTATTTTGTGCCGCACGGATGCCACAATGCCCAGATTTTCATATTCATAAAAACGCCCATCGCGGGAAGGGAACACCAGCACTTTAGCACCGGCATGACCAAATATCAGCAACTCCATATCCCGTTGCAACTTATCACTCCACCATTTGTGATACTCGCGGTTCATCAAAAAACTCCTGGTTTAGTGGTTTGACTTTAAGTTAATGCCCAAGAGGGGCAAAAAAGTGGTTAAGTTCCTCAAGCAGCAACTGTTCTTGCTGTGCTTGGTTAGGGTAGCCGTAATGCCCGGCTTCAAGTATAAACAATTGTTTGTTGGCGGGCAGTGCGTTGTAAATGGCAAATTGTCCGGGCGGGGCGACGCACGGGTCAAACAAGGCGCAAGCGCAATGCATGGGCTGGTCAATATAGTGTGCCGCCAATGCGGCATCAAAATAGCGCAATACTTGCAAGGTTTGTTTTTTGTGGCTTTGGTAATACTGCTGCACACTGTGGGCGCTGCCTTGGGTAGGCAGTTTAAGACGCAACGGTTGCTGCCCAAAAGTGGGCACGTTTAAATGCCCACGCGCAATGCGCTTATCCCATGCCAAGGCTAAGGCACCTATGCCGCCTGCAAAGCTGATGCCCAAATAGCCCAGATGACCACTGAGCCGTGGCAATAAAGTCAATAGGGCGCTAACGCCAAGCCAAACATCTTCGACACAGCCACCTATAATATAGCGGTCGGGCTGGTCGATATTGTGCAGCACATGCCAATAAGGTTCAGATGATATGCCCGTGCAGGCACTTAATGACAGGCCACGGAAGCAAGGGAACAGCAAGGCGGCATCTTTAAAGGGCAGGTGGAAATCCGGTGCATCACGTCCGCCATAGCCGTGTCCGATGACAAAGCCGCGCTTGATGATACCTGTCTTGGGTAGCAGCAACCAGCCATGTATGGGGAAATCTTCGGTGGAGCTATAGCTAACGGTAAAAATACGCCAATCGGGGTGCTGGCTGTTCGTCGCTTTGAGGCGTGGTTGTGGTTTTTGCAATAGGGCTTGCTGGTAACGGGCTTGCCAGAAAGCTTTAAAGTCTTTAGGCTCGCGTGGCGTTGGCACGGCCAGTAACTGTGCCAATGAATAGCCGTAGCTAGGATCAAACCCGTAATGACTGCTATTTAAATAATTATTATCGTCCGGCATGGTTAGTCTCTTATTGCCTGTGCAGGCATGGCAGCCCTAACAGGGTTGGTCGCACTTGATTATGCACACTTGGCAGCGTGTTTATTGTCCGTAAAAGGCTTGGTCGTTTGCGTAATATCCGTTAAGGTCATTAAATTAGGCTTGACATTAAATTTAACGGGTGGATGCTACAGCACAATAATCCGGCTATTTTAAGGCTGACAGGAGCGTGTCTATGAGTTTTAGCCAACTATTAATAACGTTAGGCACTGCTATTGTTGTGCTGGGGCTGGTGTTGCGTTATGCGCCGTGGTTGGTCAGCTGGTTTGGCAACTTACCGGGCGACATCAATATTGAAAATGCCAATAGCCGCATTTTTATACCACTGACCTCTATGATTGTGGTCAGCTTGCTAGCTTCTTTACTGGCCAATATTTTTTTACGCAAATAACCCGACCGTGGCAGCGGACATAAAAAAGGCATCCACAGTGAATGCCTTTTTTGCTTTTTAGCGGCCCTAGCCCGTAGATACTAATCTTTAGGCGGGAAGAGCCGACGGCTGTCAATCGTAGTGGTAATGCTTGCGTAACGGTTTGACCACTTCCCACTGGCTATCCAAACCGGCATGGAACATCACCAAATCGCCAGGTACGATAGTCACGGGTTCACCACCTGCCGGAGTCACTATAATTTCGCCTTCCAGCACATAGGCGGTTTCTGTTTCATCAAAATCAATCGGGAACTTCGACACTTCTTTTTCCCAAATAGGCCAGCTGGCAACGCCCAACTCTTGCAAGCGTTCTGGGCTTGGGTTATGTTCGATAGTAATTTTGCTCATAGCTTTTGGATAATGTTTGGTAGGTTATGGTGTACTGATTCTAGCACTTAAGCGGACATTTATGTGCGCCACCGCACACAAAATTGCTTAATGCCCTTCGTGTTCGTGAGTGCCCATGATTTTTTCAAGATGCTGCACCATAGGATCGGACTCCATATCCCCTAAATCAGTAAAATCAATATGGCGGAAATCGTTCAGTTGAGCCTCGGTGATTGGCTTGACGGCAACGCTAGTCGCTGCGCCGCAACTGCTTAAGCTAAGCTTGGTTAAGCCTTCCGGCTGTTTTTTAGTGATGCCTGCCGCTAATTTTAGCTGCGGCAACCAGTCTACTGTTATGGCGTTGCCGGATTTAAGCTGACCGGCGTAATGCTCAAGCGTACTGCCGGACACATTTTCTGTGCCGGTCAATGGCCACTCATGGCCGAGTTTTTTGGTGTCAATCAACGAATACAGTTCGTCCCATTTCACGTTCGTGCCTAATGCGGCAAGATCACCGGGGGCAAATTCCAATACTACCTTTTCGTTATAAAATAACCGCGCATAAAAAAACCTGCCTGCGGCATCTTTGCTCCATATTTCGCCTTGGTTGGTCAGCTCATCGCGGTTTTCGGTGCGGTCGGGCGAACGCCAAAAATACCACTGCGTTGTTTTGGTTGCTTTGCCGTCATCCAGCGACTTTTGGAATTGGCAAGCCAAGGGGGCATTGGCCGATAAAGTGGCTAAGCTTTGCGGTAGGATAAAGGTTTTTTCTTGGCTGGCTGGGGTGGCGCAAGCGGCTAACGCCATAACAAGAGGGGTGACAATAAGCGTTTTCATTTAATCAGTTCCTGATAATTCCGATATGGGTCAAAAGCCAGAAAAAAACGAAGGTGCTAAAAAGCACCTTCGTTCCAGCATCCTGCTGCATTATCCCTGTAAATGACAGATAGCCCTAAGGGTTAACCCTAGGTGCTAAAGCGTTGCCGCCTTATTTGGTCATTTTTTTGTTCATTACATGGAAGATCACGTTTTGCTCAAGGCTGCCACGGATCAAACCTGCACCTGGGCCTCTGGCATAGATGGCAACGTCTTCACCCGCATGGGTTTCGCCGCCTACCAGTGGTACCAACGCTTCTTGGTGGAAGCCTTTGTCAGTCGTGTCAACCGCAGTCATGTCGGTGAAACGGCCCACTTGGACAGGTGTGCTATAAACGTCGTCACCTTGTACGCCTACATGGTAACCTAAGCCGTTGGCATAAGACAATGTAGTGTATGGGGCGCCGTCAGTGGCTTTGGTGTAAGTGGCTGCACCTGGATCAATCACTTTACCCAAGATGTTGTTACCACGTTGTGGATAGCCACCAATAGTGAACACATGGCTATGGTCAGCTGTGACGATGATCAGTGTATTGTTCAATAGGTTTTTGGCTTTCAATGTGTCAACCGCTCTTTGTACGGCATCAGAGAATGCCATGGCATCGGTCAAGGCGCGGTAAGCGTTACCTGCGTGGTGGGCGTGGTCAATACGGCCACCTTCAACATGCAAGTAGAAACCTTTTGTTTTGTTGTTGCTCAACATTTCGATTGACTTTTGAGTCATGTCCGCCAAACTTGGCTCGCCTGCTGTATCGTTAGGACGATCCGCTTCATATTGCATGTGCGAAGGCTCAAACAACGCCAACAAATGTTTGGTGTTTTTAGTGTCGATAGCATCAAACTGTGATTTGGCGTAGATAAACGAGCTGCTGGCACCGTATTTTGAAGTCCATTCAGAAGTCAAATCACGACCGTCTTTACGATAACCGGTTTTGCTGGTGTATTCTGGGTCTTTTAAAGTGTTTGGTCTGAAGTATTTACGACCGCCACCCATAACAACATCAATACCGTTGCCAGTGTTGAATTCAATCAACTGACGGGCAACGTCAGGAATCGCACAACCTACTGGTTGGTCTGTATCCGCTTCCCAGTTACGTTCTGGTGTGTGTGAATAGTTGGCGGCTGGTGTGGCGTGGGTAATACGCGCAGTAGAAACCAAACCAGTTGATTTGCCAGCTGCTTCAGCAATTTCCAAAATGGTTTGCAATTTGTGTACGGTAGTATCAGTTGCACAATTGCCACGGGTAACATCTTGGTCTAATGCCAAAACACCGTCAAGGGTTTTAACACCCGTTACCATAGCAGTCATGGTAGGAGCTGAGTCAGGTGTTTGTTGGTTGGCACTGTAAGTTTTTGACAAAGCCAAGTTTGGGAACAATTCGAAGCTCAGAGAGTTTTCTTCGCCACTGCTAGCGGTTGCAGTAGGGTTTGAACCAATCAGGTTAGGTTGTTGACCAGCCAAGATGCGCGCTGCAGTAATGGTTGAAATACCCATACCGTCACCTACGAACAGGATGACGTTTTTTGCAGGTGCTTTGCTGTTGACAATTAAGTCGTTGCTGGTCACTTTGTCCGCACCGGCGTTAAACCAAGTAGTACGGTCAGCAGCAGGGGCAGGGAATGAATCAGGGGTGGCTTGTGCTACCGCAGCAGTACCCGCTGACAAGGCAGCGGCGACTGCCATAGCAGTTAATTTCAATTTCATAAAAAAAATCTCCAAATAATTTATAGTGTCTTTCGTTTAGAAGCTAGCTTGCTTTTAAGCATGGATATTGGAGGGGGCTACCATCCGCTGCCCAATGTAACCGACAATTAAATATTTAGCGTTACAATTTGGTTAATTTTTCATGAAGATTGTGTTAAGGATTTATTAACAAAGAATAGTAAATCAATAGGTTATTAAGATAACAACGTTTTCCATACTAACAGCCCTCATGTATCTGCTGTTTGTGGATATTTCTATTTGCCCTAATACAATAGCCCAGTGCTACAATAGTTGACTGAAAAAATATCGACTTGCCCGCTAAAGTGTCCTCTGCTCCAGCCGCCCCCTATTCATGGAAATCCATCAGAAAGCTTGCCTTACGGCATAAGAAACGGCTGTTTTACGCCCATTTGGTCGCCTTGTTTGCCACCGTTGCCAGTGTGCCGGTGCCGCTGCTGATGCCACTGCTGGTTGACGAGGTATTGCTCAACAAGCCGGGCCCCGTGCTTGGCTTTATCAACCAATTTAGCCCGCCCGACTGGCATACACCGATTGTTTATATTGCTGCAGTGTTGTTGGCAAGCTTATTGTTGCGCATTGTTTCAATCGTTTTTAACACCCTCCAATTGCGGCAATTTTCGGTGCTGTCCAAAGAGGTGGTGTTCATGATCCGCAAAAACCTGATCGGCCATTTGCAGACTATTTCCATGTCCGAATATGAAAGCTTGGGCACAGGCACGGTGGTCACCCATTTGGTGACGGATTTGGACGCGCTGGATAACTTTATTGGTAGCACACTCAGTAAGCTGTTGATCGCCTTGCTGACGATTATCGGCACGGCGGTCATTTTATTGTGGATGCATTGGCAATTGGGGCTGTTTATTCTGCTGTTGAACCCACTGGTGATTTATTTCACGCGTATTGTTGGCAGTCGGGTAAAAGATTTAAAAGCTAAAGAAAATAGTGCTTATGAGTTGTTCCAGCAAGCGTTGACCGAAACCTTGGAAGCTATCCATCAAATCCGCGCCAGCAACCGCGAACACTATTATTGCAAGCAATTAATCGCTTCAGCCGAGAGGGTTAAAGATTCATCAGTCGCTTATGCTTGGCAAAGTGATGCCGCCGGGCGGTTAAGCTTTTTAGTGTTCTTGTTCGGTTTTGATGTGTTCCGCGCTTGCGCTATGCTGATGGTGATTTACTCGGGTCTGAGCATCGGGCAAATGCTGGCGGTGTTTGGCTATTTGTGGTTTATGATGGCACCCGTGCAGGAGGTATTGGGCATCCAATATGCCTTTTATGCTGCCAAAGCGGCGTTAGTGCGCATTAACCGTCTGCAAGCCTTGCGGCAAGAGCCTAATTATCCGCATGTCGCCAACCCCTTCCTGAACCAAAAAACCGTTTCAGTGCGAGTGGAAAACCTGCATTTTAGCTACGGCGAAGACACTGTCCTTAATGGCATTAACCTGCATATCCAAGCGGGCGATAAGGTGGCTTTGGTAGGCGCGAGTGGCGGCGGCAAATCAACCTTAGTGCAAACCTTGATTGGCTTGTACCCGATCAACGCGGGACAAATTTATTTTGATGATGTGCCGATAGACCAGATTGGCTTGGATGTGGTCAGGGAAAATGTCGTCACAGTTTTGCAACACCCCATTTTGTTTAACGACACTATCCGCGCCAATCTGACACTAGGTCGTGTCGCCAGCGACACGATCATGTGGGAGGCGCTGGCGATTGCCCAGCTGGCGGATGCCGTACAAGACCTGTCAGAGGGCTTGGATACGGTCATCGGTCGGCATGGGATGCGCTTGTCAGGCGGGCAGCGCCAACGTATGGCATTGGCGCGTATGATTGTCGCTAACCCTAAAGTGGTGATTTTGGATGAAGCCACATCGGCCTTGGATAGCGAGACAGAATACAAGTTGCATTTGGCCTTGGCGGAATTCCTGCAGGGGCGCACCACTATTATTATTGCCCATCGGCTTAGCGCGGTGCGGCAAGCCGATCATGTGTATGTGTTTGAACAAGGCAAAATTTGCGAACAAGGCCCGCACGCGACACTGATCAACCAAAATGGCTTATATGCCAAACTCTATGGGGAATATCAATAATGGATGCCAAGGTTTATGATTTGCATTGCCACTCGACCGCTTCAGATGGCGCATTGTCGCCTAGCGCACTGGTGTTAAGGGCGCACAGCCACGGCGTGACCGATTTGGCACTGACCGACCACGACACCACCGGCGGGCTGGTCGAAGCCCAACAGACCGCCAATGACAAGGGGGTGCGGCTAATACCCGGCATAGAGCTGTCTTGCCAGTGGCAAAACAAATGCCTGCATGTGGTTGGCTTGGGTATAAACCCCGCCTATCCGCCACTGGCAGAGGCCACCCACAACCTGCAAAACATCCGTCTGCTCAGGGCTGAGAAAATGGCCGAAAAACTGGAAAAAAAGGGCATTGTCGGGGCGTTGGATGCGGTCAAAAAAGCCGCCGGAGAGGGCATGATCACACGTTCCCATTTTGCCGAATTTTTGCTGTCGCAACACCACGTCAACAGCCAGCAAGATGCTTTTGACCGCTATTTGGCGAAAGGCAAATCGGCTTATGTGCCGACCCCGTGGGCGGAACTGGAACAAGTGCTGGGCTGGATAACCGGTGCAGGTGGCGTTGCGGTATTGGCGCACCCATTGCGCTACAGCCTGACCGCCAGCTGGATGCGCCGCTTGCTGGATGCTTTCAAGCAGATGGGTGGGCAAGGCATGGAGGTTGTCACAGGGCATTACAACCCCGACGAAATTTATACCTTGTCCAGCTATGCCAAACGCTTTGGCTTGGCGGGTTCGGTCGGTTCGGACTTCCACAGCCCGGACAACCAGTGGGTGGAGCTGGGCAAACTGGCCCCTTTGCCGCCGGGGGTGTTGCCAGTTTGGGGCTTGTTGGGCGGCTAGCTGTGGCGGCATTATTGTCATAGCCCGCCAATACAAGCCGCTGATTGTTAAAAAACTATCCGCAACCTAGTGGGGTTCAAGCATGTCTTTGTTTCCTGTATTGCCCTATCCCTGTCACAAGCTACTGATCGTTGCATTACTGGCGGTTAATGTAATCGCCTATGGTTACTATGGCTCATTGGCTAACAGCCTAGACACATTGGCTTGGCTTTTGCTGCTGGTGTTTTATGAGCTACAAAACGCTATCACCTCGCCAATAATATTATCAGCACAGCACCAGCAACATATCAGAAATGTGCTGATTGTCATCATAATAGGCGTATTTTTGCGCTATCTGCAAGTCAGCGAATGGCTAGAAGTGACCAACGATTTGCTGTGGTTCGCACTGATTGCCTTGCTGGAAACAGAGGCGCGTTGGCCCGATAAGGTGCAGCAATTTAGGCGTAGCTATTGGCTGGCAAGTGTACTGGTCTTTTTCGGCCTGATCGGCGTGGTGGTGGCGTGGGCATGGCAATCGGCTTGGTTGGATGTCTATGATGCCAGTTTGTGGATTATCGCCTTTGGCCTGATTGATATGGATATATTCCAGTTGTTGCAGCGCGGGCAGCCTGACCTTTGAAGCCGCTGCTAACAAAATGGGATATTAAAAATTAGCCAGCTTTTTTCATTATTTGCCATTAATGGGGTAGTGGCTAAACCGTAACTGCTCATTACGACTGCAAGTCCTTCAATGATGCGCATTAGTTGGCTTCAGTGTCCTCCGCTAGCCACCTATAAACAGTTACAATTTAACCGCTGCCCCCAAGTAAAACTAAGCGGTCAATTTTTTATATTTCAGTCGCTTAGGGTTGTCCGCATCGCTGCCTAGGCGGCGGTGGCGGTCGGCTTCATAGTCTTCATAATTGCCTTCAAACCAAACCACTTGGCTATCACCTTCAAAAGCTAAGATATGGGTGGCGATACGGTCCAAAAACCAGCGGTCATGCGAAATGACTACTGCACAGCCAGGGAAGGCTAATAAGGCATCTTCCAAGGCGCGTAAAGTTTCCACGTCCAAATCGTTGGTGGGTTCGTCAAGCAACAGTACGTTGCCGCCACTTTTCAGCAGCTTTGCCAAATGCACACGGTTGCGCTCGCCACCGGACAAGTTGCCGATGATTTTTTGCTGATCGCCGCCTTTAAAGTTAAAACGCCCTAGGTAAGCTCTTGATGGGGTTTCGTATTTGCCAACGGTAATCACATCCAAACCATCGGACACTTCTTCCCACACGGTTTTGCGGGCATCCATGTCATCACGCAACTGGTCAACGTAGGCGATTTGTACCGTTTGGCCCAGTGCCATGGTGCCGGAATCGGGTTGTTCTAACCCTGCCATCATGCGGAACAGGGTGGTTTTACCTGCGCCGTTCGGGCCGATAATGCCGACAATGCCGCCGGGGGGCAGTTTAAAGCTTAGGTTATTGATCAACAGGCGGTCACCAAAGCCTTTGCTGATGTTGTCGGCTTCGATCACCACATCGCCCAAGCGTGGCCCAGGCGGGATGTAAATTTCTTGGGTTTCGTTGCGTTGTTGCACTTCCACCGAGGCCAGTTCTTCAAACTTGGCCAAACGCGCCTTGCTTTTGGCGTGGCGGCCTTTAGGGTTGGAGCGCACCCATTCCAGCTCTTGTTTCATGGCTTTTTGGCGGTTGCTTTCCTGTTTTTCTTCAATTAACAGGCGGTTGCTTTTTTGCTCTAGCCAGCTGGAGTAATTGCCTTCCCACGGAATGCCGGAACCGCGGTCTAGTTCTAAAATCCAACCCGCCACGTTATCCAGGAAATATCTATCATGAGTGACCGCCACCACAGTGCCTGCGTAGTCGTGCAGAAAGCGTTCCAGCCAAGCGACGGATTCGGCATCCAAGTGGTTGGTGGGTTCGTCCAACAACAGCATATCGGGGTTGGACAGCAATAGGCGGCACAAGGCAACCCGGCGTTTTTCGCCGCCTGACAGTTTAGTGACATCGGCATCCCAATCGGGTAAGCGCAAGGCATCCGCTGCCACTTCCAGTTTGCGGTCTAAGTTATGGCCATCACAGGCACTGATAATGTCTTCCAGACGCGCTTGGTCTGCCGCCAGTTTGTCAAAATCGGCATCTTCAGCGGCATAAGCGGCATAGACTTCATCCAGTTGTTGCAACGCCAGTTTGACCTCAGCAACGGCCTCTTCCACATTGCCGCGCACGGTTTTGTTCGGGTCCAGTTGCGGCTCTTGCGCCAAGTAGCCTATATTAATGCCTTTTAGCGGAATGGCCTCGCCTTCTATCTCTTTATCCAAACCTGCCATAATTTTTAACAGGGTGGATTTACCGGAGCCGTTCAAGCCCAGTACGCCAATTTTCGCGCCCGGGAAAAACGACAGGGAGATGTCTTTAAGGATGTATTTTTTGGGCGGGATGATTTTTCCGACCCGGTTCATGGAATAGATGTATTGCGCCATAGTGTTTTTGCCGCCCCTCGTGTTGGCTTTTGGAGAATAATTACAAATGATTATAACCCGCTAAAGCCTATTATGGCATGTTTGGGGTGAGTGGAAAGTTGTCTGTCCGCGCCATCAGTGTCGAGAGGCTTAGTGCGGTAACGGAGAGTTGTTTTGACTAATGCCGTGCTTTTGCTTGCTTGGATACAGCGGAATGATGCGGTGGCTGCCATTTAGTACGCAAATGGCGGGGTTGGCAGGCATAGATGAATGGCGAGCTTATTCTTCCGTTCAGCCGCTGCTTAGAATCTGCCCAATTAAAACCACTTGTAGGCACTGGCAATGTGGAAGTTGAAATATCGGCAGATTGCAACGGCAAGCTGGCGGACTTTACCGATACATTCTGGCAGTTTCACAACCCAATGGGCATGTCGCCATTAGCTGCATAAGCCTTTATCGCCATCAGGATTTATAGCGTATCATGACCGTTTATAATTGCCCTGCGTAGATACTTATGCCCCCAACCGAATTGACAAGACAGCTATGGCTACTTAGACATGCAGAAGCCAAGCAAGATAGCACACTGCAAGATTTTGACCGTCCATTGCACCAACGGGGCGTCGAAGAGGCTGAAAAAATGGGCGCATGGATGCGCCAGCAACACTTGCTGCCTGATCTTTGGCTGAGTTCACCGGCACGGCGGGCAATGTCAACAGCCGGGCTTGTTTGTGGACAACTGGCTGCTGACGAGCAAGCCATCCAGATAGACCAGCGGCTGTATTTTAAGGGCATTGGGGCAATAAAAGCCATGCTGGCGGAACTGCCAAAAACCAACCGTTGCGTACTTCTGGTGGGGCATAACCCTGACTTTGAGCTGTTGTTGGCAGGATTGCATGCAAGCGGGCAGTTAGCCGAAAGGGTAGGGGTTGCCTTCCCAACCGCCACCTTGGCGCGGTTTGCTATGCCGGAAGAATGGCATGGATTGACACGGGGATGTGCCGAGCTGTTGGCGATAACCAGCCCCGCCAACCTCTGAGTGTTGGCGCAATCTTTGGATGTAATAATGATGTCATGTAAAATTAATAAGCTTGTTATCTTTATTATATACAGTTTGTCTAATTAAAATTTTAGGGAATTGCCCATGAAATCATCTTTAACCGTTAAGTCCCTCGCGCTTGCAATTGGATTGCTATCCAGCGCAGTGTTCAGCACCAATACTTTGGCCGTCATGACGGTTGATCCGGGCGTACCTGAATACCAAAAAACCAGCGGCATTTCCGGCAATCTCTCCAGCGTGGGTTCCGATACCCTCAATAACCTGATGACTTTGTGGGCAGAAGAGTTCAACCGTTTTTACCCTAACATCAACATTCAAATCCAAGCAGCCGGTTCATCCACTGCACCACCTGCTTTGACCGAAGGCACCTCCAACTTTGGCCCGATGAGCAGGGAAATGAAAGATGATGAAATTGAAGCTTTCGAAGCAAAATACGGCTATAAACCCACAGGCATACCCGTTGCAATCGATGCCTTGGCAGTTATGGTCAATAAAGACAACCCCATTAAAGGCTTGACTGTTCCCCAAGTTGATGCCATTTTTTCTTCCACCCGCAAATGCGGTGCAGAAGCAGATATTGTCAACTGGGCTGATGCCGGAGTATCTGGTTGGGCGGCAAAAACCATCCAGCTTTATGGCCGCAACTCAGTATCTGGCACTTATGGCTATTTTAAAGAACACGCCCTATGCAAAGGTGATTTTAAAAATAACGTCAACGAGCAACCCGGTTCTGCTTCAGTGGTGCAATCGGTCACTTCATCATTGAACGGTATCGGCTATTCCGGCATGGGCTATAGCACTTCCGGTGTCAAAATGGTGCCGTTGGCAAAGAAAGAAGGTCAAGATTTTGTTGAGGCGACACCAGAGAACGCCATTAAAGGCAGTTATCCTTTAACGCGTTACCTTTATGTTTATGTCAACAAAAAACCCAACCAAGCCTTGCCGCCACTGGAATATGAATTTATAAAAATGGTCTTGTCCAAAAAAGGCCAGCAAGTGGTCATTAAAGATGGCTATATCCCATTGCCTGCAAAAATTGTCGAAAAAGTGCTCGGTAAAATTAAGTAGTTTTGGCTATTTCAAGCCGTTAGTTAAGCTGCCCAACAAGGCAGCTTAACGGCTATTTATCCAACTAAAAACTGATGGGTGGGTCTGTCCAGATACCCGTCAGTTTTTGCTAACATTGCAATTCAAACCAAACAATTTGCATGACTGAAAAAATAGCGGATACCAGTGACACCCAAGCAAATGCCACAGCGGCATCAGCAACGTATCAGAAATGGCGTTTGCTGAAAGACGCGTTGGCGGGTTATGGCGTTGTCGCCGGCGGCATGGCGGTCATAGTGGCCGTGGTGATGATTTTCTTTTATTTGCTCTATGTGGTTTATCCATTGTTTGTTCCGGCAACCACGCAGGAGCTTAAACGCTATCTTGTGCCACAACCTCAGGCTGGCAAAACCTTGTTGTTGGCAACGGAAGAGCAAAACGAAGTGGCGGCCAGGTTCACCCAAAGCGGGCAAATTATATTTTTTCAGTTGGCAACGGGTGACATTGTCAAAACCCTAGAAGTTGCTATTCCTGACGGTGTGCAAATCACCAGTTTTGCCCAAGGCAGCCCATTGAATGAAGGGATTGTCGCCTATGGCTTGTCTAATGGCACAGCTATTGTGCTAAGAAACCAATATAAAACCACCTACCCTGATAATGTCCGTGTCATCACCCCTGTCATCAGCTACCCCTTAGGGGAGCAAGCCGTGGTGTTGGACGATAGCGGAGCGGCGATTAATAAAATTGCCGTCAAATCCAGTAGTGAGGGTACGGTGATTGCGGCCCAATCGGCTGATAAATTGCGGGTTGTCAGTCTTGCCAAAGAAGAATCGTTATTTGCCGATGAATCTGCCTTGGCGCGTACCGAGTCGGTTTTGACACCGTCAATAGCCAATATCACACAAATCTTAATAGAAAAGGAAGGCGATACCCTTTATGTGTTATCGGATGACAGGCAGCTCAGTATTTTTGACCTGAGCGATAAAGCCAGCCCTGTATTAGTGCAAACCTTGGATGTGGTCGGGCAGGGGCAAAAAATAACCGCTGCCAGTTTTTTGAACGGCGATTTGTCCCTGATGATAGGCGATAGCAGCGGTCGTATTTCCCAATGGACTAAAGTCCGGGCAGCCAACAACAAGCAATCAATACAAAAAATAAGGGATTTTAAGGTTTCTGATAAGGCAATTGTGCAGATTGTCGCCGAACAACGGCGTAAAGGTTTTATCACGGTGGATGGGGCAGGCGATCTGGGCGTTTACAACTCAACAGCAGAACGCGAGTTGATAAAACAACCTATCGGCATCACCCCTTTGGAAGGTATCGCCTTGTCACCTAGGGCGAATGCCTTTTTGCTACAGTTCAATGACGGTGCTTTGCAATATTGGCAATTGCAAAACGAACATCCCGAAGTGTCTTTCAGGTCATTGTGGCAACAGGTATGGTATGAAAGCTATCCTAAGCCAGATTATATCTGGCAATCATCGGCATCAAACAATGATTTTGAGCCAAAATACAGCCTCATACCGTTAGTGTTCGGCACTTTAAAAGCAGCCTTTTACGCCATGCTGATAGCCACCCCGTTAGCATTGTTGGGGGCTATGTACACCGCCTATTTTATGGCCCCACCCATGCGCCAGTATGTGAAGCCAGCCATTGAGCTGATGGGGGCATTGCCGACCGTGATTTTGGGCTTTTTGGCAGGGTTATGGTTGGCACCCTTTATTGAGGAGCATCTCTCAGGTCTGTTCGCTATGTTGGTTATAGTGCCATTAGGCGTGATGGGCTTCGCTTTTGCCTGGCAATATTTGCCCAAAGCCCTGCAACAAAAAATGCCTGAAGGCTGTGAGGCAATGTTGCTGATTCCTGTCATTCTCGTGTCTGCCTGGTTGGCTTTTTCCATCAGCGTACCTATGGAAGCTTGGTTGTTCAATGGCACATTACGTGATTGGTTCAAAAATGAATGGGGCATTGGTTACGATCAGCGCAATGCCTTGGTGGTCGGTTTTGCCATGGGATTTGCCGTTATCCCCTCGATATTTTCGATTGCCGAAGATGCCATTTTCAGTGTGCCAAAAAGTTTGACAGTGGGTTCATTGGCCTTAGGGGCGACACCTTGGCAAACCATGAGCAAGGTCGTGTTGTTGACCGCCAGCCCAGGCATATTTTCGGCGGTTATGATTGGTTTGGGCCGTGCCGTGGGTGAAACCATGATTGTGCTAATGGCAACAGGCAACACCCCAGTCATGGATGTCAGTATTTTTCAGGGGCTAAGGACGTTAGCCGCCAATATTGCCGTTGAAATGCCAGAATCGGAAGTGGGCAGTAGCCATTATCGGATTTTGTTCCTCACCGCTTTGGTTTTATTCATGTTCACCTTTATTTTTAATACCTTGGCAGAAGTTATCCGTCAGCGCCTAAGAGAAAGATATAGCTCATTATGATCAGATTATGGTTTAAAAGTGGCAGCCCATGGATTTGGTTGACAGCTGCGTCGGTTAGTGTCTGCCTTATTATGGTGATAGGCGTGCTTAGCTTGGTCACGGTGCGCGGCTTAGGCCATTTCTGGCCAGCAAATGTGGCACATATCAATTACCAAGAGCCGGGTGGACAGCAACAAGCCATTATTGGCGAGATCGTCGACACCAGCAGCACACCTGCGATAATGGCCCAATCAGCCGGTTATAAAATGGACGATGGGGAAACGGATTTGTTGCAATATCAGCTAAAAACTGGCAACCGTGACATGACGGGCGCCGATTTTCGCTGGATTCAAGCCCGTCATATCAAGCAGCAAAACTATCCGGAAAATTTAACGGTGATTGAGCGGCGCGAATGGGGTAATTTTTACGGCGAACCCATAGCGGTTAAGGAAGAAGGCAAAACCATCGCAACAGGCAGTGAGGCGTTAGCCGTAGCGCTAAAAAAAATGGCGGAAGCCAAACTGCTCATTGATGAAATTAAGCAGCTAGAAAAAAATGACATCGGCAAAATAAATTACGCCATTGACCATTTACGGCTGCAACAAAAAAAACTGGAGCTGGAAAACCGCTGGGACGCTACCGCACAGCAACAGTTGGCGGCTGAAAAAACAGCCTATGAAGCAAGTTATAAATCACTGCAAGAAAAACTGGCCGGCCTGTATGCCCAGACCAAACGTAGCAGTTTGGTGATGAAAACTGAAAGCGGCATCGAAGCCGACATCCCCTTTTTCAAAATAGTGCGGATCTATCAACCCAATACTATGTCGGTATTGGCAAAGCTAAGCCATTACTTCAGTAAGGTGGGAGAGTTTTTGGCGGATGACCCGCGTGAAGCCAACACCGAAGGCGGTATTTTTCCTGCCATATTTGGCACTATTGTCATGGTGTTGATGATGTCCGTCATTGTCACGCCTTTCGGCGTGATTGCTGCCGTCTATTTACGCGAATATGCCAAACAAGGCTTCACCACCCGACTAATCCGCATTGCAGTGAATAACCTTGCCGGTGTGCCATCAGTGGTCTATGGCGTATTTGGCTTAGGGTTTTTTGTCTACATATTGGGTGGCAATATAGACCGGTTGTTCTTCCCTGAATATGCGCCCGCACCTGTTTTTGGCACACCCGGATTGTTATGGGCTTCCATCACCTTGGCATTGTTGACCTTGCCGGTCGTTATTGTGTCCACCGAAGAAGGCTTGGCGCGTATCCCCTCTGCCATCAGGGAAGGCAGTTTGGCATTAGGTGCCACCAAGTTTGAAACTTTGTGGCAAACCGTTTTGCCTATGGCTAGCCCTGCCATGATGACCGGGCTGATTCTGGCGGTGGCACGGGCAGCCGGTGAAGTGGCGCCATTAATGTTGGTGGGGGTAGTAAAGCTGGCCCCCGCATTGCCTTTGGATGGCAACGCGCCATTTTTACACTTGGACAGAAAGTTTATGCACTTAGGCTTTCATATTTATGATGTCGGTTTTCAAAGCCCCAATGTGGAAGCGGCTAGGCCACTGGTTTATGCCACATCATTACTACTGGTGTTAGTCATCGTAGCGTTAAATTTGGCGGCTATAGTAATCAGAAACAATCTACGCGAAAAATACCGGGCATTAGAAGGCTAATACAATGACAACAAACGAAAACCGAACCCATGCCATCAACATGAATTCAATCATGGGCATTAAGCAGAAGCCGGGAGAAATCTCAGAAACATGCATTAAAGTTGACGGCCTAAACCTGTTTTATGGTGAAAAACAGGCGCTGCACAGCATCAATATGGAAATGGCCAAGAAAAAAGTCACGGCATTTATTGGCCCTAGCGGTTGCGGCAAATCAACGTTATTGCGTTGTATCAACCGTATGAACGATTTGGTTGACAGCGTCAGGATAGAAGGCCAAATATTATTGGATGGCCAAAATATTTATGACAAAAGCGTTAATGTTGCCGCGCTGCGCCGACGTGTCGGCATGGTTTTCCAAAAGCCCAACCCATTCCCCAAGTCCATATTTGAAAATGTCGCCTACGGTTTGCGTATCCAAGGCATCAATGACAAACGCACCTTGGCGGAAACAGTAGAAAATGCCTTGCGTGGGGCGGCACTTTGGGATGAAATGAAAGACCGATTAAATGACAATGCCTTAGGCATGTCGGGTGGTCAGCAGCAACGGCTGGTGATAGCCCGAGCCATAGCCATAGAACCGGAAGTGTTGTTGTTGGATGAGCCTGCTTCAGCTCTTGATCCTATTTCAACCTTAAAAATTGAAGAGCTGATCAACGAGCTGAAAGAAAAATACACCATCGTCATAGTTACGCATAACATGCAGCAAGCAGCGCGCGTATCAGACTATACCGCGTTTATGTACATGGGAGAATTGGTCGAAATGGGCTTGACTGGGGAGCTTTTCACCAACCCCAAGAAAAAGCATACGGAAGATTACATTACGGGACGTTACGGCTAATTAGGTTAATTAAGGGGCAGAAACATGGATAACGGTAAATTAGGCAAACATATTTCAGGGCAGTTCAATAAAGAACTGGAAGACCTGCGCAATAAAGTCCTGATAATGGGCGGGCTGGTCGAACAGCAAATTGATAACGCCATTCAGGCGTTGACAACGGGTGACTTGGAGCTTGCCGAAATGGTTATCAAACAAGATAACCAGATTGATGAACTGGAAATGAGCATTGACTTGGAATGCACCCAGATTTTGGCACTGCGGCAACCGACCGCCATAGACCTAAGGCTATTGCTGACGGTCAGTAAAATCATCAACGAACTGGAAATTGTTGGTGATTTGGCCGAGCGGATTGCCAAAATGGCTATTCAACTGTCTGATTCGGATAATAAAAATGACCCGTTTCATGAGCTGCAACACATGTCAGAACTGGTCAAAGATATGCTGCACGGCGCGTTGGATGCTTTTGCTAGGATGAACATCGAAAACATCACCCTGATTACCGGTAAAGATGAAAATGTGGATCGCGAGTATTCCAGCATTGTCCGCCAGCTAATCACCCACATGATGGAAGACCCCAGAAACATCACACGTATGCTCAACATGCTATGGACTGTCCGCGCCATGGAGCGTATCGGCGACCACGCTTGCTACATCTGCGAACACCTCATTTTTATGATCAAAGGCGAATCAGTGCGCCACCTGACCCAAGCGGAACTTGAGAGAAAAATGCAGGGCTAACGAGCTATAGCCAGAATGGCGGTCTGTTGGTTACAAAAGCATGGGTTACTCCCGTTTGACGACAAATGACCTTCTTCCAGAGTTCGATAAACGGTTGTTTAGCCGTGCTTCTTGCAGTGCAACAGAAAGCTTGATAGGCTACCATGAGACTAGTCAATAGAGGATTATCATGCAAATTTGGCCATTACAAGACGCTACAGCCCGTTTCAATGAATTACTGGATGCCTGTATAAACGAAGGCCCACAAGTGGTGACCAAGCGAGGCACAGAAACTGCAGTGCTTGTGCCTATCGCCGAATGGAAACGCCTGAAAAATGTCGCACGCCCCTCACTTAAAGACTTGCTCTTGTGCGATGAGGGTCGCGCCGATTTTGATCTGCCTCAACGTGGGCTGGCGAAGCGTAGAACATCCGTTACACTATAAACTTATTGTGTTTCTTCTTGATACCAATATTGTTTCAGAGTTGCGTAAGGTTCCCCTCATGGGGCAGTGGTGGCGTGGGTCGAAGGTATAGCCGATGCTGACCTTTACCTTTCAGCTGTCACACTCGGTGAAATTCAAGCCGGTATCGAAATCACACGCGAGCAAGATGCCGCTAAGACTGCGGAGATAGAGAAATGGGCCGATCAGGTAGAGGCTACTTATAATGTGCTACCCATGGATACTGTCACCTTTCGGCTATGGGCGAAACTTATGCACCGTCAGTCGGACACGATTTATGAAGATGCTATGATTGCGGCCAGTGCAATTGTTCACAATCTTACAGTTGTCACTCGAAATGTACGCGACTTTGAACACTTTCACGTACCCGTGATAAACCCATTCAAACTGTGAGGTTACTCGTCGGCCTGTTTTGATGTCCATGAACCCATCCGTAGTTAATCTAGTGTCGCCACACACATGGAGCACTACCCCACGTTGGCTGAGCGTAGTAGAAGCCACGGTTACGATTTGAATTTTTGCCGGACTGTCTGGATGTGCTGCCCTTCAGCTTCGATCAGGGAGCGCACGGCTGTTGTACAGGCGGGGTATGCCCGCGATTAACAGGTCACTATGGTCGCAGGTAATGGCCTCGGCTTCTACCAGCAGGACCCTTTGCGTAACCTCAGCTACTTATCAAAACCAATAAAATCCCAAACCCGATGCGAGAATGTTGCCAAGCCTTCGCTTTGCACGGGTGTGCCATTGGGGAAGTTCAAGTCATAAACCCTCTTTGTGTCATTGGCCAGATCGGTCAAGCCTAAGTTAGTATAGGCTTCTTGCAATACTTCCAGTGCCAGCGGCACGGCAGGGGCGCGTTGGAAGTTTTCGATCACCCCAGTGGCCCGATTGGCGGCGGCAACGTAGGCCTTACGCTTAATGTAATAGCGGGCTATTTGCACCTCATGCATGGCAATATTATTCCTTAAGGCAGTCATCCGTAATTTTGCCTCATTGCGGTAACGGCTTTGCGGGTATTTGCTCAGCAGTTCCTCAAAATTCTTATAAGCATCATTGGCGCTGCTGGTGTCGCGCTGTGATGGGTCGGACGGTAAAAACCGGTCAACAAAGCCAATGCCACGGTTATAATTGGCCAAACCTTTTAAATAATAGGCATAATCGACATTCGGGTTGCGCGGGTTGGTTTTTATAAACCGATCCGCAGCTGCTGTTGCCGCTTCACTGTCGTTATTTTTGTAATAGGCGTAGGCTATGTCAATTTGTGTCTGTGCCGCGTATTGCCCATAAGGAAAACGGGATTCTAAGGCTTCATACAGTTCAATGGCTTTTTCATAATCGCCGGAGTCCAACTTTTTTTTGGCCTCTTCACGAAATTTTGCTGAATTCCAACCGGTGTATTTTTCCTCGCTTTTCTCTTCCGAATCCCCGCCAGAAAACAGGTTGCCTAAAGACGAGCAGCCAGCTATTGCCAAGCCAAAACAGAAAATAAATAGACATCTGACAAAAATTAATCGCATAGGACTAACGACACGTTGTAACATAACCAGTTTTTCCGCAGCCTTAGGCTGTACTTTATTAATAAACTAAACACCCATGAGTATAACTTAACTATGAGTTATTCAGAAGAACTTGTTATGACAAGGCTAACGGCAGAAGTGCCTTATGAACTGGCCGGCATGCGCCTGGATCAAGTGCTGGCGGAGCTATTTGCCGATTACTCCCGCAGTAAGCTACAAACTTGGGTCAAATTAGGCCGCGTACAGGTCAACGGCGAGCTATTAAAGCCAAGGGACAAACTGGAAGGGGGGGAAGAAATCACCTTAGATGCGGAAGCCGAAATAGTGATTAATTCAGAGGCGGAAGCCATTCCCTTAGATATTATCTTTGAAGATGATAGCTTGTTAGTGGTCAATAAACCCGCAGGATTAGTAGTGCATCCGGCAGTGGGCAATTGGCATGGCACACTACTGAATGCCTTGCTTAACCATGACCGCAATCTTGAGACCTTGCCAAGGGCGGGTATTGTCCACCGCATTGACAAAGACACCAGCGGCTTGCTGATGGTTGCCAAAACCTTGCAAGCCCATAATAGCCTGACCCAGCAATTGCAGGAACGCACCATCAACCGCGAATATTTGGCCATATCCAAAGGCAGGATGACCGCCGGGGGTACGGTCGACGAACCCATCGCGCGGCATCCTACAGACCGCAAGCGTTATACGGTTAGCCGACGGGGCAAAGAGGCCGTCACCCATTATCGTGTCGAGCAGCGCTTTCGGTTGCATACACTCATACGGGTCAAACTGGAAACAGGGCGTACCCATCAAATTAGAGTGCACATGGCGCATGTGCGGTTTCCGCTACTGGGCGATCCAGTATACGGCGGGCGCTTCCAAATGTCGCCCGGGTGTAATGAACGCTTAGAAAATGCCTTGCGGAATTTCAAGCGCCAAGCCTTACATGCGGCCAAATTGGGTTTGGTGCATCCCGTCACCGAAGAATATTGCGAGTGGCAACAGCCTTTACCGGATGATATGACGGATATGCTTGAGGCGTTGGCTGAAAATGACTAAAGCACCGCATTATTTGCTGCCAGACTGGCCTGTTATGACCAGTATTCATGCCGCGACTACCTTACGGACAGGCGGAGTCAGTGCCGTGCCATTTGCCAGCCTTAACTTGGCGTTCCATGTCGGTGACAATCCTAGCCACGTTGCACAAAATCGCACAATGATTAAAAATGCTTTGGAGCTACCAGCCGAACCTTGCTGGTTGCAGCAGACTCATAGCAATGCCGTCATTGAGGCGCCAACCAGCGTGCCTGGGTCACAAGCGGATGCCAGCTATACCCAACAAGCTAACGTGGTTTGCGTGGTTATGACGGCAGATTGTCTGCCGCTATTGATCCGCGCCGAAGATGGCAGTTGCATAGCGGCTATCCATGCCGGTTGGCGGGGCTTACATGCCGGCATTATCAGCAACACCTTATTGGCGATGCCCAAGAAAAAATATCAGGTATGGCTGGGGCCAGCCTTGGGCGCGCAGTGTTTTGAAGTGGGTGCCGATGTTTACGGCGCATTTACCGCCAAATCAAGCACTAACCAGCAAGCCTTCAAGGCACAGGCACAGGCAAACGGCAAATGGTTGGCGGACATTTATCTGCTGGCACGGCTAGAATTAGCCCAATTAGGTATAGCCGAGGCGGATATTTATGGCGGTGGGTTGTGTACGATGACGGATGCCGGGCGTTTTTATTCCTATCGCCGCGAGGCGCAAACCGGACGCATGGCAACCTTGATATGGAGATCAGCATAAGGTGGGATTATTAGGGTTAATTATTGTCTTTACTTCTTTAGGTGGCTTGCTGAGCGTCATTGCCGCCAGCGCATTTTTATTGATGCCGGAACAGCTTAGACAGGCTTTGCTGCCGCATGGCATTAGTTTTGCCATAGGGGCTTTGCTGGCGGTGGCTTTTTGGGGGCTACTGCCTGAAGCGTTTGCTGGTGTCCGTCCCGAGCAATTCCAAGCCTTATCGGCCACAGTATTGGCAGGTATCCTGTTATTTTTTGTGCTGGAAAAAATGCTTATTTGGCGGCATTGCCACCACGGGGAATGTGAAGTCCATGCCGACGAGGCCAGCCATGACCACGACCACCTGCACCGCGCAGGACATCGGCACGGCATTGCCCAATCCGTTGGGGCGATCATCATTATGGGTGATGCCATCCATAATTTTGTCGATGGTGTTCTGATTGCCGCCGCATTCCTGACTGATGTGCAATTGGGGATTGCCACCAGCTTGGCAGTTGCCGCCCATGAAATTCCGCAAGAAGTCGGTGATTTTGCAATATTATTGCAGAGTGGTTATTCCATTAGGAAAGCGTTTGTCTATAACGTATTGGCCAGTTTGGCAACGCTATTGGGCGGGCTAACGGCCTATTTTGGCTTGGATGGTGTGCAAAGCCGCTTACCGTACATCTTGGCACTGGCGGCTTCCAGTTTCATATACATCGCCGTGGCAGACTTGATACCGTCCCTGCATAAAAAAACCGATTTAAAAGCCTCATTGGAACAAATAACGCTGATTAGTTTAGGCGTGTTATTGATATGCTCTTTGCATTACCTAACCCAAAATTTGGGGTGATGCACAACACGGGCAGGTGTTGTGGTCATGCCTGCCCGTGTTGTGTAAAATTAGGTGATCACATCAGGTGCGACCCGACCAGTCAGTTTTTTGACTTGGCAGAATTGTTCCGCCAATTCGATCAAAAATGCCAATGCGCTTTGGGCATCTTGGTTGAGCAGGTCGGCATTGGCTTCAAATTTTTCCAGATAAATCCTTAAGGTTGCCCCCACTGTCCCTGTGCCGGATAAACGGAACACAATCCGCGAACCGTTTTCAAAGCCAATACGGATACCTTGGTTGTTGCTGATGCTGCCATCCACCGAATCCACATAACAGAACTCATCGGCAAATTTGACCGTGTATTCGCCAAATGACTGCCCCGGTAGGCTAGGCAACAGGGCGCGGAGATTATCCACTATGTTGTTGGCAATGGGTGTTTCAACGGCCTCGTAATCATGACGGCAATAAATGTCGCGGCCAAATTTTTGCCAATGCTCTTGCACAATATCGGCAACCGATTGGCGTTTTCTGGCAAGTAAATTTAACCAGAACAGTACTGCCCATAAGCCATCTTTTTCCCGTACATGATCGGAGCCGGTGCCAAAGCTTTCTTCTCCGCACAAAGTTATTTTTCCGGCATCCAACAAATTGCCAAAAAATTTCCAGCCGGTAGGCGTTTCATAACAAGGGATTTTATAGCTGGCGGCAACACGGTCAACCGCTTGGCTGGTAGGCATGGAACGTGCCACACCAGCTAAACCTTTCGCGTAGGCAGGGATCAAATGGGCGTTGGCGGCCATAATCGCCAAACTGTCGCTGGGCGTGACAAAAATCTGGCTACCGGTAATCATATTGCGGTCGCCATCGCCGTCTGATGCCGCGCCAAAGGTGGGGGCTTGCGGGCTGAACATGCACGCGGCCAGTTCGTGGGCATGGGCCAGGTTAGGGTCGGGGTGGTGTCCGCCAAAATCTTCCAGCGGCTCGGCATTAATGACCGAACCGGCCGGTGCGCCCAGCAAGTCAATCAGGATACGCTTGGCATAAGGGCCGGTAATCGCACTCATGGCATCAAACATCAAAGTCAGATAACCCGAACTGATGCTGTCCTTGAGCAATTTAAAATCAAAAATGGACTGCATCAATTCGGCATAATCAGTCACAGGGTCTATAATGGTGACTTTAAGCCCATTAATCTCTTGAACACCGATTTGGTCAATGTCCACGTCCGCCATCACGGCTTTTTTGTAGTTATCAATAACCAAGCTGCGTTGATAGAATAACCCCGTGTCCTTTTCAGTGGCCGGCCCGCCATTGCTGACGTTATACTTAATGCCAAAATCTTCATCCGGGCCGCCGGGATTGTGGCTGGCCGACAATATCAATCCGCCAAACGCTGCATATTTCCTGATAATATGTGAGGCGGCAGGGGTGGAGAGCAAGCCACCTTGACCTACGATCAGTTCGCCAAAACCATTAGCGGCTGCCATTTTTATAATAGTTTGAATCGCTTCCCTGTTAAAATATCGGCCATCCCCGCCCAAAACCAAGCTTTTGCCCGCGTAGCCTTCCAAAGAATCAAAAATGGCTTGGACAAAGTTTTCCAAATAACCGGGTTGCTGAAAAACTTTAACCTTTTTGCGGAGTCCAGATGTGCCGGGGTTTTGGTCGCTGAAGGGATGCGTCGTAATAGTTTCTATTTGCATGTTTAATCCTTGCTTAGACAATTGAGCCTTATGTGTGGATTAGATAAAGTACACCAAAACCCTTTTATAGTGTAGATTTTTATATGTTACGAATAGTGTTGATATTGTATTGTGGTTTATGTGTGTTGCCTGCTTGCGCCGATGATGATGTATGGCTGTTGGTGGACACCAAGGCACGCAAAATTGAAGTAAAGAAAGGTGAGCAAACCATTGAGATTTTGGACAAAATAGCCATTGGTCGCGGCGGTGCCGGCAGTAAATCCCACCGTGGCGACAATATTACCCCGCATGGTAATTACCGTATTGGCTGGGTGGGCGAAAAAAGCACATTCAGGCGCTTTTTTGGCCTTACTTACCCCTCTGTCGAAGACGCAGAGAATGCGTTAGGCCATAAAATAATTGATGAATACACCTACAACCGCATCGTGACCGCCCATCAGTTTAACCAAATACCGCCGCAAAACACCCCCTTGGGCGGACAAATCGGCATCCATGGTTTAGGTGCGGCAGACCGCCGGGTGCATGAAAATTTTGATTGGACGCATGGTTGCATTGCGCTAACTAATGGACAAATAGACCATTTAAGCCAATTGGTCAGCCCAGGAACAGTAGTAAAAATAAAATAAAGCTGAAAAAGCAAAAAAATGATGCTAGAATTAGACCTAGCTATGATTTTTTTGTAGTAATAACTCTAAATAGGAAATAAAGTATGAAAAATGTAATGAAATTGACTTTGATCGCTATGGTTGCTGCAACTGCTGTTGGTTGCGCAGGCACTTCAGACATCGACAACCTGCAAGCGCAAATCGACGGCTTGAAAACTTCTGTAGCACAAGCTTCTTCTGATGCTGCTAGCGCACAAAGTGCTGCTGCTGATGCTGCTTCTAAAGCTGCTTCTGCTGAAGCTGCTGCCAACCGTGCTGCACAATATGCACAAGACACTAACAGCAAATTGGACAGCATGTTCAAAAAATCAATGATGAAATAATCATCATTGTGCTGATGTGAAAAAAGCCCAGTGGCGATTCCACTGGGCTTTTTTTTCGCCTATTGTTTTTGGCCTGATTACTCAGGCGAGATTAAGCAGAGCGGTTCTAGGCTATTTTCTCGCCACCGAAGAGTGTCAATAAGCGAGGCAAAAAATTGGCAATCTCTTCTGACATAATTGAAAAATCGGCATCAAAACGCGCTGCTTCATCTTCAGCCTCAATATCCGCTACCAGATCATTAACCAGTTCAAGAAAGCGTAAACGTTTAATGGCAAGGTTTTCATCTAACACAAAGGCAATACGGTCAGCCCAGTTAAGGGCTAGTTTTATGACCTGCTTGCCTGAATCAAGATGGTTTTTAATTTCTGGCAAGGCCAAGTCATGGCGTTTGCAGCGGATAATGGCACCCGCTTCTTCAGGCGAGCGCAATTCGCATTCATCTTCCACGTTAATATCACTGGGTGACGCTTGATCAGTCAGCCAAGCAGTCATGACAGCACTGGGTTTTTCAGCCGTGATTAAGGGCTGTGCAGGTAGTGTTCCTAAGGTTTTGCGTAGATAGCTCAGCAAATCTTCGGCACTTTTGGAAGAGGCACTATCGACAACAATAAAGCCGTTTAGCGTGTCAATATAAGCAAAAGTTTTACGGCTAAAGGTAAAGGCTTTGGGCAGCAATTCAAAAATCAATTCGTCTTTAATGGCGGCCCGCTCTTTCTTGGACAGTTTATGGCCTTGCCGGTCTTCAGCATCAGCAATCCGTTCTTGCGTCATTTCGTTGATAACCGCAGTGGGTAACACCCGCTCTTCTTTTTTCCCGCACAGCATCATAAAGCCATTACAGGTATGCACCAAAGGAGCATTCACTTTGCCAATGGGTGGCGTCCAACCAAAGCTTGATTCTTCATGCGGAGCGCAAGGGCGGAAACTGGCGGCCTGTAGTTTTTGCTCAAGCTCTGCAGCGGTCAGGACAAATGGCTCGGTAAGACGGAACACGTTAAGATTTTTAAACCACATGGTCAACTTGTTATCCTTTAAAATCGTATGGCTGGCTATTATCGCAAATTTGGCAGTGCAAAATTCAAGTTAATTTTTATGAAGGCAAATACCCTATCCGAAAAACGAGGTTTCCCGCCTATTGCCTCGGCTGATGCGCAATTGCTGATACTCGGCTCAATCCCCGGCGAGCTGTCATTGCAAAAACAACAATACTATGGGCATCCAAAAAATGCTTTTTGGGCTATTATGGGTTCACTGGTCAACATACCGGCCGATGCAAGCTATACGCAGAGAAAATCAGCACTGATGGCAAGCGGCATAGCTGTATGGGATGTATTACATTATTGTCAGCGTACCGGCAGCCTAGATTCCGGTATTGACATGGCCACTGTCAGCACCAATAATTTCAGCCATTTCTTTACCGCGCACCCCATTATAAAAACCGTGTGTTTTAATGGTGGGATGGCGGAAAAGCTGTATAAAAAACACGTTCTGCCCACTGTCCAAGCGTATGCGGCAGATATTGCCTATGTGCGCCTGCCATCCACCAGCCCCGCGTATGCGGCAATGACCGTGGCACAAAAAACTCAGGCCTGGCGAGTGATTTTGCCCGCTATGCTAAAGTAGCCCAACCGCGCCTATAATTGGGCGGTTATCTCAGACAATAAACTTAATTATGATTGAAGAATACCTTGACGAAGATGAAGACAACGAAGACGAGATTGAATACTATGCAGTCCGCCCCAACAAAACCAAAATCAAGAAAGACATCACTGCCCTGTTTAATCTGGGCAATGAAATGTCAGCCTTGTCGGCAAGTAACCTAAAGCAGTTAGGCTTGCCGCAAGAGATACACGAAGCCATAGTACAGATTGGTACTATGGGGCAAAACGGAGCACGCAAGCGTTTATTGAAATATGCTGCTGGCAAGCTGCATAAATTGGATGGCGAAATTCTTGATGCCGTGACAGAACAGTTTGCGCGGCTAAAAAACCAAAGTGCCCATGCTGTCAGGGAGCATCATATTGCCGAGCGCTGGCGGGATAGGCTGATTGCCGAAGGTGATACGGCCTTAAGCGATTTATTTGACGGATACCCCGATGCTGATAGGCAGCAGTTAAGGCAGTTGCTGAGAAACATCCAAAAAGAAGCGGCAACAGGCAACCCACCCAAATCGGCGCGGTTATTATATCGCTATCTAAAAGAGCTGCTCAACACCGAAGATACGGCAATATCTGAACATCTTGAAGACGAAGATGAAGATTTAGACGAGGATGACCAACACTAGGCTTATGTCCGGCAAGCCTCCTTTAGAGGAGGCTTGCAAGCTCTTAGCGGCAATGCTAGGTTAACCCTCTTTACGGATGTCCGTAGCGGGAAGGTCCAATTCTGCCGTAATGTTCCAGTCAGAAAAGGGGAATGGCAACGTTTCTGTATTAAACGTCAAAAACAGAAAAATCTGGTAAGTGTAAGCAGACAGGCTACGTCCAAAATTGAGGATATTCGCGTTAGGCGTACCGGAAAACAGCACCGTCGCCACTTGCACAAAGATCACCAGCATCAACAGCATCCGCACCACACTATCAATGGCCAAAAAAACCAGCATAAAGAAAATGCGTTTCCAAGTACTGACTTGTGCCAAGTTAAAGTTTATTTTTTCATCCATCAGCAATATCTAACCTCTGTTCATAATGTCGCGCAAATCCAGCGCAGCGGCGTTGGCGCGGGCGATGTAGTTGGCCATGGTCAACGAATAATTGGCGAAAATGCCGTAACCATCACCATTTAAGATCATCGGGCAAGTGATCGGCTGCAATGCGTTTTCCATTGCCTTAATCATAATGTCCACCGTGCGCATGGCGCGTTTGTCGAGCAGAATGTCTTCAAAGTCATACTTAATAGCCCGCAGGATATGCAGCAAAGCCCAGCTGGCGCCGCGAGCTTCGTAGAACACATCATCAACTTCCAGCCAAGACACCTTAGGCAGTGGCGTGCCTTGTTTTTCCGCCTGTTCACGTTCCACGTCGGTAAGTCCAGGGCCCAAGTTAGAGCCGGAGCTGTTGGCGGCAAGGCGGGTGGATAAGCCCCCTAGGCGTTTGATGACCACCTCAGTATATTGCCAAAGGTTGTCCGCCCTAGAATAAAACTGTGCACGTTTCACGTCGCCACCGAAATGTTGCAGGCGTTCCATATACTTGTGCAAGGCTTCAATACCCTTTTCGTACTCGGCTTCAGTCGAAGGCAAGGCCCAAGAATCATTCTCAAAATAGAAATAAGGTTCGGCAATCGCCAAATCCGGGTCTTCTGCGGACTGTGATTGGTCGCGGGCAAAATGGTTTCTGAGGGCGGAAGTGGCATCCCGCAACATTACCAAAGCACCGTATTCCCAATTGGGTACGTTATCAAGAAACACCCCTGGAGGGCCAACGTCGTTGGTGATATAGCCGCCGGGTTTGTAAAGCAAGGTCTCGGCAATATGTGCCAAGGTATTGGTATACACATAGCCGACCGGAATATTGTCCGAAGAATGGGTGTCTTTGGCCCGCAACTGTGCTTCATCGATAATGTTAAATTGCCCCGGCTCGCTACCCCACCAAGCACCTAGAATAATCAGGACAGTCATTACAACGCCAAGGAAAACACCAAATATCCACAGGATACCCCTTGGTTTTTCATCGTCCAAGAATTCGTTTGCCGCCATTTCTAGTATCCTTTGAAGTGTTTGCGAAAAAACCGGTTACGCCATTTTTAAATATTGGACATAGTAGCAGGTTTTATGATTTTTTTCTCGCCCTCGGGTGGGCTTGGTCATAAACCGTTGCCAAATGGGTAAAATCCAAGTGCGTATAAATTTGCGTGGTGCTGATATTGCTATGCCCCAGCAGCTCCTGTACAGCCCGCAAGTCTTGGCTGGATTCCAACAAATGGCTGGCAAACGAATGCCTGAGCATGTGCGGATGGACATGAGCCTCAATGCCGTGGGCTTTGCACCACAAGCTTAACCGGAGTTGAATGCTGCGCTGCCCAAGCCGTTGCCCCCGATTGGAAACAAACAGCGCGGTCACCAAGGGCTCGGCCATTTTCAACCGATAGGGCAACCATTTTTCAATGGCGATGATGGCCTTGCTGCCAATAGGTAAAACCCGCGATTTGCCGCCTTTGCCGTTGACGACCATCAATGAGCAATCGCGTACATCAATGTCCGTTAAGTTGAGTGCGGACAATTCACCGAGGCGCAAACCGCAAGAATAGAACAGCTCAAACATAGCCAAATCCCGGATAGCCAACATGCTATTGCAGGCAGCGTCCAGCAGACCGTTCACTTGGTCAACATCCAGCGTATTGGGCAATTTCCGCGCTTGTTTCGGGGCTTTGACCTGTTGCGCGGGATTATTGTCAGTAAGACGGTTTTTTAGCAGATAATTAAAAAAACTGCGGATGGCTGACAATTCCCGCTGCAAGCTTTTGCTGCCTAGTCCGCTCCTATGCCGCGCGGCAATATGTGAGCGTATGTCGTGTGCTTGTAATTTATGCCATTCAACAATAGCTTTTTGCTGGCAATAATAGCCTAATTGTTTCAGATCGCGCTGATAACTGCTTAAGGTATGCGGTGATAGCCGCCGAACGTCATTAAGCTGCCGCAAAAAATCGGCCAATTGGGCTTCAGCATCCGGTGACATGGATTATTTCAACAATGCAACCAGTCGGGTGGCGATAATTTCACTCATTTGGGTCAAAAACAAATGCCCCATACTATGATGGAAGCGGTCTTTCTCGCGGCTACCAATCCCTAAAATGCCTTCAAACTCAGTGAAAACCATAGGCACAATCGCACAAGACTTGACTTGTAACGCAGCATCAGCAAACAATTCCCGCGCTTGTTCGGGGGTTGGTGCGCCGCAACTGGGCTGATTATCCGACAGTTCTGCCAAAAAAGGTCTTAGCTTATCGCTATCGGGCGCAATAAACAGCCCAGGCATGTTACCGACCGGTTCGGCGCGGATAATACGGATAGCCACAAAATCGGTCAAAAAATAATCGGACAAAACAATTTCCAAATGGCGGACAGCCTGCTCCAAGGTTTCCGCCTCCAGCAATGCCAGCGTCAATTTATGCATTTTTGTAAACGATGCGTCATTGTCTTTGGCAATATCAATGAGCATCTCCAGCTGATTTTCCAGTTCATGATGCCGGCTTCTGAATATCTCCAGTTGCTTGGTAATCAACGACACGGCATTGCCGCTAGGATGCGGGATGCTTAGTTGTTCCAATAAACTCAGATGGTCATTGAAAAATTCGGGGTGCTGCAATAAATAAATTTCCACCTCGTTGGAAGACAGCCCTGTAGTTGATAAGCTCCCCTCTGTAAGGGTAATCCGACCTTCAAAAACCGAATCGGCAGGACCGGTCATCAACACCGGATGTCCCCGCCCCGCCCAAGCAATCTGCAATATGCCGCCAGGCAATTCAACCACCACTTGGTTGTCCAGCAGATTTTGTTCAAAGCCGATAACCACGGCGGCACAAGCGCCGCTGCCACAGGCCAAGGTTTCGGCGGCGCCACGTTCATAGACGCGCAATTTAATATGCGACCGGTCAATGATTTGCATAAAACCAATATTGGCCCGTTCGGGAAAGAGGGCATGGCTTTCCAATGCCTTGCCAAAAATTTCCACTTGTGCATTTTTAATGTCATGCACTTGGATAACCGCGTGTGGGTTGCCCATAGAAACGGCCCCAAACGCCCGTTCTTGACCATTGACAGTAACCGTATAGAAACGTGACTCCTGATCGGCAAGCAATGGTATATCCGATGGTGCGTGCCGTGGCACCCCCATATTGACCGTGATCATGCCATTGTCTTCAAAGCTCAGTGTCAGTTGCCCCGAATGGGTGTCAACACAAATCTGGTCTTTAAGGCTTAATTGCTTATCGCGTACAAAACGGGCAAAACAGCGGGCACCATTGCCGCATTGCCCCACTTCACTGCCGTCGGCGTTAAAGATACGGTACTTAAAATCGGCATTATCGCTTTGAGGTGGCTCCACTAATAACAGCTGGTCAAAACCCACACCAAAATGGCGGTCAGAAAGTTGGCGGATATGTTCCGCACTTAGCGCAACCTCTTGGTTGATGGCATCAATAACCATAAAATCATTGCCGAGGCCGTGCATTTTAGTGAACAGTATCATTTCTTCAGTCGGCTAATAGCTTTGTTACAAAATGGCGAAAAAAGCCAGTTTAATGCAATATCGGTTTGACGGCTTATTTTTTTACCTGCATCACTGGTTTAAAGCAGTGTCCGCAATCTTCCATTTTAGGTGTGATAGCTTTTTTTATAATGGCTTATAAACCCGCATCAGCTCATTGCCGGTGTGGGGCGGTTCAATAGTGAAACCCAGTTTAGCCAGCAAAGCCAACATGCCGGTATTGCCAGTCAGCACTTCCGCTTCAAACACGGCAACCCCTTTGGCTTTGGCAGTAGCCATTAAAATGATCAGTAAGCGCGAACCAATACCCAGGCACTGGCAATCGTCCGCCACCACCAAGGCAAATTCCGCTGAGCGACCATCCGGATTAATAATATAACGCCCTACGCCCAGTTCCTTGGGCAGGCTGGCATCTTCAGTGACTGCCACAAAAGCCATTTCCCGGTCATAATCAATTTGCGTGAAACGCGCCAACATATCAGGCGTTAACGCCTGCAAAGATTGGCGGAAGCGGAAATACTTGCTGCGTTCCGAAAGGCGGTCAACGAAATGGCTTTCCATCTCTGCATCTTCCGGACGTATCGGCCGCAGGGTGATGTTGGCACCGTTGGCCAATTGCTGCCGTTGCGCCAGCTCGTGCGGATAGGGATGGATTGCCATGTGTGCATAACGGCTTAACTGGTGCGGTTTGTGGGCTTTAATACGCGCATCAACGGCAATCGCCCCCTGTTCATCAACCATCAATGGGTTAATGTCCAGCTCCAGAATTTCCGGCAACTCGCTCACCATCGCCGAAACGTTCAGCAAAACATCAAGCACCGCTTGCTCATTGGCAGCCGGCATTTGGCGGAAAGCCTTCAGATATTTTGCCGCCTTGGTTTTGGCGAGCATTTGCTCCGCCATGTAAGTATTTAGCGGCGGGATGGCAATGGCGTTATCTTGCAAAATTTCCACCAATGTCCCACCTAAGCCCACACTGATGGCTGGGCCAAAAACAGGGTCCCGCACCACCCCCACCATCAGTTCACGGGCATTTGCCGATTTGAACATAGCCTCCACGGTCATGCCCACCGTATGGATATCAGGGTATTTTTGCTTGATTGCCGCCTCCATTTCGCTAAAGTGCCGCGAAACGTCCTGCACACTTTGGATATTAAGCCGCACACCGCCAATATCAGATTTATGGCTAAAGGCCGACATATTGATTTTTAGCACCACCGGAAAGCCCAGTGTTTCGGCGGCAATCATGGCATCCTTGGCAGAAAAAACCGGTACGGTCAGATTCACCGGAATATGGAAAGCAGCCAGCACGGCTTTTGCTTCCTGTGCGGTCAATATATCGCGGTCTTCCGATAAAACCCGATCGATAATCAGCCGCGCGCCTTCCACATCGTGTGTGGCGGGCGTACCATCAGGTGCGGGGATTTGTTTAAGCAAGATTTGGTTACGGGTGTAACGGGCCAAAAACGCAAATGCGTCAACCGCCGTTTCCGGGGTATTGAAATGCGCGACGGTGCTATCTGCAAACAAATCTCGCCCCGCTTGCACCTTAGCACCGCCCGTCCACGCAGCCAACACCGGTTTGCTGCTATTTTTGGCCCCATCAATCAGGCATTGCGCCACTTGGCTGGGGTTGGTCATCGCTTGCGGTGTCAAAATCACCAACACACCATCAACTTGCTGTTCATCCAGACACACCGCCAAGGCCTGTTGGTAACGTTCGGAAGTGGCATCACCCAAAATGTCAATAGGATTGGCGTGCGACCAATGCGGCGGCAATACTGCATCCAAGGCCGCCAAACTGGCATCGCTCAAGGTCGCCATCGTTATCCCCACATCCTCCGCGCGGTCAGTACTCATCACCCCAGGGCCACCGGCATTAGTGATAATCGCCAAGCGGTCATCTTTAACCACGACATTATTGGCTAACACCCGCGCCGCAGCAAATAGCTCATCTATGCTATAGACGCGCACCACGCCAGCCCGTTCAATAGCGGCATTGAAAACATTATCACCGCCCACCATTGCCCCGGTATGCGACATTGCCGCCTTGCAGCCCGCTTCATGCCGACCGGACTTGATTAAAATCACCGGTTTTAACCGCGCAGCCGCTTTCAGGCCGCTTAAAAAACGGCGGGCATCTCGGATACCTTCCACATACATCAAAATACCCGTGGTGTGGCTATCGGTAGCCAGATAATCCAGCACTTCGCCAAAATCAATATCCGCCGCACCGCCCATTGACACCACCGTGGAAAAACCAATGTCTTGTGCCTTCGCCCAATCCAAAATGGCCGTGCAAACAGCACCCGATTGTGACAACAAAGCCAGTGTGCCGTCTTTAACCACCCCATCGCCAAAGGTGGCGTTCAAAAAACTATCAGGGCGGGCAATCCCCAAGCAATTGGGGCCAATCATACGGATGCCGTATAAATGGGCAATATCTAAAATTTCCTGCTGCAAGCGCTTGCCTGCCTCACCCAGTTCGCCGAATCCGGC
>CAIYOW010000147.1 GCA_903927955.1 uncultured Methylococcaceae bacterium | reverse complement strand
TTTAACGCCTCCAGATTGTCGCCTTGGATGAGTATGTTTTGGCTGTCGACATCGCCCGCTGCCAATTCCGGCACGGCTTGCAGCAAGCGGTACGGCACTTTCTGCACAGAGTGCACGGCCTCTGGTTTGTTGGGCCAGTCAAGTAGGGGCATGGTTTGGGATTAGTCCTTTAAGTTGGTAAGTTGCTGCGGCAAATGCGCTTTCAAAGCCAAAAATGGCAGAACTTGTTTTGAGTAAGAACACAAGCATTCCACAAAATCCGCCTCACCGGTTTCGCTTTTTAACACCAATCGCAATGTGCCGTCGGGCTTGGGTGAGCCTAGCAGCTTTTGTTTGACAATAGCAAAGCCGAACAGCCGCATTGCCAATAAAATGGCACTTTCAAAAGTAACTACGGTATTTTGTAAGCTTGCAAACACGGTTGGCAAGCTTGATTGATGGGCTAGTAAAGCGCGTAACGCGCGTTTATCACCTGTGATCAGCACAGGATTTTCTATTTCAACGGCAGCGGCAAATAAAAACTTTTCGCCGCCGTCAATGCCATCAATAGTGTCCAGCAGGGCGAGCAATTGAGTATTGTTGACGGCAGGTACGGTTTGGGCGTTTTCAAGAAAAGCGGCAAGCCTTGCCAATGTTTCTTCATTGCCGCATTTGCTCAGGGCTTTAGCAGGATTTTTAGGCAGCAATTGATATTTTGCCGTTGGGGAAATAAAAATAGCCGACCATTCTTGTCCAAGAATAGCTGGAAGGGCATCCAACAAATCGCATTGCGCCAATTTGAGCAGGATGTCGTTATCGGCCAAAACGATCAATCAGCGTTTCCTTTCTGATGGATGTGTAGCAGGGCATAATCGTCTTCGTTCAAGCTGTCCAGAGCCAGCGCTTGCAAAAGGGTGGTGCGTAAAATGTCCTGATCGCTGGGTGTGTCTTTAGCAATGAGTTTAATGGCTGCACTGGCAACCGCCCAATGCTGCTTACTGTGGCCATAATTCAGAACGATGTGCAGCGGGTCAATTTGGTTTTTCTCGCCATAATGCAGCCCCGCACTAGCCAGTTCGTTGGCGTTAAGGTTACGGCCTGTGGGCACAATCTTACATTCGGGATCGCCGGTCAATAACTCTAAGGCAAAACGGTTAGCTGCACGCTCGTCTTCGTCTTCGGCATCGGCATCAATCTTTTGGTCAATAACCGTACGCTCGGCGGTCACATGCCCTAGGGTTATATGCCCCAGTTCATGCGCCAAATCGAACAGCATATAGCCTTGCGGTTTTTTTTGGGTCAGCACAATCACCGGTCGGCCTTGATGTTCAAAAGCCAACCCTTCCATCTTTTTGGCTGGTTTGGGCAAATGTTGCAGATGGATAATGGGAATCCCTAACTTAAGGCAATGTGCCAGCACATCCGCAAAGCCAATCCAAGGCTTGCCGTTGAGCAACTGTTTACGCAATTCGCTGGCATCGGTATAAAACTCAGGCCGTGGTTGCTCGGGAAAAGCTTTTAGGACAATGCTGGCAAGCACACGCGCCACGGCACAGGCAATGCCCAAATCATCGGCAGCGATATTTTCACGATGTTTAAAGCGAATGCCTTGCGGTAAATTTAGGGCGGGTTCGGCATTTTCTGACCACAAACTTTCAGCACGGACGCCAAACGTTTGCCCCAGTATCAGGCTGGCTTGCTGAAATCCGGCGGGCGTTGCGGCTATTTGGTCATCCCACCAATCAGGCAATAACGATTGGATATAGCTGCGCGTGTAACCGACTGTTTTTAATTTGCTATACAGGCGTGTCATGTGGGGGTTAGCTACCGTCATGATGCACCTCTTGTTTGAATGGGAGTTGTGGGTTATTGAATTCTTTCTATTCCGCTTAAAGGGAAAATCATCGTAAGATTATAACTTAGCCACTGCGCTGCCAGCATTAAAATTTGTGGTTTAGCATTGGCTCAATGACTATTTTCATGTTTTACGGATTGCTTCAATCGCTCCAATCCAATTTTAGGCAAGTGCGGCTACCCCGCACTTGCCCTTATTGCCTTCAGCGTTTTTGCTTGGCGGTGAGGTTGCCTTTGCGGTCCATGGCAACATCCCAGTCACCTTCGGCATTATGGATGATAAAGTCAAACTCTTCGCCCACGCCATTAGGGTTAACCACCATAATGGCTTTGCTGATGTCGTAATTGGAAAAAGCGGCGGTCAAGGTGGCGGCGTTGTTCAGCGGCAGCATGTCGGATGTTTTGGGCGAGGGAACGGTGACACCGGCAACAAAAAAATGCCCGTTACTGCGGAAATATTCCATTTTTGCCTCATCATGGTCTTTAAATTCTATGAGATAGAGGTCTTGTTTGTAATGGTTTTTTTTCTCAATCACCACATCAATGGCATTAGGGTGGCGTTTATAGAGCTGTTCTGTCACTTTTTCTGGCACACTGGCCTTATCTAGCGGTAGTGCAGAAACAGCCAGCGGGGTGACGGCTAACAGAAGTGCTGTCAAGTTGAGTGATGGTTTACGCATTTTTATTTTATCCTATTGTTATTATTGCTTAAGACAGGTAGTTATTGGTGTTATGCCCATTTTATCGGTACAGTTTGCCAGCGAAAAGGTCAGATGCCAACATTATCCTAAATATTTTGTATTTTATGCCCGCCAGACTGACCATGCGGCAAGCATTTTTAGCAATGGTTGGTATTTATTGGGAAGACACGCTTAGCCCTGTAATGCCATAAAACTCGTTGCCGGAGTCCGTTTCTGGCACACCCACGCCCATATATAGTTGCGCTTTGGGCAACACTTGGTAATAAAGATTGACCACCGCCCCCGAAACATTGTTATGGCCGCTGTAATAATCACCCTGAAAAAGCCATTGGTTACGGTTGAACGCCACACTAAAACCGGTGGTATAGCCCAACACATCCGTCGTGGTGGCTAGGGCTTTGTTGGCCCAATAGGGGCCGGCATGTAGGTTGATAAACGGGAATGGCTGATAGATCAGTAAGCCGTAGTCAAAATTATGCCATTGCCGGTTGCTTGAGAATAAGGTGGTGCCATTTTGCAAGCCAGCTAGTGCCTTAAATTGGCTATTGAGGTTGAATGTTTTGGACAGGTTAAGGTAGCTATCCCATTCGTAATTTTGTGCGCCACCACCATTAATGGGGATGTTGTAAAAAGCCGCCTGCAAATCCCAACCATCCGTTGATGAAAAATCAACCGTGGGGCTGAGGTAGGTGGTGGACTCGTAAAAATCCGTTTCTAACGCAAAAGTCCATACATCGTTATCGTTAGTGTTGGGCCGGACATCCACTTTTTTGGTGGGGTGGCCTTTTTTTCCTGCCTTGGCCAGTACCGATACCGGAACACTTAGGCATAACAGTGTATAGCACACTGCCCTAAGCGTGTTGTGGCGGGTAGGCGGGCGCGCCACTGTCATTGGCTGTTTGCTTTGTGCCGGGCCATTAACAAAACCATCAGCCCCACTAATAACACGCCCACCACGGGCACATCGCCCCAATAACTGTAAGGTGTACGGCCTTGCATTGGGATAATGCGGGCGGTCAAGGCGGTCTGGGTAAACAGCGGGGCTTGGGCGATAATTGTACCGTTCGGGGCCACAACGGCAGTCACACCGGTGTTGGTGGCGCGGAGCAGATAGCGACCAGTTTCCAACGCGCGCATGGTGGCTATTTGTAAATGCTGATAAGGTTCAAGGGAGTGGCCAAACCACGCATCATTGGTGACATTAACCAAAAAAGCGGCGGCGGGCAAAGCGGCAATGGCGGCCTCGCCAAACGCGTCTTCATAGCAAATGGAAGTGGCAAACGGATAGCCAGCGGTTTTAAGCAAGGGCTGTTGGTCGCCGCCCGATGCAAGGTCGCCTAAAGCCAGATTCAATTGCGCCATCACCCAAGTGGAAAAAGGCCGCCAAGGCATAGTTTCGCCAAACGGCAGCAAGTGGTTTTTACGGTACACGCCCGGCTCTTGCCCTAACAACATCACTGAATTATAAAGTATGTCGTCTTGTTCGCTGTCTTCGGGCAAGCTGACCATTACATCGGTGTGGTGGGCTTTTGCCGCCTCAGCCAGTGGCTTAATAAAAAAATCTTGCACAACTGACAAGTTCACCGGAATTGCCGTTTCCGGCCAGATAATCAATTGCGAATCCCAATGTTCGGTAGTCATTTTCTGGTACAAACGCAAGCTGTTAAGGCGGTTTTCCGGTAGCCATTTTTGGTCTTGGCTGATATTGCCTTGCAGTAGGGTCACTTGCAGGGGTGGCCCGGCTGGTGTTGTCCATGTGATTTGCTGAAGCAAGCCCCCCACTGCCCCTATCAACACGATCAACAGCCAAGGCCAGCGTGTCCGCTTTGCCAACCCTTCCAGTCCGTGTAGCAGCGCCCAAGCGCTAACTGCCAGCAAAAAACCCGTGCCATAAGCCCCCAGCAAAGGGACATAACCGGCTAACGGGGTGCCCATTTGTGAATAAGCGGCTTGCAGCCAAGGGAAGCCGTCCAGAAGCAAATAACCGCGCACAAATTCCACCATTAGCCACAGCAGTGGCATGGTCAGGCCGCTGGCGTCTCGACCCAGTGCCGACAGTAGACCCGCCAAAGCCGGAAACAATGCCCAAAAACAACAGAACAGCAAAGCCACCAGCGCGGCGGGCCAAAAACCGACCCCGCCAAAATCATGGATGCTGACATACACCCAAGACACGCCCAAACCGAATGAACCCAAGCCAAAGGCATAACCCCTGATAGCCGCCCGCTGTGGGCTGACTGTGCGCCAACTGGCAAACAGCAAGGCCAAACTGAGCGGGGCAAAATAGGCCAGATTGAATGGCGCGAAGGCAAGCGTGAACAACACGCCAGCCAGTACCATCAGGCCATCAGCACGTTTGTTGTCCGATGCCAGAAAAGCTGTTAGGCAATAGGCGGGGGGGCATTTAGGCATGGTTCAGATAATGGGGGAAGTTATTCTCTCGCCCGCTAAGCTAGCTGCAAGGGCTTATTCTTCTAAGGTGACAAACGCCAATTGGCTGATGCCTGCGTGTTTGACCGCCGCCATCACTTGTGCCACTTTAGCGTACAGCACGTTTTGATCGGCATAGATATGCACGATGGTATCGGGGTGGGCTGCTTGCTGTTTTTGCAATAGCGAGGTCAATGCCGCCACATCCGCAACCGGCGCTTTGTTTAGGGTGATGATACCTTGGGCATCAATGCCTAATTGCATGGGTTGTTGTTCGGTATCGGCATGGGTCTTGGCCGTTTTGGGCAAGCTGACTTTGACCGATTGGGTCAGCAGAGGGGCAGTGACCAACAGGATAATCACCAATACCAACATCACATCAACCAAAGGTGTGACGTTGATTTCGCTCATGGCTTCTTCGCCGTCGCCTTGTGGTTTAAAGCCCATGCTTACTGCTCCAAAGATGCGGGTTTATTGAACACCACATGGCTAAAACTGACCAAAAAATTTTCCATTTCCGCGCGCTGATGCTTGGTGCGGCGCAGAAAAAAGTTATAGGCCAATACCGCTGGCACCGCAACGGCAATACCGATAGCGGTCGCCACCAAGGCATCACCAATCGGGCCGGCCACCACATCCAAGCTAGTGGAACCGCTTTCGGTGATCTGATGCATGGCGTGCATAATACCCATGACCGTGCCAAACAAACCGACAAAAGGTGAGGTGCTGCCAATGCTGGCGAGTACGGTCAGGCCATTTTCCAGCCTACGCTGCTCTTGTTGCAATTGTTCCAACAAGGCATGTTCCAACAATTCTGAAGGGAGGCCGGAATATTTAAGGTTTTTGCCGTGCTGCTCGCGGCTCTCTTTAAGCCACGTGAAGCCTTGCCGCGCCATATTGGCTTGCGAGCCGATAAACACCGCATCGGGCAAGTTTTCCGCTGCTGACAAGTCTGCCGCCTGCCAAAACACTTGGTTAAAGCGCCGGTTGGCTTGGCTGTTGCTGAACAACTGCCACGTTTTGAACAGGATGAGTGTCCAAGTGATGACAGAAAAGGCCAGTAGGATGTACAGGGTACTGTCGGCAATCGCTTCTGGCGCTACTGAGTAAGGCATTGAGGTCTCCAATAATGTGCAATGATAGGCACGGTTACATTTTAAAGGTAATCCGTTGCGTGGCGGTTCGGGGTACGCCCTGCTGGCCGGGTGCAAATTGCCACTCGCGGACATCAGCAACGGCGGCCTCGTCCAGCAACTCATGACCACTGCTTTGCAACACGGTGACATTGACCACTTTGCCCTCGGCAGACAATTCCAGCTTAAGCTGCACCACCCCCTGCATATTGCGGCGGCGGGCGGCGGCAGGGTAGTCGGGCTGCGGGCAATCGATACAGGCCACCGGATTGCCTTCTGAAGCTTTGCTGGCACTGCTATTATCCGGCGCTACTGTGCTGGCTGTGGGCGGATTGGCTTTAGCAGTGTCGGCGGGGGGGGCGGCTACCGCATCGGTATGAGTGGTAGCTTGGCTGACCGGCGGCGCGGCTAATGGCGGACTTATCGGCATCGGCATAACCGGCGTAGGCAGGGTTTCCTTAATGACCGGCTTGGGTTTGGCTGGCGTGGGTTTTTTAGGCACAGCTGGCACTGCTACTTTAGCCGTCACAGCTTTGGCTACCGGCGGCGGTTGCTTGGCGGCGGGTTTAACCACCGCTTTATCAGCAGTGGGTGCGGCGGCGGGTTTACTTGCAGACTTGGGGGCCGCTACTGATACCATAGCTATTTCAATCACTTTTTCCTTGAGCAACGGTGGATTGACCGCCGCCCGCCCTAACCAGAACGCCAACCCACCATGCAGCAACACAACCAATGCGGCAAGTGCCATTAGCGTCGGGCGGTCACCGGTTATCGTTGGGGGAGGGATGGTGTTGCCGCCCCCTTCGTTAAGGTTTTGCAAGCACAGGCTCATTTTTCAATAACAACCGTGTCTTTTAGTTGCTGCAAGGGTTCGCTGGCCTGTTCAATAAACGCATCGCCTTGTTGCTCGATAAACAAAGCGGCAATCCCTGCTTGGTTGGCGGCTGCCATTGCCTCGCTACCCCCTAAACACAATAAAGCCGTACCCCAAGCATCCGCCAAGGTCGGATTGGCATCAAACACCGTGACCGATACCGTGTTATGGTCAACTGGACTGCCTGTTCGGGCATCTAAGATATGGCTGTAGCGCTTGCCGTTGGCATCGAAATAATGGCGATAAGTGCCTGATGTCATCACCGACATCGGTTCTGTACGGTTGATGGTGATGATTTTTTGCAAGGTACGCTCGCCCGGCAAAGGCTTTTCCAGCGCCACTTTCCACGCTTTGCCGCCCGGCTTTTCGCCACGGGTCTGCAGTTCGCCGCCAATTTCCACCAGATAGCTGGTGATGCCTTGCTGTTCCAGTAGCCCGGCAAGCCGCCCGACACTATAACCTTGTCCTATAGAGCCTAGATCAACCCTAAGTTGCGGATTTTTTTTGCTGATATGGCTACTATCCACTATCTCAAGCTGCTTGAAACCCACTTGCTGCAAAGCTGTTTGCAGATGTTGGGCATCGGGGATATTCAATTTGTCGGCCTTAAAACCCCATAAATCAAACAATGGCTTGATGGTCAGATCATAGCAACCGCTACTGGCTTCGCTGACGACACGGGCTTGCTTGATTAAAGCAATGATTTCCTCACCCACCGCCTGCGGTTCGGTGGTTTGGTTGGCATTAAACCGCTCAATGGCAGAATCGCTACGGTAATTGGAAATTTGTTGGTCAAGCCTGACCAACTCATCTTCCACCCGCTTTTTTACCGCTGGTACAGCGCTGCCCGGCACTGCCACATAGCTGATATGGTAGGTTGTACCTTGGGCATAGCCGCTGAATTTTTCGACATCTTCAGCCGGTGCACAAGCCAGCAGCATAGGCAAGATAACGCTTAACACCCAAACATTGAGCCAACGTAAATTAAAATTTGCAGTCATGGTTTTACCATCATCAATAAAGCCGTTATTTTAACCTGCCTTGGCCGTTGTGATACATTTTAGTACGGCGGTTATGGCTAGCCGTCGTTACCCGCCATTAGGATGCTTTTTTCAAGGCCCCCATGCCATTCGGTTTTTTGACCATCTGCAATTGTGCTTTAAAGCGCTTCTTCACCACATCCACATGGGAAATCACACCAACCATTTTGCCGTGGGTATGCAGCCTTTCCAGCGTGGTGATGACGGTGAACAAGGCTTCCGAATCAAGATTACCAAAGCCTTCGTCAAGAAACAGCGAATCCACCGATTTGCCATTGCTAGCCAATTCTGACAGCCCCAGCGCCAGTGCCAAACTGACTACAAAGCTTTCCCCGCCCGATAAGGTTTTGGGCAAGCGCCGCATATTGCCTTGCAGGGTGTCTTCGACCTCTAATGCCAAGCCTTGTTCGCTGGCGGCTTGGCGCAAATAATAACGGCCGCTGATTTTTTCCAGCATGGTGTTGGTTGATTCCAGCAAGCGTCCGGCAACTTGGCTTTGCACCCTGCGCCGCAACACCATACCGCTTTCGCTGCGGATACGCTCGGCCTCTTGTAAATGTGGCTGGGCGCGCTCTTCCTGTTGTTGCAATTGCACCAACAGCTGGCGCTGTTGTTGTTGCCATTGCTGTTGTTCTTGCACCAGTTTTTGCAAGCGTTGCAGTTCCATTTGGGCAATCGACAATTGCTCGGCATTACCTTTTAGCTGCTCCGCCAACACTTCTGGCTTGGGCATTTCGGCGGCTTCAGCAAGCTGTTGTTGCAACTGCTGGTTAAGGCTATCCCATTCGGCCGTTTTTTGTGCCAGCAAGGCTTCCAGCTCGGTTTGTTTTTTCTGCACTTGCGGACGGGTTGCCAGCCATTGCAACGCCGCCTGCAATGCATCAATGTTGGCAAATGGGCTGGCTTGCAAGCGGTTTTGCAATGCTTGTCTGACGACCTCCGCTGCAATCTCTTGTTGCGCCAATTGCTGGGCTTGGTCGGCAATCAGCTTGTGCTTTTCAATGGCCGCCAAATGCAACCCAATCAGCTCTTCTGCTTGTAGTTTATTGTTGAAAACACCTAGCTGCTGGTTGTATTGGTCTATTTCTGTTTGGCAAACAGCTTGCTTTGCGATCAGCGTAGCAAGGTCATTGCTAAACAGCGTGTGCCGTGCGCTGTATTCAAGATAGGCTTGTCTACGTTGGCTAAGGCGGTCAAACAGCGCGTCTTCTTGCCCGGCTGCGGGCATAGTCTCGCCCAATAAAGCCAATTGCTCCGCCACGGTTGCGGTCAGTGCCAGCTCTTCTTGCTGAAGCTTCAACACCAAGGCATTGTTGTCCAGTTGTTCGGCAGAACGGGCTTGCCAAGCGGCATCCAGTGTTTGTGTTTCGGTTTGCAGCTGCGCCACCAAGCCAGCGTTTTTGCTTAACTGCACGTTCAGCTTATCAATAGTGGCTTGTTGGCGGCGGTGATTGTTGAGCAGTGTGCTGATGTTTTTTAAATCATCGGTTTCGGTTTGCAGCAAGTCTTTTATCTTCGCCAGACTGCCAATGCCCAATTGCTGGTCGGCGGCGTTGAGACGGTTGCATAATAAAGCCCATTCGGCTTGTAGTTGCTGGATGCGGATTTGTTTGGCCTGATGTTTGTCTTGTTGCTTTTGCGCTATGGCAATCTGCTTTTCAGTGCTGTCAATTTTCGCGGTGAGTGTCCGCACTTTAATGTGCTGGTCTGCCAAAGCCTGCACTGAGTCGGCCATAACCGGCAATCTTTGGGCGTAAGGATGTTGCAATGCGCCGCACATTGGGCAAGGCGTGTTGTGGGCCAGATGCTTCCGGTCATCATGCATCTTTTTGAACAAACCTTCCCTTAATACGGCATTTTCTAGGGTAAGGGCAATATTTTGCTCGCGTTTAAATTCTTCACGCACTATCGCCAAATCACCCGCCAAGGCCACCGGATCCAACAACACTTCCGGTGCTTTGCCGGGAAACAGGCCCAAAAAACCGCTGTTGCCCGCCAATTTGTCATAAGCCTCAGCCAATTTATTCAGCACGGTGAAATCTTTCACACGCTGCTGCTGTTCTTCAGCCAAAGATTCTATATCCGCAAAGGTTTTGCCGTCCGCCAAGTCTTGCAATTGCTGTTCGGCTTGTTGCAGCTGTTGTTGCAATTGCTTGCCAAGCTGGCTTTTTTTGTCCAGTGTGGTGGTGCTGGACTGTAAAGCACTGTAGGTTTGTTTGGCGGATTTCGCCAGCAACACTTGCTGTTGGCTTGCCTCTGCCAAGTCCTGACGTAATTTTTTAAGCTGTGCGGTGTCTGGAAAGTGATTTAGCAGAAATTCATCTTTGGCTTGTGCTTGCAGCCAACTGTCAAGCTCCGCCAAGGTCGCCTTTTTTTCGTTGATTTGTATGCCCAGCGACTGCCAAAGGCTGGTTTCCGATTGCTGGTTGGCTGCCAGCAGGTTGACCTGTGATTTTAATGCGCTGATATTTTGCAGTTGTTCGGCAAACGGCCTGGAGCGGTCGGCTTCGGCAATCGGGGCGTTGCCGAGACGTAACTTGATCTGTTGCAATTCATCGTTTAAGGCGGTCAGCGCGGTACGGCTGCGCTTGATGTCCTGTTCGCCTTGGGCCACTTCATCCAATGCCGCTGTAAAATCGGCGGCGGCTTGTTGGCTATCTATCTGCGCCAAGGCCATTGTATTGGCCTGTAGCTGGGCTTGGGTGTCCGCGACGCCTTGTTTTTGCCAGTCCAGTTGCTCGGTCAGGCCGGTTATCCGGAACTGGGCTTGTTGCTGGTACTGAAGTACTTTCTTAGCCTCGCGCAAACTGTGCGCTTGCTCTTCAAAATCCGCCAAATCCTGTTCGTTGGCTTCCAGTTGCTCGGCTGGCAATAGCGGTATATCTTGCAATTGCTGTTTTAATGCATCAATTCCTTGTTGTGCTTGGCTGGCTTTGGCAAACGCCTCGTTTTTGTAATCCGCGTAAATGTCAGTGCCTAAGATAGTTTCCAAAATGGCCATGCGCTCGCTGTCCAGCGCGTTCAGGAACGCGGCAAAATTGCCTTGTGCCAGCAAAATGGCGCGGGTGAAATTGTGAAAATCCATGCCAGTGACTGCCAATATCTGCTTGCAGACATTGTCCACGCCGTTTGCCAGCACCGTGCCATCACCTAAGCGGACAAGCTGCATGTCGGCGGGCAGCAATTCGCCTTCGGTCTGACCGCCTGCGCGCTGCACCCGCCAGCTTGATTGGTATTTTTCGTTGGCTAGGGCAAATTCAATAATGGCAAAACATTCAGCGCTGCGTTGGGTCATGACAAAACCGGCCGGTCGGTCAAAACGGAACGTTTCGCCATATAAAGCTAAGGTAATGGCATCAAGGATGCTGGATTTGCCTGAACCGTTAGGGCCGGTTATGGCAAACACGCCGGTATCGGTAAACGGGGGTTGTTCAAAATTTACCCGGTTCTCGCCTTCTAATGAGTTGATATTTTTAAAATAAAGATTAAGTATTTTCATAAGGCTGGCAAGCGGACGGCAACGGCAGAAGATTTGCAAAGTCTGCATTATAACGCTGGTGGCTATTTAATGCTAAGTGCGTGTTTTAAAAGCCTCCGATTACAGGCTATGCTGGTCAGGGTACAGCGAAAAAGCCCGCATAACATACAGTAAGCTAAGCTCTGTTACGGCTTATGCCCATAAATGCTTTATTATTAGCGTATTGATACTTACCAAAATACTTATAACAATAAAGCCCAACCATGACCCCAAGCCAATCCATCGACCCAAGTCCAGTCCTGCCACCCCGCCACGCACTGCCACAGATTGTGCTGTATGCCGCCACCTTGTTCATCAGCGCCTTACTGATGTTTGTCTTGCAGCCGTTGTTCGGCAAGCTGTTGCTGCCTTTACTGGGCGGCTCGCCAGCGGTTTGGAACACCTGCATGGTGTTTTACCAGAGCGTGTTGTTTTTAGGTTATGGCTATGCCCACGTGTTGTCCGGCTACCTGCCCGTGCATCGGCAAATACTGGTGCATGGTTTGCTGCTATTGGTCAGTTTTGTCGCCTTACCGGTGGCCTTGCCGCTCGACTTGACACCACCTAACGCGGGCAACCCGACTTTTTGGTTATTATGGGTGCTGCTATTGGCTATTGGCCTGCCTTTTTTCGTAGTGTCCACCACCGCTCCGCTGATGCAAAAGTGGTTCGCCCAAATTGGCCACCGTAACAGCAACGACCCGTATTTTTTATACGCAGCCAGCAATTCGGGCAGTTTGCTGGCATTGCTGGCCTACCCGTTTTTACTGGAACCCAATGTCGGCTTGGCAGGGCAAAAAAGCTATTGGAGCCTAGGCTTTGTGCTGCTTTGCCTGTTGGTGGCGGGTTGTGCGGCGGTGTTATGGCAAAACCGGCAAACTATCCAGCCCGCGGCCAAACAGCCCCTTGCCGCAGCCCCGCTAAGCCGGCCCAAACAACTGTATTGGTTGGCCTTAGCGTTTGTACCGTCCAGCTTATTGCTGGGTCTGACCAATTTTATCAGCACCGATATTGCCTCAGTGCCGCTGCTGTGGATTATTCCGCTGACCCTGTATCTGCTATCGTTCGTGCTGGTGTTTTCACAATGGAATGAGCGGCTGCACCCACTGATGGTGCGCCTGCAAGCGCTTTTTCTGGTGCCGTTTATTGCCTATGCATTCATCAATCCGGCAGATTTACCCTATTGGATGTATCTGGTGCTGCACCTGATCGCCTTTTTCTTCGCCATTATGGTGTGCCACGGTGAGCTAGCCAAACAACGCCCGCCCACCGAATATTTGACCCGATACTATTTGGTGATGTCTTTTGCGGGTATGCTAGGTGGCTTGTTCAACACCTTTGCCGCGCCGGTGTTGTTTAATGGTGTGTACGAATACCCCATCATGATTGTCGCCGCCTTATTGCTGCGCCCCGGTGTGCAGTGGCCTTCCGGCAGCCGGTTGCTGTTGGAAATGGCCGGGCCGGGCTTGTTGTTGGCGTTCGGGCTTATCATGAAGGGTCTGCTTGCCAAACCGCTGGATTATTTTGACGTGATTGTCATCACACTGATCTTCTTGGTGGTATTGACCTTCACACTAAGAAAACGGCCATTGGCTTATGCCTTGGCAAACGGCGTGGTGATATTTTTGGCCTTGGGCGTGCATGGGCTGTCTTCGCATACCATATTCCAAGAACGGACTTTTTTTGGCGTCTTGGCAGTGCGTGAAAGCGAACTGACCAATGAACAAAACCAGCCGGAAACCTACCACGAGCTGTTCCACGGCACCACCAAGCACGGCGCGCAACGCTTGCCCGCTGCGTTAAGCAAAATACCGTTGACCTATTACAGCCAACCGGGGCCAATGGGGCAGTTGTTTAAAGAATTTGATGGCAGCAATGCCGAGTGGCGTATTGCTGTGGTCGGTTTGGGGGCGGGCGCGCTGGCCTGTTATGCCAAGCCGTCGCAACAATGGACTTTTTACGAGATTGACCCGTTGGTGGTGGACATCGCCAAAAACGACCGCTATTTTAGCTACCTAAGCCAATGCGCACCCCATGCCGCCATGCGCATTGCCGATGCGCGTTTGTCCTTGGCGCAAGAACCCGACCAGCAGTTTGACTTGCTGGTGATGGATGCCTTCAGTTCCGATGCCGTACCCACCCACCTGCTCACCCAAGAAGCCTTGCAGTTGTATTTTAGAAAACTAAAACCCAACGGCATATTAGCGTTCCACATCACCAACCGCCATTTATTGCTGAAAAAAGTGCTGTCCATCCACGCCGAACAACAACATTGGGCTGCCTTGCTGCAAGAATTTGTGCCCGTTGCAGAACTGCCCTTGGTAGTCAGCACCGATTGGGTGGTGATGGCGCGGCAAGAAGCCACCTTGCAGCCTTTAGCACTCAGCCCATTAGGGCAATGGCAGAAAATGCCGTTATATTTTGATATGCCAGTCTGGACGGATGATTTTACTAATATTGTCAGGATATGGAAGTGAAGGGGGTAGTGGTTGCGATTTGACTGTTGATATTACTGTTGATATTTAAGCGGTCATTCCAGCATACCCACGGGACATAAATACCCATAGGGCATAAAGGAATTTCCGGAATCCAGCCGTAGGGTGGGCACGCTGTTGGTGCCCACGCGTCGGGTTGTGGTTGTTCCGCGTGGGCATGAAAATGTAAGCATTTAAAAAATTACATTTTTATTTTTTTCGCCATTAACCGTCAGGTCACGGGGGGGGGGGGCGGGGCGGTGGTAATGCGGGTGTACAGGTCAAACAGTTTTTCTAGCCGTTCG
>CAIYOW010000146.1 GCA_903927955.1 uncultured Methylococcaceae bacterium | reverse complement strand
CAATCCACGCAACCGCAATCTTGGCCATCAGCAAGCACCCGAAAGCGGCTGCCATCGGCTGCCAGCAACTGTGCCAGCCAAGCCGCATCTGCATCGCCATTAATAGACGTGCGCTGCACGGGTGTCCAGCAGCCCATAGTCAACATATCGTTAATATTGCTGTCGTTGGCAGGGCAGACAATCAGCCCATCTCCCGGTATTGTGCGCACTAAATGATGGAATTGCCGCTTAATGGCATCTAAGTCGGGGAAAATATCGGCGTGGTCATATTCCAAGTTATTTAGAATGGCAGTGCGCGGGCGGTAATGGACAAATTTTGAACGCTTGTCAAAAAATGCCGAATCGTATTCGTCCGCTTCAATCACAAAAAAATCCGACTCGCCCAGCCGTGCCGAAACGCCAAAATTCAACGGGATGCCGCCTATCAAAAAGCCGGGCTTAAACCCTTGCGCTTCCAGAATCCAACTGAGCATACTGGTGGTGGTAGTTTTACCATGCGTACCGGCAACCGCCAATACCCATTTGTTGCGTAACACTTGTTCCGCCAGCCATTGCGGCCCGGAGACATAGCTTAAGCCACGGTTTAACACCGCTTCCACTTCAGGGTTGCCCCGTGATAAGGCATTGCCAATAATGACGCAATCAGGATTGTCATCCAAATTTTCAGCCTGATAGCCTTCCATCAAGCGGATGCCCTGTGCCTCAAGCTGCGTACTCATGGGCGGATAGACATTCTGGTCAGAACCGCTGACTTGGTGGCCCATTTGCCTTGCAATAACGGCAAGCCCACCCATAAAAGTGCCACAAATGCCTAAAATATGAATATGCACGGTGCGTCCAAAAAATTACAAGGAGGTGGCGAACGGCTTACCCGCACTCAAATACTGGATAATATTAAAATTCAGCATCGTGGTAAATGTTCTGTACATCATCTAATTCATTCAACATATCCAAGAACTTTTCAAACAATACTACGTCATCGCCACTGATGGCGGTGTTGCCTTTGGGTAAAAATTGGATTTCATCAACATCAAAATCCACCTCGCCCAAGGCATCCATTAAGGCTTGCTTGGCTTTAAAGTAATCGCCGGGTGGAGTGAACACGGTAATCTTGCCGTCTTCGCTTTCCACATCCGTCACATCCACATCAGCGGCCAGTAAGGCTTCCAAAACCGCGTCTTCATCGTCATGCACAAACGCCAAAATGGTGGTATGGTCAAACATGTGGCTGACCGCCCCTTGAATGCCAATTTTAGCCTTGGTTTTGGTAAAACACTGGCGCACATCGTTAAAAGTGCGGTTAGGGTTGTCGGTCAGGCAATCGACAATGACCATACAACCACCCGGGCCAAAGCCTTCGTAGCGGGCTGGGGCAAAATCTTCGCCGCCACTGCCTTTAGCCTTGTCGAGGGCTTTGTCAATCACATGGGCCGGCACTTGGGCTTTTTTGGCGCGTTCCAGCAGCCCCCGCAATGCCAAATTACCGCTAGGGTCCACGCCCCCTGCTTTAGCGCAGACGTAAAGTTCGCGACCGAATTTGCTATAAATTTTAGTTTTCGCGCCGGCCGTTTTGGCCATCGACTCTTTACGGTTTTGGTAGGCTCTACCCATTGGAAACGTGCTCCATTAAAAATATAAAAATGCCGATTTTACAGCTAACAGCCCACCTAAGGAAACGTTTAGTCTGTCCAACAGTCAGGGTTTATTCAACAGGCTTACCAGCGGCTTGTTTTTTTAAACTGGCTTTCACCTCTGGTGGCATGTAGTTTTCATCATGCTTAGCCAGCACTTCGTCGGCGACAAACACGCCGCGTCCATCGAGTTTGCCATTGGCAACAATGCCTTGGCCTTCACGGAACAAGTCCGGCAATATGCCGGTATATTCCACCGCCACTTCTTTGCTGTAGTCCGTCAGTTTAAAATGCACCGTCAAGCCATCACCCGGACGTTGCACCGATCCCTTGACCACCATGCCACCTAAGCGGAATAACCGGTCGGGCGGGGCTTTGCCTGCCAGTACATCAGTGGTGGAAAAAAAGTACATCAAGTTTTCGTTAAATGACTTGAGGGCAAAGCCAACCCCCGCCCCAATGCCTGCCACCATCAAAACAATCAGGATTAAACGTTGTCTTCTTATTGGTTTCATGAATTTTGCCGTGCTTGTTTACGCGCCAGTTGGCGTAAAAACTGCCGCCGTTTGCGGATGCTTACAACAACGTTCAGCACTAGCACCACACAACAAATGCCGTAGCTGGTCCAGACATAAAAGGCATAACCACCCATGGCAAAAAACGTTTGTAAGTCCATTATTGTTGCTCCGCCAGCATTTTTTTGACCCATGCGGATGTCCGCTCACGCTGTAACAGTTCCAGTTGCGCCCGTTTTAGCATGGCAATCAAATAATAAAATTTAAAGGCTGCCGCCATTACCAGCAATGGCACTAACATACTGACATGAATGGAAGGTTTGTCCATTTTTGTCACCGTAGGGCCTTGGTGCAGGGTGTTCCACCATTCCACCGAATAATGGATAACGGGTATGTTGACCACCCCGACCAAGGCCAGAATCGCCACTGCCTTGGATGCCGTGCGTTTGTCGTCAATCGCGTTATACAAGCCAATCACCCCTAAATATAAAAACAGCAAAATCAATTCAGAAGTCAATCGGGCATCCCAAACCCACCAAGTACCCCACATCGGCTTGCCCCAGAGCGAACCGGTGACTAGGGCAATAAAAGTAAAACTGGCACCGACCGAGGCACTGCTGATAGCGACAATTTCTGCCAGCTTGATGCGCCAAATCAGGCCAATCGCCCCTGCTACCGCCATCATCACATAAATAAACAAGGACATCCACGCACTGGGTACATGGATATAGATGATGCGGTAACTATCGCCTTGCTGGTAGTCCGGCGGTGCCAGATAAAGGCCGCCATATAAGCCAATCGCCAATAACACGACAAAAATAGCTACCAACCAGGGCATAAGCTTTTCAGTCAGGGCGTAAAAATGTGGTGGCGATGCCATGCGGTGGTAAAAGCGGACAACAGGGGCGGGGATTAAGGCCATGCAAATTTAAATGGGCTAAAAAAGGTTGGCGGATAAGCTAACCGGTCGCATTGCTCTTAGTTGCGGTCGTGGTTGCGGCAGGCGGCATAGTCCCGGTTATCTGGGTCAATTCTCAAGGCAATAGCGGCTATTTGACAATCCGCAAGGTGGGCCGAGCAGGCGGCTTGACTTCCGGTTCGGGCGTACTACCGTTGCCGTCTTCATCGTTTTCCGATTCCGGGTCGAACACCATGCCCTTGCCATTTTCTTTGGCATAAATGGCCAGCACTGCTGAGGTGGGGGTGACAATATGCATGGACACGCCGCTAAAGCGCGTGTGAAATTCAATCAGCTGATTGCCTAAGTCTAGTCCGTGTACCGCTTGGGGACGGATGTTAAGCACTATTTTACCGTCTTCGGCGAACTGCATGGGCAAGATGGCGTTAGGGTTGGTGGCATCCACCAGCAAATGTGGGGTTAGCTGGTTGTCAACAATCCAATCGTACAGGGAGCGGATCAAATAAGGTTTAAGCGAAGTCATGAAGGCTAGCGGTTATGGGGTTATTTGGGGAATTCTGTCATTTCTTTTTCAGCATTGCTTAAGCTGCGTTTGAATGCAGCCCGCCTGAACAGCCGTTGCGCGTAATTGTTGATGGCATCATCCGGGGTCGAAACATCAATGCCTATGCTGGGCAAGCGCCATAGCAAGGGGGCGATGGCACAGTCAATCAGCGAAAACTCTTCACCCATAAAGTAGGGTCGGGCAGCAAAAATAGGGGCGGAAGCCAATAGGCTTTCGCGCAACAGCTTTTTGGCGCGGGCAGCTTTTTTTTCGCCGGAACCCAAGATTTCCTCCAGCATCTGATACCAATCTTGGTCTATGCGCTTGATGACCATACGCGAGTTGGCCCGTGAAACGGGGTCCATTTGGTGCAGGGGTGGGTGGGGAAAGCGTTCGTCCAGATATTCCATAATAATCCGCGAGTCGTACAGCACCAAATCCCTTTCTATCAAGGTGGGTGATACGCCGGTCGGGTTAAGCTCAAGCAAATCTTCAGGCGCGTTGTTAGGGTCGTAATATTCTATATCAGCGGCAATATTTTTTTCGAACAGGACAAAACGGGCACAATGGCTCATTGGACAAGTCGGGGACGAAAATAATGTCATTACAGACTTACGGGTAATAATGTTTGCCACAAATAACAACCTCTTTAGGCGAAGTGCAGATATAAAGGTTCATTATAGCATACAAGCCCCCATAATTAGATGGATTTAGCTATATGCAGCTGATTTATATGGGGTTTAAAACATCCCTGTTTTAATGTGGCCGATGTTAATGGATGTCGCGCCAGTACTCCTTTTTCAGCAGATAGGCAATGACGGTAAACACCAATAAAAACAACAGCACAAATTTACCCAAACTTTCACGGTTGACTTTTTCTGGTTCGCCGACATAATCCAAAAAGTTGACCAAATCATTGACCATGCGGTCGAACTCATGTTCGGACAAGACTCCGGGTTTTACCAGCTCCAGTTCGGTGTGACCGCCCCAAATAGTTTTTCTGATTTCAGCGTGTTGTTCGCCTTGTTGTTGCCATAGCGGGTTGGGCATGGCAGTGTCAGGGAACACCAAATTGTTCACACCAAACGGACGGCTTGTGTCCACATAATAGCTTTTCAAGTAGCTGTACAGCCAATCCGGCCCGCGTGAGCGGGAAATTAAAGATAAATCTGGCGGTTGTGTACCAAACCATTTTTCCGCGTCATGTTTGTTCATGGCACTTTTTAACTGGTCATAAATACTCGCGCCTTCGGGGGCAATATCGCGCAACACGGTTTTTTCATCGACATGCTCATCCAAGGCGATGCGCAGGTAGCGCATGTATTTGGCGGAATGGCAACCTAAGCAATAGGTGACAAAATGTTTGGCACCACGCAATAATGAGGCTTTGTCATTAGGGTTTATATTGGCTTTTTGCAGCTCGACTTGTTCGGCGGCATGGGCACCGAAAGACAGGCACAGCAACAGTAACAGGGTGTTGGTAAATGTTTTCATATCAGTCGAGGCTCTTTTTTATGCTGTTTGCCAAACGGGTTGCAACGTGACGGACACCGCCGGGCTTAGCCCGCCTTGAATAAAAAGAACCCCTGAATGCGTCATCACCAATTTCTGGTCGGTCAGGCTTCAGTTCGGTCATTTCTTCAATGATGATTGGCAGCTGTTCTTCAATGTCTTCTAACAAGCTATGGTGATGGGTGACGCGATTGGGCACAGGTTTGGTTTTTTCCCAGCGGGTATACAACGGCATCAACAGGAAGAAGCCAAAGTAAACGGCGGTGAATATCCGTGCAAACAAAGTGGCAGTCGGCGTGGCGGGTTGTGTACCCAGATAGCCTAAACAAACAAAGCTGATAATAAACAACAACAACGCTTTTTTATACAGGCCGCCACGGTAGCGGATTGATCTTACTGGATTGCGGTCTAGCCAAGGCAGCAGGAACAACACCACGATAGCACCGCCCATGCCGATGACACCGGCAAATTTGTCAGGAATCGCCCGCAAAATGGCGTAAAACGGTGTGAAATACCAGACAGGAGCAATGTGTTCCGGTGTTTTCATCGGATCAGCAGGGATAAAGTTGGCATGTTCAAGGAAATAGCCGCCCATCTCCGGCATGTAAAAAATGACCGTAGTGAAAAATATCAGGAATACGCCAACACCAAATAGGTCTTTAACGGTGTAGTAAGGATGGAACGGGATGCCGTCAAGAGGAATGCCGTTGACATCTTTAAGTTTTTTTATGTCGATACCATCGGGGTTATTGGAACCCACTTCATGCAAGGCGACAATATGCATAAACACTAGCATCACCAGCACCAATGGCACAGCAATGACATGGAACGCGAAAAAACGGTTCAGGGTGGCATCGGAAACGACATAATCGCCCCTGACCCAAAGCGACAAGTCATCACCAATCACCGGAATGGCACTGAACAAGGAGATGATCACTTGTGCGCCCCAATAGGACATTTGCCCCCAAGGCAGCAAGTAGCCCATAAAGGCTTCCGCCATCAGGCAGACGAAAATCAACATGCCAAATATCCAGATCAATTCGCGCGGTTGCTTGAATGAGCCGTACATGATGCCCCGGAACATGTGCAGGTACACTACGATGAAAAACGCCGAGGCTCCGGTGGAATGCATGTAGCGGATTAGCCAGCCCCAGTTGACATCACGCATGATGTATTCAACCGAATCAAACGCCAGTTTGGCATCGGGCTTGTAATTCATGGTCAGCAAAATGCCGGTGGCAAATTGGTTGACCATGACCAGCAACGCCAAGGAGCCGAAAAAATACCAGATGTTAAAGTTCTTGGGCGCGTAATAATGCGCCATGTGGTCGTTCCACAATTGGGCCAACGGGAAACGATCTAAAATCCAGTTGCCACTTTGGGCAAAGCGGTTAAGTTTCATGCGCTTTTATCTCCAGCAGGTTCACCGATAATAATTTGGCTATCGGTTATATAGCGGTACGGTGGAATTTCCAAGTTAGTGGGCGCGGGCACGCCACTATAAACACGACCGGCCAAATCAAACCAAGAACCGTGGCAGGGGCAGAAAAAACCGCCTTTCCAACGTTCGCCGAGATCATGGGGGGCAAGTTCAGGACGGAAAGTGGGCGAGCAACCTAAGTGCGTGCATAAGCCAACGGCAACCAAAATTTCCGGCTTGATGGAGCGGTAAGGGTTTTTGCTGGATTCGGGCTGGCTGGATTTTTCAGAGCGGGGGTCGCTTAGCTCGTTATCCAACGACTTTAAAGTGTCCAGTACCGCTTGGGTGCGGTTCAGCACCCACACCGGTTTGCCGCGCCACTCTACGCGCAACAGTTGTCCAGTCTCCATTTTGCTGATGTCAACGGTCACTGGGGCTCCTGCAGCCATTGCTTTGACACTTGGTTGCATCTGAGCTAAAAACGGGACTGCCAAATAACCTGTCCCCACTGCGCCAACCACGGTCAATGCCGTGGTCAGAAACTGGCGTTTGGATTTATCGACGCCTTCAATATTCATTGGTAAACTCTCCTGATTATGCCAGTGCTTGTGCCGCACATGTTTGTTGTTGCCAGCCAATATACCATTTAAAGCCAGTGGATATGAAGCGGTCAAGCTTTTTTGTCCGCATCCTTTTACAGCCGTTATTGGGCTGCTACCCGAGCTTTTGAGCCGCCTTATTATAACCGCATGATCAAACAGTGTATTGATAATTAGTGGCAGGGCAAGCCTAATGGGTGGTTTTTTTTACAAAATGTCGTATTTTTTATCGCCAATCCACTGGCCCATCAGCCTAATGCGCTAACCAGTGCCGCCAGAAATGCATTGTTTTCCTCTGCCGTGCCGACCGTGACGCGCAAGCAATTTTTCAGCAAACCGCCTTGCGGGTTGAGGTTTTTGATTAATACACCGTGTTGTTTGATCAACTCGAATAGCCGCTCTGCTTGTCCATCAAGCACCTGAAACAAAAGGAAGTTGGCGGCGCTTGGGTAGGCGTGGATACCGGCAAAGCTGTTCAGCCGGTCAAAAATTCGTTGCCGTTCGGCGCATATTGCGGCAGTTTGCTGCTCAAACAGCCCCTGCTTGGATAAGGCAAAATCAACACTCAATTGCGTCAAGCAGTTAATGTTGTATGGCAAGCGAATTTTGTTCAATTGTCCAATAATGTCGCTATGTCCTGCCAGGTAACCTAAACGTAACCCCGCCAAGCCCAGTTTGGAAACCGTGCGCATGACCAATAAGTTGGGGTAATCCTTCAGCCTGTCCATAAAACTGGCTTGCGCGAAGGGGGCATACGCTTCATCAATCACCACCAAGCCTTTGCTGGTTTCTAGTAGGGTGATAATAGCCTGTTCGTTAAATAGATTGCCGGTGGGGTTGTTCGGATAGGCAATAAAAATCAACGATGGTTGCTGCTGGGCAATAGTTGCCAGCATAACCGGCAAATCCAGCTCAAAACTGTCTGCTAACAGTGGCACAGGAATATAATTGAGTCCTAAGCTATCGCTGATTTGCTTGTACATCACAAAGCACGGCACGGGGGCAAGCACGCTGGCGGTGGCTGGCAAAGCCATCAGCAGCAATTGGATCAGTTCATCCGAACCGTTGCCCAGTAGCAGTGCACAATCGTCAGCAATCTGGTTTTGCTGCTTTAGGGTAGCGGTCAGTTGTTTGGCTTCGGGGTCCGGGTAACGGTTGATAGGGCTGTCCCGCAAGCAGTTTAGCCATTCGGTCTTGATGGCTTCAGGCCAACTATATGGGTTTTCCATAGCATCCAATTTTACCAGCCCTTGTGCGTCAGCCACTTTGTAGGCAGATAGTGCAAGGACTTCTTTACGGAACAACGAGGCGGCAAGGTTTTTTGTGGTGGTCATGGCTAGTTGGCTGTGGATAGGCTTATTTGATGCGGTATTCGGCAGAACGGGCGTGGGCGGTCAGGCTTTCGCCACGCGCCAAAACAGAGGCGATTTTGCCTAAGTTATCAGCTCCCTCAGCGGAACAGTTAATCAAGCTAGTGCGCTTTTGGAAATCATAAACACCTAAAGGCGAGGAAAAACGCGCCGTGCCGGATGTGGGTAGCACATGGTTGGGGCCGGCACAGTAATCACCTAAGGCTTCGGCGGTATGCCGCCCCATAAAAATAGCCCCAGCGTGGCGGATTTTCTCGCACAACGCTTCAGGGTTTTCCACTGATAATTCTAGGTGTTCAGGTGCAATCAGGTTGGCAATTTCAGCGGCCTCAGCCAAATTGGCCACTTTAATCAACGCCCCGCGTGCACTGAGCGAAGCACGGATAATTTCGGCACGTTCCATGTCTGGCAACAGTGTAGCAATGCTGGCGGCAACCGCTGCCAAAAAGCCATCATCATCACTGATTAAAATTGCTTGGGCATTTTCGTCATGCTCAGCTTGCGAAAACAAATCCATGGCAATCCAGTCTGGATTAGTTTTGCCATCGCAGATCACTAATATTTCCGAAGGGCCGGCAATCATATCAATGCCGACGTGACCGAACACCAGTTTTTTGGCTGTGGCGACGTAAATATTACCAGGGCCGACAATTTTGGCGACAGCAGGGATGGTTTCCGTGCCGTAGGCCAAGGCCGCCACCGCTTGGGCACCGCCAATTGAGAAAACACGGTCAACCCCGGCAATGTAAGCCGCTGCCAGTACCAATGCGTTGGTTTCACCGTTGGGTGTCGGCACTACCATAATCAGTTCGCCAACGCCTGCCACTTTGGCGGGTATGGCATTCATTAGCACGGAAGAAGGATAAGCGGCTTTGCCACCCGGCACATACAAGCCGACGCGGTCTAACGGGGTGATTTTTTGCCCCAACACCGTGCCATCCGCCTCGGTATACTGCCAAGATTGTAATTTTTGCTGTTCGGCATAAGCCAATATGCGCGCGGCAGCGGCTTGCAGGGCCTCGGTTTGTGCCGTTGGCAGGGCATCCCATGCAGCTTTTAGCGAGGCTTTGGGCAATTCCAACTCGTGGGCAGTGCTGATGTGGCGTTGGTCAAAGCGGTTGGTGTAATTGATAACCGCTGCATCACCGTTGCTGCGGACATCGGCAAGGATAGCTAAGACTCGCTGTTGTATGTCCAAATCGTCAGATTCATCCCAAGCCAGTAGCTGTTGCAGTTGTTGGTTGAAATCAGGATGGCTGGTGTCGAGTTTTTTTATGGTGGTGTTAGGCATAAGCTATTAGTCGGCGTTAAATATAATTTGCTTGGTTGTAAGCTTTTTTCCATCACCCTCAAATATTTTCGTTGAGGTAATGCGATCTAGCTCACATTGGTTATGGCAAAGTAGAGGATTTAGCCAAGCCTCATTACTGTCGTTATTACAGCTTTTGGCAAGCTTTTCACCTATGGCTTCAAACCCACTGAGTCCAAATTCCTTTTTCAATTGTTCTGGTTCGGAAAGCGCACCTAGAATAAATACCCTTTCTTGCAAATCATTAGGGATGTTGTTTTTCACGTATGCTCCCCGATCTTCTTTTTGGTCGAAATCAATCAATAAAATAACTACTTTCAAAGGATATTGATTCATTTGAGGGATTATGCCATTTATAAATTTTTCTAAGACTTTATGCCACCCACCGCAAGAAGGTAGTATTTGGCAATTATGGTTGTAGGGAGCTTCTAAGAAAAAACCATTGGCAATGTCTTTGTTAGCATCATCTTCAGGCAAAATAACAACGTGGGGCTTATATTTATTCATAGGCTTATATCGCCACAGATAATTGAGGTGATTAAATCGCCTGTTCTGTGTAGCTCTATAAGTGGCCTGATTAAAGTGGGTTCTAAGTGGCTTTTTCGGTCAATGACAAATGTGTTTTCATCAGAAAATCTCTCAATGGCTTGTGGGTTATGTGATGAAACTAAAAGTTGACCACCTTGCTTGAAGGAATGGCGTAACGCCATAACAAAATGCCCTACCTCCGGTAGTGATAGATAATTATCGGGTTCGTCCCAATAACAGAAGCATGGTTCATAATATTTGTTGACAGCTAATACCAATGCACACAGAAAAAAGCATTTTTCACCATCAGATAAATTTTTAAAATCAATATTAAGTGATCCTTTCCCTTCTAGTGCGAATTGAATGGTCAGCTCCCTTGCATCTTTGGCAAGCAGCTCATTTTCTATGCTGGCAAAATCTGGGATAATCGCCTTTATATGCTTATCAATAATGGAATAAGCGGCGGGATAGCGCAGTAGTACACCGGTGAACCATTCGCCAAAGTTTGATACTTCCCTTTTAGGGTATAAGGTTGATCCGTTTGACTCGCCAGTCATGACGCTAGGGATGGGCGAAAGTATTATGATCCTCATCAGCCAAGACTGAAATACTTGCAGCGGGTCTTTATCGGATTGTTTCTGGATAATCGGCAACGCAACAAGATGCCAGTCAATAACAAATAAAGATTCGTTTTGTGCGGTTTTATCACTTTGTGGGTTTTTATAAAGTGAAACTTCTCCGCCTTTGCGCGAGTATATAGGCTTGCCATCAATCAGCAGCTGTTCTTCCGCGATTTTTAGTTCTTTCAATCCTTCTGGCAATTCTAAAGCCAAGATGTATTTGTATAGCTGACCATTAATAATGGTTTCCAATTCAAAACGCATGGGGACATCGGTATGTCCGCGAGTAAAGTCGTTAGGTGCGACCAAGTCGCCAACCTTGTTTTTACCACGACCGATTTGTTGGAATACTTCCAGCGCATAAGAAATGGTTGTTTTTCCCGTGCCATTTCGGCCAATTAGCAGAGCGGAGTTTAGTCCTGTCAATGATAGTTCAAAATTTTCCAAACATCTAAAATTGTTAACATATAGTCTTTGGATCATGGCATGGTTTGTCCCTAATAATTACCGTGCTGCAACCGCTTGCCCCAATTGCGCCAACAATTCGGCAATCAGCTGATGTTTCATCTTCATTGCCGCCTTATTGACCACCAAGCGCGAGCTGATATCCATAATCAGTTCACGCGGCTCAAGGTCGTTGGCGCGTAGGGTGTTGCCGGTCTCCACCAAGTCAACAATGCAATCAGCTAGTCCCACCAAGGGGGCAAGTTCCATCGAACCATACAGTTTAATGATTTCCGCTTGCACCCCTTGGGCGGCAAAATACTGTTCGGCAATCTTCACATATTTGGTGGCAACACGCACCCGCCCGCTAATGGCAGGTGCATTTTTATGGGCGGCGGTCATCAACCGGCAGCGGGCAATCTTTAAGTCCAAGGGTTCATAAAGGTTTTCCGCACCATGCTCGATCAGCACATCTTTACCGGCAATACCCAAATCGGCAGCCCCGTACTCGACAAAAGTAGGCACGTCAGTGGCGCGGATAATCACCAACTGCACTTCGGCGCGGGTAGTGGCCAGAATCAGCTTGCGTGAGGTGTTAGGGTCATCGGTGGGAACAATGCCTGCCTCAGCGAGTAGCGGTAATGCTTCATCGTAAATACGGCCTTTCGAAACGGCAATCGTCAACATAGTTAAACCTTAAACCTTATTTGGGTACGCGGCGTATGGTGGCGCCCAGTTGTGTCAATTTTTCTTCAATATGGTCATAGCCACGGTCAATATGGTAAATCCGGTCAACCATAGTGTTGCCTTGGGCGATCAGGCCAGCCAACACCAAGCTAGCGGAAGCGCGCAGGTCAGTAGCCATGACTGGGGCGGCTGTCAGCCGGTTGATGCCGGTGCAAATGGCGGTGTTGGATTCTAGCCGTATATCCGCACCCATACGTTGCAATTCTTGTACATGCATGAAGCGGTTTTCAAAAATGGTTTCGGTGATGATGCCGACCCCTTCCGCAATACAGTTAAGGGCGATGAATTGTGCTTGCATATCCGTGGGGAAGGCTGGATAAGGCGCGGTGCGGAGCGAAACCGCCTTGGGCTTGTTGCCGTGCATATCCAGTTGTATCCAGTCTTCGCCGGTGCTGATGTCCGCCCCAGCTTCGGCAAGCTTGTCCAGCACCGCGTCCAGGATGTGCGGGCGGGTGTTTTTTAACTTGACTTTGCCCCCCGTAATGGCACCAGCGACCAAATAAGTGCCGGTTTCGATGCGGTCGGGCAAAATATCATAATGGATGCTGTCAACACCGAGCCTTTCAACGCCTTCCACAATCAGTATGCTGGTGCCGATACCGGATATTTTGGCACCCATTTTATTCAGGAAATGCGCCAAATCGGTCACTTCCGGTTCGCGGGCCGCATTTTCAATGGTGGTGATGCCTTCCGCCAAGGTGGCGGCCATCAATAGATTCTCGGTGCCGGTCACGGTCACTTGCTCCAACACCAACCGGCAACCCTTGAGTCGGTCCACTTTGGCGTGGATATAACCATTTTCTACGGTAATATCAGCACCCATTTTGGCCAGTCCAGTGAGATGGATGTCTACCGGACGTGAACCAATGGCGCAGCCACCCGGTAATGACACATGCGCTTCACCATAACGGGCCAGCAATGGGCCAAGCACTAAAATGGAGGCGCGCATGGTTTTTACCAGTTCGTAAGGCGCGTCAAAGCTGTTGATGGTGGAGCTATCGATTTCGATGTTCATTTTTTCATCGACCAACAGCTGTACCCCCATGCGCCCCAATAATTCCATCGTGGTGGTGATGTCGTGCAAGTGTGGGATATTGCCTATGATAACAGGTGCTTCAGACAGCAAAGCAGCGGCCAAAATCGGTAACGCGGCATTTTTGGCGCCGGAGATGCGGATTTCTCCATTGAGCGGCATGCCGCCGGTAATGATCAGTTTATCCATAAAGGGGTCAGATAGTTAGGTTGGGTTTGGGTCGGGCCAGCAGGCTTTGGCAAAGTAGGGGCTGTTTTCCAAGCCGCTGAGCGTTGCCAGCGTAAGCAATTGCTGGGGGACATTTTTAAAGCTTAAAGACAAGCGATGCTCACGGGCATATTTTATCCATTCGATCATCAGTGCCAGTCCGGCACTGTCGGCGCTGGAGACGGCTTGCAAGTCCAGCACAACCTTTTTGCTGTGGTTGGCACAGCTAATTAGCTTGATGGTTTGGTAGTCAATGGTTGCAAAAGTGAGCGTTCCCGCGACTAGAAAAACCCCGTTGCCTTGATGGCTGATGGTCAAGCCGCTCATTTTTTTTCTTCTGCGGCTTTAAACAAAAATTGCCCAATGGCTTTTTCAAGAATAATTGCCGATTGGGTAATTTCAATTTTGTCTTGGTCTTTCAAAATGATTTCGGAGCCACCGGCTTCCAGATTGACATATTGCTCACCCAATAACCCTGCCGTAAAAATACTCGCGGTGGTGTCATCCGGAAAAGTGTTGTATTGGCTGTCTATATGCATCTTCACTACCGAATCATAGGTTTTCGGGTCAAAGGTAATGGCAATGACTTGGCCAATCTTGACACCAGCAGCAGAAACGGGAGATTTTACTTTTAAGCCACCCGAATTTTCAAAACGGGCAGTGAGGGTATAGGTGTCGTGTTCAGCATAAGCGCTGAGGTTACTGGCCTGGAAGGCCAAAAAAAACAAACTGGCAATACCTAAGGCTACAAACAGCCCGACCAGCGTATCTTGAGTGGGTGAGTGCGACATGTCAATCATCTCCGAACATGAGGGCGGTTAAAATAAAATCGAGACCTAAAACGCTAAACGCCGAGTTGACCACGGTACGGGTGGTGGCCCGGCTGACACCTTCAGCGGTGGGCGTGGCATCATAGCCTTCAAATAAGGCGATCCAAGTGGTGACAAAACCAAAGGTGAGGCTTTTAATGATGCCGTTGACAATGTCACCCTGAAAATCAATTTTGGCTTGCATTTGCGCCCAATACGCCCCGTCATCGACACCCAACAATCCCGAGCCGACCAGTTGCCCGCCTAAAATGCCAATGGCACTGAACAAACCTGCCAACAGCGGCATGGCTATCAGGCCGGCCAAAAAACGCGGTGCAATAATGCGCTGAATGGGGTCAACCGCCATCATTTCCATGCCGGACAGCTGTTCGGTGGCCTTCATCAGGCCAATTTCGGCAGTCAGTGCAGAACCGGCACGACCGGCAAACAGCAGGGCGGACACTACCGGCCCCAGCTCCCTGACCAATGAAGTGGCCACCATCAATCCTAATGATGCTTCCGCACCAAAGTCCGATAGGGTGTAATAGCCCTGCAAACTGAGCACCATGCCTACGAACAGACCGGAAATGGTGATGATAAGAAAGGACAATACACCGACGGAATACAGTTGGTTGAGCAGCAATCGTGGCCGCGGTATCACACTGCCGATACCGGTCAACGTTTGTAGCAAAAACAGTGTGCCCCGCCCAAGCTTGGCAAAGCTGCCACGGGTTTGGTTGCCGAGTAATTGCAGTTGTTCGATCATGTTAAACAGACAAAGGGGTTAATAACGTTTTCCCGACAATAATAGGTCATCAAGATAATCCTTGGCGGGGTAATGGAAATGCACAGGGCCGTCAGCCGTGCCTGTCATAAACTGTTGTATCCAAGCCGATGAAGACTGGCGGATGGCGTCGGGCGTACCCTGGCCAATGATTTTGCCATCAGCAAGCACATAGATGTAATCGGCAATGGCCGAGGTTTCGTGGACATCATGCGACACAATGATGCTGGTCAGACCTAATGCCGAATTTAATGACTTGATCAGGTGCACCAAAACGCCCATGGAAATGGGATCTTGACCGGTGAACGGTTCGTCATACAAAATCATCATTGGGTCCAAGGCGATGGCACGGGCCAAAGCGACCCGCCGCGCCATGCCGCCGGACAGTTCGTTGGGCATAAAGTCTTTGGCGCCGCGCAAACCGACCGCCTGCAATTTCATCAACACCAGCGAGCGGATCATTGATTCCGGCAAATGGGTATGTTCGCGCAACGGAAACGCCACATTGTCGTAAACGTTCATATCGGTCAGCAAGGCCCCGCTTTGGAACAACATGCCGATACGCTTACGAAATTGGAACAGTTGCTTACGGGGCAATTGGTGGACATTTTCCCCGTCCACTAAAATTGTGCCCTGTGCCGGATGCAACTGTCCCCCGATCAGTTTTAACAAGGTCGTTTTGCCGGTGCCGCTAGGTCCCATGATGGCGGTGATTTTGCCGCGTTCAAAATCCAGCGAAACATTATCGAAGATAATTTTAGTGCCACGGGAAAATGACAAGTCGCGTACAGAAACTAAGCTATTTTGATTGGAAACGAAGGTATCCATGCGGGGCAAGAAATAGTCCAAAACGTGGTATTGTCCACGACTATGGATTCTTAAGTCAATGCATTAACTTTACAATAATTTTCGGGTACTTTACCAAGCAGTTGCCGGGGGCTAGATCATGGCGGGCGGTTTGCCGTCTGACGTTTATGGGTTGCGGCAACCAGAGATGAAGCGTTGCGTTCCTTGAGCGAAGTCGAAGGGAACAACCACCCAGAGGGAATAGGTAAGCAACGTGCCCTGCAATACCGCTGCCGTGTTACACAGCTCCATTTTTCATGCGGCTATGGGGGGCCAGGCAATATCATACGATCTTGCACTGAATAAGCGCATCTTCGTCAAATTCGTAAATGGCGCACAAGCGATGATAGCCATCAGCGATCACCACTTTACTGTTCTGCTTGTCACGCAATAACAATAGGGGTGATAGGGCGGTGCCCTCGTGGATTTTGTTTCGGTCTTTTTCAACATGAAAGTTGCTGACCCCCAATAAGGACAGCTGTGATGCCCTAAAAATATCCTTAGCTTTAAACGCCACTATTGGACTCAGCTTAAGTGCCGCTATTATTTCAGCAACCTGTTCCGTGCTATGAAGCAGTGCCAGGTAAGATGCCGCAGCCGTGTAGTTGTGATCAGCCACGTCAGAAAGCCATTGTATGGCTTGCGTATTTGTTTTAGTCATGGTCTGCCTATTCAAAAAATAGCCCTATGAAGAAGGAGTGTTCTTCATATTTTTTATCTATCAATCACTTATTGATGAGTAGTTTTCAGCCCGTTCCGCTGCCAACATAGCAATAACAGGGTGGGTATCAGGGCGCACGCCGCGCCAGATAAAAAATGCCTCGGCGGCTTGTTCCACCAACATCCCCAAGCCATCCAAACTTTTGCTGGCCCCGTTTGCCCATCCCCAGCGCACAAAAGGCGTGGGCGAATTGCTGTAAGCCAAATCATAACAACAACCTTGTTCCACCAATAGACTAGGCGGCAATGGCGGCAATTGCCCGCTTAAACTGGCTGAGGTGGCGTTCAAGATCAAGCCAAACTGCCGCCCTTGCAAATCCCCAAAACCACAACCTGTGACCTTACCGTCCAATTGGAACTGTTCTGCCAATGCAACGGCTTTATCCGCTGTGCGGTTGGCAATCACAATCGTGGCGGGTGCTTGGTTTTGTAGCGGGGCAATAATGCCCCGTGCCGCCCCGCCCGCCCCTAATATCAAGATATTGATGCCAGTTAGGGCAATGCCGTGATTGCCGATAAGATCACTTACCAGCCCACAGCCATCGGTGTTGTCCCCCAATACCGTACCGTCTGCTTGCAGGGCTAAAGTGTTGACCGCCTTGGCCCGTTCAGCGCGTTCGGTTTTTTGTGCGGCGTATTGCCAAGCCAATTCTTTAAGCGGCACCGTACAGTTAAGCCCCAAACCACCTTCAGCAAAAAATTGCCCAGTTGCTGTTTGGAAGCTTTCGGCAGGCACTCGGCGTGCCTGATAGTCAATGGCTTGTCCTGTTTGTTCGGCAAACAAGGCGTGGATTCTGGGTGATTTGCTGTGCTGGATGGGGTCGCCAAAAACGGCGTAACGGTCTTTTTGGCTCATGCGGGTTGCTCTAAAGTGCGCAAGTGTTCGGCAACAGACTTGGCAAAATAGGTCAATATGGCATCGCTGCCCGCCCGCTTAAAGGCCAGCAGCGACTCCAGCATTACGGCTTGCTCGTCAATCCAGCCGTTCTGACCCGCTGCCTTAATCATCGCGTATTCGCCGCTGACCTGATAAGCAAAGGTTGGTACGCCAAATTGGCTTTTGCAGCGGTGGATAATGTCCAGATAGGGCATGCCAGGCTTCACCATCACCATATCGGCGCCTTCCTGCAAATCCAAGGCTATTTCGCGCAGCGCCTCATCGGTGTTGGCAGGGTCCATTTGGT
>CAIYOW010000145.1 GCA_903927955.1 uncultured Methylococcaceae bacterium | reverse complement strand
TATCCATCACCGAAAAGGTCTACCACACCACCGGCACCGAAGTGGACTTGGTCAACAGCAAAGGCGCAGTGGTCAACCAACTGATCTTCACCCACGACAGCGAAGCCCAATTGCATTTGCTGGGCATTGGCAGCACCGCGGTGCATGTGCTGTAAGGCGCTGTTGGGTGGGTGGGCACGCTGTCTGTGCCCACCCTACCAAACTAGACCCCGTGCGAATGAATTCGCACCTACCAAGCAGGACTCCACCGTAGGTGCGAATTCATTCGCATTTATCAAGACCCAACTTGACAAATCCAATGCCCCGTGACTCTAATACCCGAAACCTAACACCCATACCCCCGCCCATGCGCTTCCTCGACGTAAAAACCGACTTCGCCTTCAAGAAAGTGTTTGGCAGCGAGGACAGGTTGATGCGGTCTAACAACAGAGTGCCCGCCAAGCCTGTGATTCAGCAAACTGCCGCATTATCAAGTTTGCACGTGCAAAACAATAAAGCACCACGCCACGCACATAGAAATTATTTAGGATTAATTGGCGTTTTTCTATAAAATGGTTCATTTTTGAAAGCCCCCACACGTTTAATTAGTTAATTAATATGGATCTTAAATTTCTTGATTTCGAACAACCCATTGCTGAACTGGAAGCCAAGATTGAAGAACTCCGTAATGTTGAGTTCGATAATAAAATCAACATATCAGATGCCCTCAAACAATTAGAAGAACGAAGCCAGGCACTGACCGAAAGCATATTTTCCGACTTGACTGATTGGCAGATTTCACAGCTGTCAAGGCATCCTGGTCGCCCTTATACACTGGATTATGTAGAACATATCTTCACCGAATTCCACGAGCTGCACGGCGACCGCAGCTATGCTGACGACCCGGCCATTGTGTGTGGTTTGGCGCGCTTGGATGGCCACCCCGTAATGGTGATAGGCCATCAAAAAGGCCGCGACACCAAAGAAAAAATCTATCGTAATTTTGGTATGCCACGCCCTGAAGGCTACCGTAAAGCCTTGCGGGTGATGAAAATGGCGGAGCGCTTTAAGCTGCCCGTCATCACCCTTATTGACACCCCAGGCGCGTACCCCGGCATTGGTGCCGAAGAGCGTGGGCAAAGCGAAGCCATCGCCCGCAATTTGTTTGAAATGGCCAAACTGAAAACGCCCATTATTTGCACCATTATCGGCGAAGGCGGTTCCGGCGGGGCGCTGGCCATTGGCGTGGGCGACCGCTTGATTATGCTGGAATACAGTACCTATTCGGTCATTTCCCCTGAAGGCTGCGCCTCTATCCTTTGGAAAAGTGCCGATAAATCGCAATTGGCTGCCGAAGCGATGGGCATCACATCTGACCGCATCCGTGAACAAGGTTTACTGGATGAAGTGGTCAGGGAACCGTTGGGAGGCGGGCACCGCAATGTAGCCGCCATTGCCGCCAACCTAAAAGAAACGCTGCTACGGCATTTGACAGAACTGATGCCATTACCGACAGAAACCCTGCTAGAAAACCGCTATCAACGTATCATGGCCTTGGGCGTGTTTGAAAAAGTCGGCAAATAATCGCATGGCATAATGGGTTAAAATAGCGTTATCCGGCATAGCCTATATTGCCGGATAACTTAGGGCATCTTAATGGCAGCCCTAGCTTTTACTAGGCAGGACTTCAGTCCCCTCCCCTTTATCCCACGCCACGCACCGAGTCTTACTCGATTTACCAACAGGCCCGCTATGGACAACCACACAACTGACCCCGTTATTGACATCAACGATCCAGCGTTTTATATCAACCGCGACCTCAGCTTGTTGGCGTTCAACCGGCGGGTATTGGCACAGGCCAAAAATGAACAAATTCCGCTGCTGGAACGGCTCAATTATTTGAGCATCTCCTCCTCCAATTTGGATGAATTTTTTGAGGTGCGTGTCGCCAGCATTATAGAAATGGCGGCGATAGACCCCAAAGCCATTGCCATCGACGGCATGACGCCGGGCGAACAGCTGGAACAGATAGCCATCCATGCCCACACCTTGGTTGAAGAACAATACCAAGTGCTTAACGACCTGTTAATACCCCAACTGGCGGCAGAAAAAATCCGTTTTGTGCGTCGTAAAGACTGGAGTACCGCCCAGCAAAAATGGCTGGAACATTTTTTCAATCAGGAGCTATTGCCTATTTTGACTCCGGTAGGACTGGACTCGGCGCATCCGTTCCCGCGCATACTGAACAAAAGCTTAAACTTCATCATCTCACTGACCGGCAAAGATGCCTTTGGGCGCAACAGTGGGCGGGCCATTCTGCAAGCCCCTCGCTCATTGCCACGGGTGGTGCGCTTGCCCGCCGCTGAAACCCACAGCGGGCCATACGATTTTGTATTTTTGTCCTCCATTATCCACGCCTTTGTCAATGACCTGTTCCACGGCATGACCGTTAAAGGTTGCCACCAATTTAGGGTGACCCGCAACAGCGATTTTTTTGTTGATGACGATGCCATTGACGATTTGCTGCTGGCCGTACAAGGCGAATTGGCCATGCGCAATTACGGCGACGAAGTGCGCTTGGAAATTGATGCCGATTGTCCCGAAGACACCGTCAGCTTTCTTATGGAACGTTTTAACCTGACCACAGACCGCCTTTATCGGGTGCGCGGCCCCGTCAATTTAAACCGTACCCAAGAAATCGGCAACCTGATCACCGACCGTCCGGAACTTAAGTTTGCCCCCTTCAAGCCCAGCATTCCGTCACAGTTTGGACGCAACAAAAATATGTTTGCCGCCATCCGCCGTAACGACATTTTATTGCACCATCCGTTTGAGTCTTTTACCCCAGTGATTGAGTTTTTGCGCCAAGCCGCCGAAGACCCCGACGTGCTGGCCATCAAACAGACCTTATACCGCACCGGAGTGGACTCGCCCATTGTCGCGGCACTTATTAAAGCGGCGCGCGCTGGCAAAGCCGTCACCGTAGTGATAGAGCTGCGCGCGCGGTTTGACGAAAAAGCCAATATTGATTTGGCTTCTAAATTACAAGAGGCTGCCGTGCATGTCGTTTATGGCGTGGTCGGCTATAAAACCCATGCCAAAATGTGCCTGATACTCAGACGAGAGAACAATGAACTACGCAATTATGTGCATTTGGGTACCGGCAATTACCACCCTAAAACCGCTCAGCTTTACACCGATTACGGCTTGTTCTCTGCTGATAAAGACTTGGGCGAAGATGTGCGGCGGGTGTTCGCACAATTGACCAGTTTGGGCAAAGTGACCAAACTAAACAAATTGCTGCAATCGCCGTTCACCTTACATAAAGCATTGCTGGAAAAAATAGAACGTGAAATGGGCCATGCCAAAAATGGCAAACCTGCCAAAATTATCATCCAAGTTAATGCTGTGGTCGAGGAACAACTGATCAAAGCCTTATACCGCGCCTCACAAGCCGGTGTGGTGATCAAACTGATTGTGCGTGGCGTGTGCTGCTTACGGCCTGGTATCCCAGGATTGTCAGAAAATATTGAAGTGCGTGCCATTATCGGGCGGTTTTTGGAACACACCCGCATTTATGTGTTCGCCAATGATGACAACCGCGAAGTGTTCGCTTCCAGTGCTGACTTTATGAGCCGTAACATGTTCAAGCGTGTGGAAATTTGTTTTCCAATAGAAAATAAAAAACTACAAACCAGAATATTGCACGGGCTGGACTGGTATCTGCGCGACAACAGCCAAGTCTGGCTATTGCAGCCCGACGGCAGCTACCAACGGGCGCAACAGCACAAAGACGAAGAGATCCTAGAAGCGCAAAGCAAACTGTTAAAAGAATTACAGGCTTAAGATGGACAATATCCCCGCTATCCTACAACTGGGCCATCCCCTACTCAGGCAAAGGGCCGAAGCGGTGGATGATGTGCTAAGCGACAGCACCCAGCAACTGATAGAAACCCTGCAAGTTGCGTTAGCCAACAGCCAAGGGGTGGGCTTGGCGGCCCCGCAAATGGGCATTGCCAAACGGCTGGTTATTGTCGCCTCGCGGCCTACCACACGTTATCCTTACGCACCACTCATGCTCCCTACCGTTATGGTCAACCCCAGTTTTGCGCCTGTGTCTGAGCAGCAAGAAAAAGATTGGGAAGGCTGCCTGAGCATCCCCGGTATCCGCGCCCTAGTGCCGCGCTATACAGACATTGCCATCCGCTACACCGACAGCAACGGGCAAACCATCGACCAGACGTTAAGTGGCTTTGTGGCTAGGGTTTTCCAGCATGAAGTTGATCATCTGGACGGCTTCGTCTATCTGGACAGGGTACTGGATAACCACGATATTGTTGCGGAAAGCGAATTTTTAAAAATCTGCGGCCTAGCCGCCTAAGCGTTATCACCGCAATAATTTAACTCTGTTAAAGCAAAGGGATAACGTATAATCTGCAAGCAACTCAACCTTAACATAAGATTAGTTTATGCCTATTAGTTTCAGAAAAATTACCCATCCAGTCATGATTGGCGACGTTAAAGTGGGCGGCGGCGCACCAATTGTCGTGCAGTCCATGACCAACACCGACACCGCTGATATTACCGCAACGGTCAACCAAATCATTGAGTTGTCCACAGCGGGTTCGGAAATTGTGCGCATCACCGTCAATTCAGAAGAAGCCGCCAAAGCCGTCGCCGATATCCGCAACCAGTTAGATAAAAAAGGTTATTCCGTACCCATCGTCGGCGATTTTCATTTTAACGGCCACAAACTGCTGGAAAAATACCCCGACTGTGCACAGGCTCTGGACAAATACCGCATCAACCCGGGTAATGTCGGCCGTGGCAAAAGCCGCGACCCGCAATTCCAGCAAATGGTCGAATTCGCTTGCCACTACAACAAACCGGTGCGCATTGGCGTTAATGGCGGCAGTTTGGACCAAGCCGTACTGACCCGCTTGTTGGATGAAAACCGCCAACTGGCAACCCCCGAACCGCTCGCCGCCATCACCCGCAAAGCCATTGTACTGTCGGCCTTGGAAAGTGCCGCCAAAGCGGAAGAAATTGGCTTGGGCAAAGATAAAATCATCTTGTCTTGCAAAATCAGCAACGTGCAGGAGCTGATCAATATTTATGAAGATTTGTCCAGCCGTTGCGATTATGCCCTGCATTTGGGCTTGACCGAGGCGGGCATGGGTTCCAAGGGCATCGTGTCATCCGCCGCCGCCCTGTCAGTGCTGATGCAACAAGGCATTGGCGACACCATCCGCATTTCACTGACCCCCGAACCCGGTGCCTCCCGTACCCAAGAAGTGATTGTCGCGCAAGAAATATTGCAAACCATGGGCTTCCGTTCGTTTACCCCGATGGTTATTTCTTGTCCAGGCTGTGGACGCACCACCAGTGATTATTTCCAAAAACTGGCGATGGACATCCAAGGCTATTTGCGCGACCAAATGCCCGTCTGGCGCAGTAAATACCCCGGCGTGGAAGCGATGGAAGTGGCAGTGATGGGCTGTGTGGTCAACGGCCCAGGTGAAAGCAAAAGTGCCAACATCGGCATCAGCCTGCCCGGCACCGGCGAAACCCCCGTGGCCCCCGTCTATGAAGACGGCGAAAAAACCGTCACCCTAAAAGGCGACCGGATTGCTGAAGAATTTCAGGAAATTGTCGAGCGGTATATAGAAAGCCATTATTCCCTTAAGGAAGAAACTGCGGTTTGATTTGAGTCGGCGTTAGTCACGCTTAACTTATTTGATTTTGGCTAGTTGAGTAGCGTTACGCTGCCCATCCGTTTGCTTTCACATATTGCTTCGATGGGCATCAACTCTACATGCCCATAAAACCATATCATTTTTGTGATCAAAATTATGAATGAAAAGATGGCATGAGTAAGCTAGAAAAACTCAAAGACTTACTCGAGTCTTCCAATAATATCTATCTGGCGAGCATCAGTAATTTTATACCTGTCAACATCAAAAAGTTAAAAGAAAGCCTTAGGCTCGAGGCAAAAGCCAAGCAAAATGGAAGTAAGCAACTTCCTCGCTCCGGCAGTGAAGATTTTGATGATGTAGAAAGTGAAATCATTAATGTAACTGATGTTACGCACCCCGATTCCAAAAAGCGTATCATTCTAGGATGGATAAAGAAAAAACAGAG
>CAIYOW010000144.1 GCA_903927955.1 uncultured Methylococcaceae bacterium | reverse complement strand
GCGCGGCCTTTAATCCAGGTAGTCATCACTAAATATAAAACCAGCCCGACCACTAAGGGCAACCAACCGCCGGAAGGTATTTTTAGGCAGTTGGAAGATAAAAACACCAAGTCGATGGACAGGAAAAAAGCCAGAAACAAAAAGCTGGCGGAGGTTTTCCATTGCCACAATTCCCGAATGACCAAAAATGCCAACAGTGTGGTGGTGACCATGGTGCCGGTTACGGCAATGCCATAAGCCGCTGCCAAATTAGTGGAGGATTTGAAGCTAAGCACTAAGATGAACACCGCAAACATCAGCATCCAATTGACGGCGGGGACATATACCTGCCCTTTTTCTTCGCCTGATGTGTGCAGGATGGGCATGCGTGGGCTGTAACCGAGCTGGATGGCTTGTCGGCTGATGGAAAAACAACCGGAAATAACCGCTTGTGAGGCAATGATGGTCGCTAAGGTTGATAAGATCAGCAGTGGATAAAGTGCCCAATTGGGTGCCAACAAATAAAATGGGTTTTGGATGGCATCAGGGTGCTGCAACAGTAATGCGCCTTGTCCAAAGTAATTGCATAACAACGCCGGAAAAACAAAGCTGAACCAAGCCAGCCGGATGGGCTTAAGTCCAAAATGCCCCATGTCTGCGTATAAGGCTTCGGCACCCGTCATCACCAGCACCACTGCCCCCATAATCATAAAGCTGCGCCAACCCATGGTGACCAGCAGGTTCAGTGCGTAATGCGGGCTGATGGCCAATAATACGGTGGGTTCGTCAATAATGTTGATAATGCCCAGTACTGCAAGCACCACAAACCAAAAACACATGACAGGGGCAAACATTTTGCCGATGGCACCTGTTCCTTTGGCCTGAATGATGAACAATACGCAAAGGGCGGCGATAGTGAACGGCAAGATGTACTCATGCAAGGTGGGGGTGATGATCTCTAGCCCTTCCACGGCACTTAACACCGAAATGGCGGGGGTGATCATGCTATCGCCATAAAACAACACTGTGCCTATCAGGCCCACGGTGAGAACATACTGTTTACGTCTGGGGTTATTGTTGGCCCCAAATAGCGTCAGGGCCATTAACGCCATAATGCCGCCTTCGCCTTTGTTGTCTGCCCGCATGATGAAAATGGCGTATTTGATGGTGACGACCAGCATCAACGACCAGAACACTAACGACAAAACCCCTAGCACATGCTCCTGATCGATAGGTACACCCGCTAGGAATACTTCTTTCAATGCGTATAAGGGGCTTGTACCAATATCGCCAAAGACCACGCCAATAGCACTGAGTGCCAGGCCCATAGTTTGTTTTGTCGTATGATTTTGATGGATTGCAGACATTTTAAGGTCGGGGTTAAGAAAGAACGGAGAAGGTTAGGGTGTTTGGCGACAGCCGGGGCGCGAATATGACCGCCCCTTGGTTGGCAGTTTTTTGGTGCATGACTGCCCTGTTAATTTTTATATTATAACCGATGTTACGCAGCCGATAGTTGCTGTGCTGCAAGTTGCAAATATTCCTTGGGCTGGGCGAAACCCTACGTGCGTTTGCCCATTAACCATAACCGCTACTATAGCTGTCCGATGGTAATAATATGTTTTGCCGCCATGTTGTGCAGGATTTGCAGGCCACCGGCGTGGATGATGGTCGGATCGGGGTGACCTGATTCTGTTGCCACTTGTTGCAAGCAATCGGTTACGTTAACGGCTGTTTGTTGTTGGATGATCGCCAGCAAGCGGTAGGTGATGGGGGTGATTTCCATAAACGCCACATCATCATTGACATTACGGTGCACCACCAAAAAAGTGGGTAGTTCCGGTGCGGTTTTTGGGACAAAATCAGGGGCAATTTTGTGGACGGGGTATTGGTAAGCCAAAGGCCAAGCCAGCGGCGACAAGCTGATGGTTTGCTGGGCCAAGTCGATTCCGTCAAGATGATTGAGGGTTAAGCTGTCTTGACTGATAGCCAAAGCCATTTCCACCCATTCGTAATGCGCTAGCTCCACCAAAAAGGGCAGATCATCGGGGTGCTTGCGTTCGTTCTGCAAGTAATCAATAAACTCTTCGGGAATTTCCGAAAAGTACGGGGTTTGGCAACGATGATGGGCAAAAAAGCCATTAACCAGCGCCAGCCATTGCGGTTCTTCCAGCAGGCTGAACAGCACGGGAAAATTGCTGCTGAGAAAGCCATTGATATTATTGAACAGCAGTTCACGGTAAATGGCTACACGGGGCAGCGGGGCATCCGCTGGTGGTGGAAAGCAGTCGGGGGCACGCAGATAGTCGGCAAATTCGCGCTGTTTTGCGGCAAAATCCACCTGCCCGCCACGACTAGGCTGACTGTTGTGCATGTTGTGCGCCCCAAGCGTTTTGGATGTCTTTGATGGTGGCCACTTCGCGCATCAGCTCAGCAAGAGGCGGAATATTAAAATCCCTTTCCAATAAGGTGGGGAACACGCCAAACAGCTCGTAAGCTTTGCCCAGTAACTTCCAAACCGGATCAATAGTTTCTGCACCGTGGGTATCGACTAAAAAATCATCGGCTTCTACATAATGGCCCGCCACATGCGCGTAGCTGATGCGTTGCCCAGGCATGGCCCGCAAGAATGCTTCGGCATCGTAGCGGTGGTTGATGCTGTTGACATAGATGTTGTTGATGTCCAGCAATACGTCGCAATCGGCTTCGGCAACGACGGCATTAAAAAATTCTATTTCGCTCATTTCCTGCCCTAATGCGGCATAGTAAGACGCATTTTCAACAGCGATGCGTTGCTCCAAAATGTCTTGCACGCGCCTGATACGGGCGGCAACATGGTTAACGGCTTCGGCGGTGAAGGGAATGGGCAATAAATCGTAGAGATGGCCATTTTTGCTGCAATAGCTCAGATGTTCGCTATACAACTTGATTTGATGGCTGTGCATGAATTGCTTGACGGACAACACTAATTGCTCGTCAAGCGGGTCGGTGCTGCCTAAGGACAAGGACAGCCCGTGGCAGATAACAGTGTGCTGTTCGGTGATTGCACGGAACTGTTTGCCTAGTTTGCCGCCGATGGTTATCCAGTTTTCCGGTGCCACTTCATAAAAGCCAACATCCAGCGGCGTATCGATAACGTGTGACAAAAAAGACCGGCGCAAGCCCAAACCTGCACCTTGCACTAAGTTTAGCGTGGTGTCCATAAGCATACCTATCGCGGGTAATGGGGCACAAGCAAGATAAGGGGCATAAGGCTATGCCCCTTATCTTCCAGAAACGCGGACAGCTAAACGATTAATGTTTGGCAGGTGCTGGTGCCATGTTGGCTGCACAGCCGCCTTCTTTGCCTTTCATCATGTCTGTGCAACCTTGCATGTTATCGCCACAGCCTTTCATGGCTGCGCCACATGCGCCTTCTTTGGCTTTGGCATCAGGGCAGCTTTTCATGTGTTCGCCACATTGGTTAGCGCATTTTCCTTCAGGCATTTTACCGGCGCCACAGGCACCTTCTTTGCCTTTCATGGATTCGCCTTTCATCATTTCGCCGCAAGCGCCTTCTTTACCCTTCATCATGGCGCCACAGGCGGATTCCATGCCTTTTTTCATTTTGTCGCCGTCCATCATGCTGCCACATTTGCCTTCAGTGGCTTTGCCTGCTGTTTTTTTGTTGTTGCCGGCACAAGCGCCTTCAGCCGCTTTGGGTGTCCCCATGCCCATTGCTGCACCACAAGCCATTTCAGCGGCTTTGGCGGCTTCTGCAACTTGCATATAGCCAGAAGACAATTCGGTCATGCCAAAAGGGTTTTCTGCATAGGCGGCGGTAGCGGCAACTGAAGAAATAAATGCCATGCCCATAGCAGCGGCTAAAGGAGATTTGTTAGTTGTTTTCATGTTGGCCTCGTAAATGGAGTGTAAGTAATAGGAAATTCTTTTTTTACGGTTTATTATAAATGCAAATTGCCCTAATAATAAGGGTTTATTGTTGTCAGGCACGGCTTGCAAGGTGTTTGGCTGGAGTGACGCTTGGGGTTGTTGCCCCAATGCGGGTCAAGCCGTTGCCGTTTTGCCATCGAACTCACAACAATCGGCCAGCAAACAATTTTGGCAACGCGGTTTTCTGGCTATACAAGTGTAACGCCCATGCAGAATAAGTAAATGATGGGCATCTTTTTTGTGCCGTTTGGGGACCCATTTGTCCAATTTTTGTTCCACTTCCAGCACATTTTTGCCCGGTGCAATCCCGGTACGGTTGGCAACGCGGAAAATGTGCGTGTCCACGGCAATAGTGGGCTGTCCAAACGCAGTGTTAAGAATGACATTGGCGGTTT
>CAIYOW010000143.1 GCA_903927955.1 uncultured Methylococcaceae bacterium | reverse complement strand
TAAAAAATTATCTGGAACATCATTTCGAGCCTAAAGGAGATGATAATTTTAGAACCGAAACATGAACGGGTCTTATGACCCGTATCCGGACTTTAGTCCATTATACGAACCCACCAGCTTTAGCTGGTGGTTGTTCAGTTGGATATGGGCGGGGCCTAGGTGGTCTTGGGCGCTGTTCACCGTTTGCGAAAAGCTGCTTTTGCCCGCTAAAATCAGTTCCGGCAAGCCGTGCCTAAGGCGCACAAAGGGGATGTCTGCCAAGGTCACACGCGCCTGTTGGGTGTCTAGTGGTTTGCTGGATTGCCCTGCCGCGTAGATGATGTGCGGGTAGGGCGTGGGGTAATAGAATTGCGGGTGCGATTCATAAGGCGGCGATACCAGCACATGGCTTAAACGGTCTTGTTGGCGACCAAATAATGACAATGCGTAACCGGCATAAAAGCCCATAGTTTTGCGTCCTCCAGCAATGGATACATGCAGGCTGGTGTGGTGGTCTGCGGTTAGCCGTCTTATCCATTCGCTGATGCTGTCGGCAGCGGCTTGGTTGTCCGCCACGGTGCGTATGTCATCCATCGGCTGGTTGTGCGGGTCTTGGAGTATGTGGATATGGTTGTTGTCAAAGGCTATGGCGGGCAGGGCGTAGTCTTGGCACAGTTTGGCAAACCATTGGTCGGTCAGTAGGGTCAGCCGTGCCCGTTCGGCCCCTTCGGTGGTGCTGAGCAAATGCACGGCAGTGGGCAGCGGGTCGCCTTGCTGGTGCAGGGCATACAGCGTTTCGGTGACTACTTGCGGGCTTAGGCCGGTGACTGCCAGCAGTAGCCGATGTGGATAGTGTGTAAGGTTCATGGCGGCAGTATCGGGCATGGGCGTTACAGCGGCAAGTCTGGCAAGCTTGTGGCGCGGATGCGGTAAGCGCCCAAGCCCATGCTGGTGCCTTTGCCCGCGTGGGTCCATTGCCCTAGCCATAAATACGGCCAGAACTCTGTCAGGTCGCCGGTTAAGGTGAATGTGCCTATTAGGCCGCCCATTTCCATGCTGGTCTGTTGCCGGGATGAGTAGCGCGTCCAGTCTTGCCAAGCCAGTTGTTTGTTGGTTAGGTCTAGCGTTCTGGCTTGTGCCATCAGGTGGGCAAAGTCGGTGTTAAGCGGGGTGTCGGTATGGAAGTAGGTCAGCATGGAAACACGCCTTAACAGGTTGCCAAAAAAGGCGGCAAAGTTTAGGCGGTCTTGGTTGCAGTTTTTGCCATCTTGCTTGATGCGTAGCGGGGTGTACAGGTGTACGCTGAGCTGGTCGGGGCATGCGGGGGTGGCGATCAGTTGCGGGGCAAGCGGTTGGCTGAGTTGTCCGTGCTGGTAAATGGGTTGTGGTGCGTTAGTCGTGCTGATTTGCGCGACATTTTCTAAGGTGAATGGCTGGCGGTTTTTGCCCAGGCCCAATGCACCGGCTTTTTCTAGGGCGTGGATAAGGTAAGGCAAGTAGCGGTGGCCATTGCCAAACAGGGTGATGCCAAGTTGCACTTGGCCTGTTTCCAAAGGTGTGTCCGGTGTCTCCAAGGCGGTTTTGATGATAAACGGGTGCGGGGCGACATCGTACAGGCGCATTTTTTCGCTGTTCGGTGGGGGAGGGGTCTCAAAAATATAGGGGTAAGCGCAGCTGTTTTTTAACAGGCAGTTTTGGCAGGGGGTGTTTCTGACCACACAAACGGTGTGTTTAAGTGCGTGGCCCAATGCGCCGCGCCAAGCAGAACCGGAGTAAGCGGGCAGTTGGTTGATGCCGGTGTGGCTAAAGGTGAAAACAAAGCGGGATAGGGGTAGTTGCGGGATGGCAAGCATGGGTATGAGCCTTTGTGGTGATCGGTTTGGCTCATTTAACCGTAAATTGGCCGTGTTAGAAAGCTTGGCAAGCTTGTGGCTTGTGGGCGTTGGTTTTATAGCATTTATTGGTTTGGCTGGGCAAGTGCCCATTTTGCTGTGTTCTGCTATTTTAATGCTAAATTTTTGATTAAATTGATTTTAAAAAAACATCAGTTTTTCCGCACCAAACAGGGATTGGTACAAGGCAATATCATCGTTATAGTGTGTTTTGACTATAGCAGCCAGTTCGTCCGTGTATAACGACAATGGACTGGGGCATTGTCCGGCCTGTTTTAGGCACATGATCTGTAGGGTGCTGTGCCGGGCGTATTCGCCTTGTGTGCCGAGTTGGGCAAATTCGCTAAGGCCGTGTCGGGTCAATGGGCGGGCATCAACAATCGATAACTGTATTTTTTGTTGTAACAGGTCGGGCACGTTGGCGAAATCTTCTAGGCAAAAATAATCGTCGTAGTGGTTATAAAGCAGAAAATCCACTTGTGGTCGCCAATGGATATTGGCTTCGCGGATGTTTTTTTGGCGCAGTTGGCGGATAAAAAACTCAAAAGTCATTGTGCTGACTTCCCGCCGCCTTTGCGTCAGGTCGTACAGTTGCCAAGCATCAGGGTAATGGCCGACAATCTTATCCAGATAAGCGCTGGCAAGGCGGGCGTAGGGGCAGCGCAGTACCACAAAGGTGTAAGCGGCAGTCTGGGCGCTGGCCAGGTCGGCGCTGAAAGTGTCGTTGTTGTGGTGGATCCAGTTAAATTCTTTGGCTTTTTGAATGCAGCCATTGGCGATTGCCAGCGACAGGCGCAAGGTGGAGCAGGCGTTTTTAGGGATAAAGCTGTAAATGGCATTGGTCTGATAAATCCGTAAGGCATGACCCATAGCAAAATTATGTTTGCCATTACGCTTAAGCAGCGATTGCTGGCTACTGTTTGCATATTTAAAACTGCGGTTCATGGCGTGATTGCTCTTTCTTTTGTTAACGGTTTCAATTCTTTTGCCATCACCCCCCCTTTTTTTAACGCCGCAGCCCTAGTTAGCGGTTATCCGCTACTTCGCCTTCCAGATTGGGTTGCATCAACAAGCGCGTCAGCCACGCCTCGGCTGTTTTTTGGTTGGTTTTCAGCACGCTGTTAGGAAAAAATCCTAACCATAGCAGCAACAGTAGAGGGATGCACAGGATGTATTTTTCCCGCCGTAGCAAATCTTGGCTTTGTTTGGACAGTGTTTGTTTGACTGGGCCGAAGAAAAACCGTCGTGTAAACATCAGCAGGTACACCGCACTTAATACGAGGCCGACCAGGCTCATAATGCCCAAACTAGGATGTGCCATAAGTGAACCTATAATCAACAGCAATTGGGCGGGGAAACCACCAGACCCAGGCATGCCAAGGCTGGCAAAGGCCAGCAGCAGATAGCAGCAGGTCAATTGCGGCATAAGCGTTGCCAAGCCGCCGATATGCGCCAGTTCGGTGCTACCCAGCCGTCGGTGCAAGAAACCGGCAATCATCATCAAACTGCCCGCGACCAACGGAAAATTGACCATCTGTAACAATGCACCCTGAAAACCTTGCATATTTAATGAAGCAACACCAATCATGATCAACCCTACTTGGCTAATGCAGGCATAAGCCAGCAGTAGGCGCAAATTGGTCTGGTGTAGGGCAATTAATGCAGCATAGGCTAGGTTGATGGCGCCTAATAGGCCGAGCAGCCAACTGTATTCAACGGCGGCACTGGGGGCTAGCGGCAAGGCGAAACGGATGATGCCAAATACGCCGAGGGTAAGCCCGGTCAATAAAGCGGTGACATGTGCGGGGCCCTCCAATGCCACGGTCGGTAACCACGTATGGAAAGGTACCAACGGCACTTTAACGGCAAAGGCCAGCAACAGCAGGAACAGCACAGTAGGTTGTAGGGATTCGGGTAAGGGGGTTTCCAGCAATACCGGCAAATTGAATGATAAGTGGTTGCTGGTCACGCCCCCTAAGCCATTGGCATGGTTAATAGCCAGCAATACAATGGCCAATAGTAACGGTATGCCGCTGAACAGCATAAAGAACGTATGTTTGGTTGCGGCACTGCGGCGCATTGGCCCTATACCCCATAGCCCGAGCAAAAAAAACAGCGGGGGTAGGGTCAATTGCCAGAAGAAGAAAAACACCACCATGTCCAAGGCCGTAAACACGCCCATTATGCAGCTTTCCAGCAACAGCAGCAGTACCCAGTGCAGTCGCGTCAAGGTCGGTGTGTGCCAAGCCGTGCCTATTGCCATGAGCATCAATAATGCCGAGGAGGGTAGCATCAGCACGGCAATGCCATCAATGCCCAGCAAAAAACGGATATTAAGCTTGGGTATCCAAGCATAGCTTTCCACCAGCTGGAAGGCATCGTTAGCGGAATTGAATTGCTGCACCGCCCATAAGCTGAGTAATAACTCTAAGCTGGCGGCGGTTAGGGCTATGATTCTTGCCAGCTTGGTATGGCGGCAGGTGGCAATCAATAGGGCTGCCACTAGAGGCCATGCAACCAGTCCGCTGAGTATAGGAAAATCCGTTTCAATCATGGCTGCTCTCGTTGCTCAGGGTTGCTGTCTGGCGGGTCTTTTGGCGCTAGCGGTTCTTTAGAGCTGTGTACGGGGTAGCCTTGCTGTATGGCGGTTACGTCTTGACCGATAAAATTAAGCCAAGGCGTACTGTAAAAGCCTGTGCCAATCAATATAGCTGAAACCAGCACGGCAATAATGCGTTCTTTGAACACGGGTGGGCGGTCTGTGTCTGCGGGCAGGCATCGGCGTTGGCGGGGGGCGATGAACATTTGTTGGAACGCCTTGAACAAACTGGCCGCCGCCAGCACATTGCCAAGCAGTAGGGTAATGGCCAGCAACCAGCCGTATTCCCCTATAATGCCTTCAATCAATAAATGCGCGGCATTAAAGCCGGGGGTGCCGGGTATGGCTAGGGTGCTTAAAGCGGCTATTATAAACAACAGTGCAACGCTGGAATGGTTATCGAACAAACCGCCTAAGCGCGGGATGAAAGCCGTGCCTGTCCGGCTGTAAACCAAGCCAACGGCGAGCAACATGCCCGCTGTGGCAAGCCCGTAGGCCATGGCTAACAGCAGGCTGCCCGCTAGACCGGAGTCGTTGAAGCTGAACGCGCCTATCATCATCATGCCGGTATGGTTAATGGCAGAAAATGCCAATAACCGGCGGATATTGATTTGCATTAAAGCCAGCAACGTGCCGTATAAAATACTGGTCAGGCTTAACACCACGACAAACAGTGCCCAGTCTTCGGCAACGCCGGGCAGGATGGGCAAAATAAAACGGATGACGGCATAAACGCCTAGTTTTAGGCCGACAATAAACACCAGGCCGCTTGCCACCGAGCCTTGTTCTGCCAATAGCGGCAACCAGCCATGAAACGGGAATAAGGGCATGCGGATGGAGAAACCAAAAAACAGCAAGATGAACACTAGCACTTCATCGTGCAAGTAATCGTTGTTGGTTTTGATGGTCAGCCAATCAAAACTCAGGGCACGGTCAGTGCCCACCAGACCGAATGCCAAGAATAAAAAGCCCGCCAAAACCATCAGCAAGCTACTGCCCCAATACTGCAAAAATAATGCCGTCACTGAACGGCGCATTTGCCCAGTGCCCCTGTGCAATGTCAACACCACCACCGGGATTAGTTCAGCCACTAACCATAACCAAAATTGCATTAGGTTTAATGCCGTAAACGCCCCCATTAGCACAGCTTCGTATCCCATCAGGCAGGCAATTAGCGACTTGTCGGGGAGCGGGCGGATAATGGCTGTGTAAAGCATTGCCAGCAAGGTCAGCACAGCGGTTAGCGGGATAAACAAAAGGTTGAGGCCATCCACGCCGACGCAATAGCTCATATCAGCAAATGACCAGCGTTCTGTAAGTTGGATGCCGGTATTGTGCGGGTCAAACACCAACAATAAATAAATGCTTAATGCTAACTCCAAGGCTGCCCCAACGGTGGCGGTGCGTAATGCCGCCGCCGTATTTTTGCTGGACAGTACTATCAGTAAGGCCAGTAGCGGTAGACCGGTCAGCAGTGATAATAAAGGGATATGCCATAATAGGGGAAAGGAGGCCATGGTCGTCTCAAAATGCCACTAAGAAAGTGATGCCGACAAATAGCACCAGGTAACGTGGACGGATGATGACCAACTCGAACCGGTTGGCAGCGTGCCCCATTTTGCGCAGCCAATGGATACTGCCTTTACCTAGGCCGCGCGTCACAAAGCGTTCTTCAAAGCTGTGCATCAGCGTTGCGGCCCATTGCGCCAGTTTTCCGGCTAGGCCGTTGCCAAGGGCAAAGCCATTGGAGTTGTTAGAAGCATGGGTTTCGCTAAAGGTTTCGTCTTGTTGGGCAAACGTGGCTAAAGTGCGGATAGCGGGTTCTGGAGACCCCATTATGGGGTCAATAATTTGACCGTCAAAATAATATAAGTCTTGGGCCATTTTGCGTACCGGATTGACTAATGCCCAATCAATAATAGGTTCTAACCAAAAGCCTTGCAATGATGAAGTGAACGCCCACATTTTATTGCCTAGTGCAGCTATTATAACTGGGATTTGCGGTGCAGCGGTACGCTGTGGGTTAGCGTCCGCGCGTAAGTATTGAAGGCAGCGCAACAGCACATGAAGGCAGCAGTGCCCAGCCATAATTTGCCACCAACCTAAGGCGGCTTCTAAAAACATCAGTCCCAATTGTCCGGCGCTGGCGTAGGCCAGCACATTTTTGCGGTCGGTCTGGGTCAGGCCGACGATAAAGCAGTACAAGGCGGTTAATACGCCAACAATACCTAGCACTGCCTGTGCAAACGGGGATTGTTCAAAAATAGGATGCAACTGCCAGAGCAGGTAAATACCCGCGTGGCTCATGATCATGTGGGTGGCGGGCATAGGGGCTGGCATGGCGCGCACCAGCCAAGGTGTAAAAGGCAGTTGTGCGGATAGAGCCAAGGCTGCCCATGCGAAACAGAGGCTAACACCGGTCGCTTGACCAATGCCTAATTCTTCGGTTGCTAGGGCCAATCTGGCCCAGTTGATGTTATCTAGCCAGATGTAGCAGAGGCTGATGCCAATTAATAAGCCGATAGTGCCAATTTGTTGGGCGATAAATACACGGCTGGCATTGCTGGAGGCGGCAGGTGTTCGGTATGCATAGCCAACCAGCAAGTAAGCACACCCGCTGGTGATTTGCCAACCGGCCAGTGTGCCGACCATATTGGCGGACAGCACCAGTGTTTGTAGGGCAGCGGCAAGTAGGCTAAGGATAAAAAAGAAACGTTGCCCGCCAGTGGCAGGTTGCAGGTGATGGCTGGCATGCCAGCCGACCAGCCATAACAACAGGGCGAATACTGCCGCTAGCAGCACCGGGAAGCCGGTACTGATAAAGTTGATGCGGATGTCCAAAGTGTCACTACCCAGCCATTGCCCAACACTGAAGTAGCCGCTGGTTTTACCCAACCAATCGGCTATCAGCAAGGCTACTGCCATCAGGCAGGATAACCCGGTTGCACCTATGGCAATATCGGCACTGTGTTGTGTGCTGGCTTTACCCGCCAATAGACCCGACCCCGCCCCGGCAGCGATTATGATAGCGGCACAAAAAGGCAGGAATGGTATCAACAGCACTAAGGCATCCATCAGGGGGCCGCCTTTGTTGTCTTTGCCGTTGCCAATAACGCCTCGCGGTTATGGTGTAGATAAGCGGCCCGCCAAACAGCACGGCGCTCTTTGTCGCCAAAGCCGTTCAGCACGGTCAATAGCGTTAATAAATCATCGTGTGAACTTTCGGCAACCAAGCTTGGCGTTAAGCCTAAGTGCTGGCACAACCTGAACAACCGCCATACGCTATTGCCTGTGGCATGGGCTGTTTGGCATTGTGCCATGGGGCTGATTTGCCATGTCTGTATCAAATCGGCCAATTGTTGCCAATCTTCGCGGTTGCTGCGTTCAGAACCGGAACGGATAATGAGTGCTTCGGCTTTATGGGTGAGGTATTCGGGCAGGCCACCTTGGTACAAATGCTGGCGCACCATCAGTTCGGACAAGTTTTTGTTAAAGTAGCCTTGCAATGCGTCCAAGTTGGCTTCCACTTTCCACAGGTCACGGCAGGCTTGGTTTAACCATAGCCTATCCAAGGTCAGGCGAATGGCCAAATAATCGGCAAGATCAGGGCGGGTCAGACTATCGGTGCAAATATCAGGCAGTTCTAATACCAGACATTGCAAATAGCCGGGCCAACGGGATTCAGTAATGCCTAGCTCGGTCAGTTGATAAGCCAAGGTGGCGAGTGGGTCGTCTGGCATTTCCAACAATACTTGCTGCCAGCCTGGCAATTCGTGCAAAAATAAATTGGCATCATAATGCAGTGTTGCCCGCCAAGCGGCATACAGTCCGGGTTGAGTTGACGGCGGGATAGGCCAAGCGGCATGGCTGTTGCCGGAAGCAAAGATGCGCTTTAATTGCGGATTTACCGAATTTAAAATGTCAACGCCGCTTAAGGCCAGCAGTAAACCGCCAAAGCTACAGTCTGTGCCCACCTTATCTAACAAATGCTGCAATTGAAGGCGGGCTTGTTGTTGTGTGTCTTCATGGGCCACCCGTTGGTTGCCGGTTTGCGTTAGCCATTGTTCTGCCTGTTCGGGCGACAAGTCCAGCAAGGCTTCACAATGCAAGCCGTCTTGCTCCTGTCCTAGTTTGTCCAAAAGCACTGCCCATAAGCCACTTGCCAAGCTGGCTTCATCTGTAGTATTTGCCAGCAACTGCTGGCGCACTGCAGGTGGCAGATCGGCTTGCAATTGGCTTAGGATGGGTTTTTCTGCCAGCAGCCAATGTAATTGGCTGTTCGGTAGCGGCGAAAAATCAAACAATAAAGCACACCGGTAAATGGCTTCGCGGGTGATGGTTTGCTTGCCCAGTGTGCAGGCAATCTGTCCTGCGTGTAGATGTGGCAAACTGGCCAGTGCTGCATTCAGGTCGTGGCTATTGATAGAGCCTTGCCAATAACAGTCAAGTGCTAGGCTTTCTGATGACGCGCCTCCGTTATCAGGGTGCGCTAGCGGCATTTGTCCGGCTAAAAATGTGCTTAGCTGGTTGAGCGCATTTTTGATTAGGGCAATGCTGTCGAGTGAGTTGAAAGCCTTATTGCGCATGATCAATTGCTTTGACGTTAACGGTAAGCCGTTGCTGGATAAGTTGCGCCAGTTGCCCGTTGGTGGCGGCGGACACATCCATCAAGGGTGCAGGATATAGTCCAAAACCCAAGATAACAAAAGCCAAGATACTGGCAGCTAGCCATTCCGCTGGCTTAAGGCGTTCGAGTTGACGCATGGCTGGTTTGGCAGGGCCCATTAATAATAGATTGAGCACCCGCAATGGGTAAGCGGCGTTGATAAGCCAGCCCAGACAGAACACCACCATTAGCCAGCGCCATTGCTGGAACCCACCCAATAAGATATGCAGTTGTGCCATAAAGCCAACAAAACTGGGCAAGCCCATTGCAGCCAGCAAAACCACCGCCAGCAATACTGAAAAATGCGGCAGTGTTCCAATTAGGTTGCTGTAATTGAAAAGGCTATTAGTTTGGGTACGGATATGCAGAATGCCGAACATCAGCAATAGGCTGGCGGCAATCAGGCTATGGGCGGTCATTTGCAACACTGCGCCAGTCATGCCCAGTTCATTTAAGCTTGCCACGCCAAACAGCACGGCACCCGTATGGCTAATCGACGAATAAGCCACCATTGCCTTAAGGTTGCTTTGTCGCCAAGCCAGCAAACCGCCATAAAGCATCCCGAACCAAGCCAAAAAGACCAATAGAGGCTGCAAGGCCTGTGCCGCTTCCGGCAACATGACAATAACCCTGATGAGTCCGTAAGCGCCCATTTTAAGCAAAATGCCTGCCAGTAACAGGCTCACCGGAGCGGGTGCTTGGATCAGTGCCAAGGGCAACCAACCATGCAGGGGAAAAGTCGCCATACTCAGGCCAAAGCCCAATAAAAAGCCCAGCAGCACCATAATCTGTTGTTGCAAGGGCATGGCCTTGGCAGCTTGGTGCAGGGTGGTCATCAGTAAGTCGCCGTGTTCAAGGCCATATTGGCTAATTGCCAACAGGCTGATGAGCATAAATAAAGAACCGCCCAAGGTTGACAAGACAAAATTTAAGCTGGCGGCATGGCGGCGTTGGTCTCCCCAATGGCCTATCAGGAAAAACAACGGGATGAGCATGATTTCCCAAAAGATGTAAAACAATGCCCAATCTTGCGCCAAAAACACCCCCAACATACCAAATTCCACTAGCAAAATGCAGATATGGTAGCCTTTTATTGATCCTGGCTGGGCTGATGAGGCGAGCAAAGCTACAGCAGTCAGCAGTGTGCTTAACAGCAGCATCGGCAAAGACAAGCCATCAACGCCTAATGCGTATGCACTGCCGAGGGTGGGGTTGAGCGGGAAATATTCGTTGAACTGCAATTGGGCATCCAATCGGTCGTATTGCACAACTAGCCAAATGCCTAACAACAATGCCAAGCCAGCGAATAAGTGGGCAAGGTAACGGATAAAAGCGGTCTGTTGGCTAGGCACAAATACTAAAAGCAATGCGCCCAACGCTGGCGTCCAAAGCAGCAGACTGAGCAACCCCATAGATGAGTCCTTAAGTACCCTTAAAATGCAATGTAAATGGCTGCCATTATAGGTTTATGCTGTTAATTAGCAAGCCTTATGGCAATGGCTTACAAAGCAATCGAGGTTTTAGCAGCTTGACAAATTGACATGTAAATGTAATGGTCAATAGAAATCTAATGCTTCTGCCTAACCGACAAACTCAGTTTAAGGCCATCAGCCCATAGGGATAGAACATGAACACTAACAAATTACTGGCGATTCTGTTGCTGTGTTGTGCCTCAACCAGCATTGCCGCGACACGCATAGCCGTACTCGATTTTGAGCTGAACGACATCACCTCTTTGCCCAATGTGCCGTCAGAATTGCAGCGGACAGCATCAATGGCCCCGTTGTTGCTTGATGAATTAAAGCGTATTGGTGATTATCAAACCATTCATATTCCAATGGCTGAGCAAAAGTCGGCCAATGGTGGTTTTGGTTATCTGTTCCACTTTCCTGAAGAGGCGGCGAAATTGGGTGAACAACAGCATACTGATTGGCTGGTGGTGGGCCAGCATAGCAAGCCCAGTTTCTTGTTTTCCCAGATGTGGGTTTATCTGATTGATGTAAAGAGCAAGACAGCGGTTGACCACTATATTATAGAGCTAAAAGGCAATCACGAAAAAGTGACCCAACGGAGCATAAACGCCTTGGCAAAGAAAATTCAGGCAAGCATTATCGCCCATGAAAAAAAGCCAGATCAGCCATTGGAATAATTTGTAAAACATAAGCTTAGGCAGGATTTACCGGATAAGGAGATAAAAATGCCGCGCAACATGAAATTGGGCAGATGTGGGCTGATAGTGTTGGTGGGCTTGGGTTCTTTCCATTTGTGAGGGATGATGATGAATCATTTTATTTGTGCGGATTGCGGTGCCAATGCTTTTTCTAAGTATGAGCGTGGTGAGGTTGTGCAAAGCGAGGCGATGGATAAGTTGATGCGTTTGGCTTTGGTAGATCGGCCGGTTGATGTGCTTGATTGGCTTAGGGTTCGGGCGGGTGTGCAAAAGTCTGTGTTGGCGGCAGTTTGTGTTTAGTATGGCTAATCAGGGGCGGGTTGCCCGCCCCCGATGTACGTTAGCATCAAGAGCATCAAGCTTAAAAAAACCACTTGACAGCGCAAGGCACCACAATTTTGTGCGCTTTAGTCCCCCCTGTGCCTCCCGCTAGCTTACGGCAAAGCTTTCGCCACAACCACAAGTGCCTTTGACATTGGGGTTGTCAAATTTAAAGGCTTCATTGATGCCTTCGCGGCGGTAATCCAGTTGTATGCCGTCAAGCAACGGCAAATCCTCGGCGGCAACCACGACTTTTACGCCAAACGCTTCAAAAACGGCATCATTGTCATTCAGCAGGTCGGCATAATCCAACACATAGGCATAGCCAGAACAACCGGATTTTTTTACCGCAAGTTTCAGGCCAATGCCCTGGCCACGTTTTTGCAATTGTTTTTCGATTTGCTTGGCAGCGTTTTCAGTAAGGTTAACAGACATAATGGCCTCTTTAAACAGGTTAAATCAAGGTTTTTAAACAGTGGATAAAAGCAATAACATCCGCCTCGGTGTTGTCTTTACCCAAGCTGACACGCACTGCCGTCTTGGCTTGTTCGGGGGCAATGCCCATAGCTATTAGTACGGGGCTGGGTTCACTACCGCCACTGGCACAGGCGGAACCGCTGGACACTGCTATGCCTTGCTTGTCCAGATTCATCAACAGCATTTCCCCATCAATGCCGTCGATACCAAATTGCACGGTATTGGGCAAGCGTGGTGCTTGTTCGGCAAAAATGGTCAACCCCGGCAAGGTTTTTAAGCTTTGTTCCAAATCCGCCTTAAGCGTTGCAACATGTCGCCGGTTATCGTCCAGTTCCGCCAAGGCCAGCTCAGCGGCTTTACCAAAGCCGACAATGGCAGCGACATTTTCAGTGCCAGCACGGTGGCCTTGTTCTTGCCCACCCCCTACCAATAGCGGGGTTATCGGGATGTCTTTGGCGTACACCAAAGCTCCGCAGCCTTTGGGTCCGTATATCTTATGGCTAGACAGGCTCATCAAATGCACCGCCAAATCAGCGAATGCCACGGGAATTTTGCCTAACGCTTGCACCGCATCGGTATGGACAATGATATCGTCGGCGCGTAACGCGTGGGCATAGTGCCGCACATCCTCTAGGGTCCCGGTTTCGTTATTTGCCAGCATCATCGATACCAATTCGGGTTTAAACGCTTTGAGCCGGGCCAGCGTGTCACGGTGTAACAGGCCATTGCCGCTAACGTCCAGCTTTAGCCAATGGCAGCCTTGGCTTTGCAAACGCGCGGCCTGTTGCAAAACCGAAGGGTGTTCAATGCCGGATAAGGCAAAACGCGCACCTGTGTTAAGCCCGGCAAAGGCCAAGTGGTTGGCTTCCGTGCCACCGCTGGTGAAAATAACTTGCCCGGCGGTAACACCCACCAGTGCGGCAACCTGTTCGCGCGCGCAATCTATCGCTGTTCTAGCTATGCGGCCTAGCCGGTATAAGCTGGTAGGATTGCCGTATAGGCTCTGTAGATAAGGCAACATGGCCGCCAATACCCGCCCGTCAAGCGGGGTGGTGGCGTTATGGTCAAAGTAGCTCATTCATTGCCGATGCCATTTCTGGATGGCGGTGAACTTCAACCACGTGTTGCGCTTCGGTATCTTGGCGTTGGGCAGTTTCCCGCACAGTTTGCTTCTCCAGAAGCTCCGCCAAGGTAATTTTTTTAAGGTATTCATATATTTGCTCGCCCAGCCCCATCCATAATTCATGGGTCAAGCAGGCATGGTGTTTTTGGCAATTGCTTTCGCCTCCGCACTTGGTCGGGTCGATAGATTCATCGACCGCACGTATAATTTCAGCTATATTGATTTCAGATGTTTTGCGGCATAGCTTGTAGCCACCGCCCGGGCCACGCACACCTTTGACCATGCCAGCCCGGCGCAGACGGGCAAAAAGCTGTTCCAGATAAGACAGGGAAATGGTTTGGCGGGTGGCAATGTCAGTTAAGGTGACGGGTTTTTTTTGGCTATGGTAAGCCAAGTCCAGCATAGCAGTGACGGCGTAGCGGCCTTTAGTGGTTAAGCGCATAGTATAGGTCTCCAAAATGTACTGATAGATACTTATTACTATACTTAACCTAGTGATTTAGTCAATTAAAAAAACCTATAAAAGCTAAGCTTTTAAGTCAGCAGGTCTGACCGGAATGGATGCCTCAAGTGACCTAGCATTTTTTGGTTGGTGTGGCGGCCAGCCCAGAACCACTAAAGTGCTTTGGCCGCCAACGGTTTAGACTCGCTAAAGTGTTATTCTTTAGTCCATTTGGCTGCCAATTGGCCAGACAACTGGCCAAAATAAGTGCCGATGACAATAGATAAGGAAATGACCACTAATGGGTTGTCCAGTGATGCGCCCAACAAAACGTCTTTATTTAACTTGTCAGCAGTTTGCAGCAAATAAGCAAAGGTTGATGAATAGCCCAACACGCTGGCGGGGATGGCTGCCAATTGTGGGATGCTGGCCGCCAAGCACAATACCACAACGGATACGGCAACGGTGATAGCCGCCATTAACGGAAAGCCCAAGGTGGCTTCAGGTGAAATTTCAGTCAGCAAAATGGCAGTTATCCAAGCCATGAACACGCCGAAAATGCCGCAAACGATAGTGTTGACCAAAGCTTCTTTAGTGGCGCCCAAGAAAAAATAAGCTGCCCAAGCGATGGTTGCCGCCCAAATGAAAAATAGGCCATTAGCCGGGCCGACCGCTAAGAAGGTGGCCAAGCCTGATAAACTGCCGATACTTAAAGACAGCGCTGTTAATTTGTTCATTATTGTTCTCCATTGTGACACCTCATTGGTAAAATTGCCGGGCTTTGCATTGAGGTGGGGCTGCAAAACCCGACGTTTGGGTTAATGAAGCCTTGCAACGGGCTTCACGGTTATTCTGGGCTGGTGCAAGCCTATGCTGCGCTGGCTTCCTAACAAAATAGCATCATAAAAATAATACCTGATTGTTACGATTGTTTTATTATTGTCACTTCCCTTTCAATTTACAAAAATACTATGGATCTGATTCTAGCACTTAAAGCACTTATTCTGGGCATTGTTGAAGGTTTAACCGAGTTTTTGCCCATTTCCAGTACCGGTCATTTGATACTTGTGGGTGACTTACTGCATTTTAATGATGAAAAAGGTAAGCTTTTCGAACTCGTCATACAGGTGGGGGCAATTTTAGCGGTTTGTTGGGAATACCGCAGAAAAATTACAACCGTTATAGTAGGATTGCCTTCCCAACCGCAAGCACGCAAATTTGCGCTGAACCTGATGATTGCTTTTATGCCGCTGGCTACACTTGGCCTTTTGTTCGGCAAAATCATCAAGGCGGAACTGTTTAAGCCGCTGCCGGTGGCACTGGCGTTTATTGTGGGTGCTTTTATAATTATTTGGGCAGAGAAGCGCGAGCATAAAGTACGCATTCATGAAGTTGATGATCTGACCCCTTTGGATGCCTTAAAGTTAGGTCTGGCGCAGGCGTGTGCGCTTATTCCCGGCATGTCCCGTTCTGGTTCGACCATTATTGGCGGTTTGCTGTTTGGCTTGTCCAGAAAAGCCGCGACCGAGTTTTCTTTTTTTTTGGCGATACCGACTTTAGTGGTTGCCAGCCTGTATGATTTGTACAAACACCGCGAGTTATTGGACTTAGCGACCGATGCCCCGTATTTTGCCGTCGGTTTGTTTGCCGCTTTTATCAGTGCGTTATTGGCTATCAAGGGTTTACTGCGCTATATCAGCCAGCATAATTTTATTGTGTTTGCCTGGTACAGGATTGTCTTTGGGCTGTTGGTATTGGCCACCTCGTACAGTGGTCTGGTGCAATGGACGGCAGACTGATTGATTGGCTTTTCCAACAAATTTAAGGATTACACGACCTCATGAAAGTTAGCAAGCCCACTATTAGCCGTCGCGGCATTTACCTTTTGCCCAACTTGTTCACCACAGGCGCCCTATTTTCAGGGTTTTATGCCATTACTTCTGCCATAGGCGGGTTTTATGAAACCGCTGCCATCGCCATTTTTGTGGCTATGATATTGGATGGTTTGGATGGTCGGGTGGCACGCCTGACCAATACCCAAAGCGAGTTTGGCGCCCAATACGACAGCTTGTCGGATATGGTGGCTTTTGGTGTTGCACCGGCATTGGTGATGTATCTGTGGGCTTTTGGCAGCCTAGGCAGGTTGGGCTTGTTTGCGGCATTTGTCCATACGGCAGGGGCGGCACTTAGGCTGGCCCGCTTCAACACGCAAATTGAGACAGCGGACAAACGTTATTTCCAAGGTTTGGCAAGCCCCGCTGCCGCCGCCTTGTTGTCCGGCTTTGTCTGGATTTGCCTGGAGCATGGTTATGATATCAATATGCTGAAATATGTTGCGGCCATGCTGACCATCACCACGGGCTTGTTGATGGTCAGCAATTTCCGCTATTCTAGTTTCAAGCACATTGACTTCCGGGGCAGGATGCCTTTTTTTGCCACCATCGCTATTATGTTGGGCATCGCCTTTGTTATGGCGCAACCACAAACCATGCTGTTCTTGCTGTTTTTGGGCTATGCCATTTCCGGCCCGGTGATCACTTTGGTGGGGCGTAAACGCAAATTGCAAGGTCGCAAAGCTTAAAATCTGCTTGAGGCTAAAACAGCTATCGGGTATAGTCGGGGTTATGATAAATATCAGCATATTCCATTGTCACTACCTAACCAGCCTAATGGGTGCAGCAGCCGTTTTGCATTTTGCATTAGGCATGTCTCTTGCTGGTCTGCCCTGCTGGGCAGACAGCTAACTTCGCAACGCACAAAACCCAACTTTTTAGTTCCGTCAACTTTAGCGTTGATGGCGGCATTGATATGGAATTTTTATGAAAGACCGATTAATAATATTTGACACAACTATGCGCGATGGTGAGCAAAGCCCCGGCGCTTCTATGACCCGAGATGAAAAAATCCGCATAGCCAAGGCCTTGGAGCGGTTGAAAGTGGATGTCATGGAAGCGGGGTTTCCGGCTGCCAGCCCAGGAGATTTTGAAGCCGTACAAGCGGTTGCCAGAGTGATTAAAGACAGCACGGTATGCGCCTTGGCGAGGGCGCTGGACAATGACATTGATAGGGCAGGGGAGGCACTGAAAGGCGCGGCGCGGTCACGCATCCATACCTTTATTGCCACTTCGCCCATTCACATGCAGATGAAGCTCAACATGACACCCGGGCAAGTCATCGAACATGCCGTCAGGGCGGTGCAACGCGCCCGCCAGTTCACAGATGATGTGGAATTCTCGCCCGAAGATGCAGGCCGGTCAGATGAAGACTTTTTATGCCGGATTCTTGAAGCGGTGATCAATGCGGGTGCCACTACCCTGAATATCCCCGACACGGTGGGTTACAGCATCCCACAACAATTTGGTGCCACCATCGCCAATCTGATGGCGCGTATACCTAACGCCGATAAAGCCATTTTCTCGGTGCATTGCCATAACGACTTAGGACTTGCGGTCGCCAATTCCTTGTCCGCGGTGATGAACGGCGCACGGCAGGTGGAATGCACTATTAATGGTTTGGGCGAACGGGCAGGCAACGCCTCATTGGAAGAAGTGGTGATGGCGGTGAAAACCCGTCATGATGTGTTTAACTGCCAAACACGCATCGACACCCGCGAAATATTGACCTGTTCCAAGCTAGTTTCAACCATCACCGGTTTTCCGGTGCAGCCCAATAAGGCCATTGTCGGCGCCAACGCCTTCGCACATGAAGCGGGCATCCATCAGGACGGCGTGTTAAAAAGCCGTGAAACTTACGAGATCATGCGCGCCGAAGATGTTGGCTGGTCAGCAAACCGCATGGTGCTAGGCAAACATTCTGGGCGCAACGCCTTTAAAAGCCGCATGACCCAATTGGGCTTTGAGTTTGCCTCGGAAGCGGAATTGAACGATGCTTTTGCGCGGTTTAAACAATTGGCCGACAAAAAACACGAAATTTTCGATGAAGATTTGCAAGCGATCATTTCCGAAGTGGACTTAGCCTCGGAAGAGGAACAAATCAAATTGATAGCCTTAAAAGTCTGTTCAGAAACCGGCGAAATCCCTAACGCCACCGTCACCTTGCAATGGCATAGCCAAGAGGTTATCGGCAGTTCCACAGGTGGCGGCGCGGTGGATGCCAGTCTGAAAGCCATTGAGAAAATAGTGCAGACGGATGCCACCCTGGCATTGTATTCGGTCAACAACATCACCAACGGCACTGATGCCCAAGGCGAAGTGACCGTGCGTCTGGAAAAAGCCGGTAGGATAGTCAACGGCTTGGGCGCGGACACCGATATTGTCATTGCCTCGGCAAAAGCCTATATCAACGCGGTCAACAAATTGCAAAGCCCCGACCAACGTCGGCATCCGCAAAAAGGTGACGTATAACCCGATGCTAGATAACGCGCTGCGCTTGCAATACTTGCAAGCCTTGGGTATCGATGTTTGGATACCCAAGGCCGATAGCGTGCAGCCGCCGTGCGCTATGGCTAGCGGGTTGGTTCAAGCACTTCAGCCGCCAACGCCAGCAATACCAGTGGCATTGGCGGCGGAAACCGAAGCTACCGGCTGGGATGCTTTGGAAACGGCAGTTGCCGGATGCACCCGTTGCGGTTTATGTAATACCCGTAAACATACCGTATTCGGCACTGGCAACCGTCAGGCGGACTGGCTGTTTATCGGTGAAGGGCCAGGCCAGCATGAAGATGAACAGGGCAAGCCATTTGTCGGCAACGCGGGGCAATTGCTCACTGAGATGATCCGTGCTATTGGTTTGTCCCGCGATGCTGTTTTTATCACCAATGTGGTCAAATGCCGTCCACCCGGCAACCGCGACCCGCACAGTGATGAAATAGCCAGTTGCCATCCGTATCTGCAACAGCAAATAAACCTGATACAGCCTAAAATCATTGTTGCGTTAGGCCGCATTGCCGCGCAAAAATTGCTAAAAACGGACGCCCCACTCGCCCAATTAAGGGGCAAGCCCCATTATTTTTCTGGTGTGCCCTTGGTTGTGGTTTATCATCCTGCTTATTTGCTACGCACACCCATAGATAAGCGCAAAGCTTGGCAGGATTTGCAGTTTGCAGTGCAATTACACAATAGCCAGCCAACCTAGCCGATGTAAACCCAAATTCTACAAGCCACTGGGACTAAGGTGACACTCAGAAACTAAGAGCCTTTTTTATAAGCATTACTCTGCCGTTTCAACAAAGCCGTATGCCGTGCTTGCTGGTTTATAGGGCTTCTTTTGATAGACAATAAAGGCTCAGGCATTTTTGCCATAACGCCAGCCCCCTCCGTTTTTGCGGCAAAAGCAATCGCCGCCTGCTGATGTTTAGAAAATGACAGGTGCGGCAAATGGTCTTCCAACAAGGTTTCCACAATATTGGCCGAAGCCAAAGGGTTAGCAAAACGTAGGGCATTGTCACGCATATTCAATAACCGCACAGGGTCATCCAACAAACGCTGTAACTTAAAGGGTAGGGTGGTCAAATCATTGCATTTGATGGCAATGCCTTCTTCCAGCAAATGATCGCTGTTGCGTTCTTCCTGCCCCGGAATGGGCGACACCACGCACATCGGCAAACCACAAGCAATTGCTTCAGAGGCGGTCATCCCGCCCGGTTTGCCAATGAAAATATCCGAAATTTTCATTAGCTTATGCATTTCATCGGTATAGCCTAAAACCCTAAAATGGTCATGATGCCCCACAATCGCATGGTTTATCCGTCGCCTAAGCTCTTCATTGCGCCCACATATCACAATGGTTTGTGCATCACGGTTAAGGTTAAGCAGACGCTCGACAATAAATTCAGCAGAGCCTTGCCCTAATGCACCTGCCGATAACAACAACACCGGCTTATTCGGCTCCAGTTGCAGCGCCAATCGGGCAGCGCTGCGGTCAATCGGTAATTGAAAAATAGGGTCAATAGGGATGCCCGACACAGTAATCCGTTCAGGCGGAATGCCCAACATTTCCAGATAAGCTTTGGTTTCATCCAAAGCCACGAAATAACGGTGGAACGAGCGGGACAGCCACATTGCATGGAAATCAAAATCGGTGACGACAATAGACAGCCGTGCCTTGATTTGTTGGGTGGCAATTAAATGCGAGACGATACCGGCGGGCATAAAATGCGTACACACCGTAATATGCGGATCAAAATCTTGGATAAAACGCACCAGTGGCTTAGTGTTAAGGCGATCCAGCATGATGCGCATCCGGTCGGTACGCCAAGGCTCATCGCTGGTTTTATACCACCAACCTAAAAAATTAGGCGCAGAACGCACCAAGGATTCATAAAACTTAGAATAAAAATCCCTGAACAATTTATTGGTGTACTGCAATGCATCATTATTGACCACCTCAACCACCCGTTCATCGGCGGCAAATGATTTTTCCAGCGCGGCAGCCGCTTTAATATGCCCGTTGCCTGCCCCCGCCGACATAATTAACACCCGTTTCTTCATAAGCACTTAAACATTAAAATTATCAATCAATACAGGTGGGGCAGCCGCTAATTGTCATCAAACACTCAGATCATTGATGTGGCTAAAGACTTTTGGCGACGATAACATTTTAGAAAAAACTTATAGTTACCCGCTAAATCACCACCATATTATCCCTATGGATTAACTCTGCATCATCGGCATAGCCCAGTATTTTTTCAAATTCCACACTGTTTTTTCCAGCAATCAGCTGGCTTTCATTAAAACCGTAGTTAACCAGACCGCGGGCTATTTCAGTGCCCTGTTCATCCAGGCACAGCACCAGTTCACCTCGCCCAAATGCGCCTGACACGCTTTTCACGCCGACCGCCAATAGGCTTTTGCCTTCGTTTTTAAGCACTTTTACAGCTCCGGCATCCAGCACCAGCTGGCCCTTGACTTGTAGTTGCCCAGCTAGCCAACGTTTTCTGGCGGCAATAGGTTCTATGTCCGGCAGAAAGTAAGTGCCCAGCTCCGCACCGGCCAGCACTTGGTTGATAATATCTTGCACCGCTCCGGCGGCAACCACCGTGGCGGCACCCGAGCGGGAGGCCAGCCGTGCTGCGCGGACTTTGGTGGACATGCCGCCTTTGCCCAAGCCGCTGCGGCTATCACCGGCCATTTTTCCCAAACGAGGGTCATTGACACTGATTTCGCTGATTAAAGTGGCATCGGGGAACAACCCTGGATCGCCCGTGTATAGGCCTTGCTGATCAGTTAGGATAAGCAACAATTCCGCTTCTATCAGGTTGGCGACCAATGCGCCGAGGGTGTCGTTGTCGCCGAAGCGGATTTCTTCGGTGGCTACCGTGTCGTTTTCGTTAATGACCGGAACAATGCCAAAATTTAACAACGTCAATAAGGTGCTGCGGGCGTTCAGGTAACGCTGCCGGTCGGACAGGTCGTCATGGGTGAGCAACACTTGTGCGGCATGTAAGCCGTGCTGTTGGAAGCTATCGTCGTAAAAACGCACCAGCCCCATTTGCCCGACGGCTGCTGCGGCTTGCAATTCGTGTAGGGTTTGCGGGCGGGCTTTTAAGCCTAACCGGCACATGCCTTCCGCCACCGAGCCAGACGACACCAACACCACATCAATGCCACTGTGCCGCAAAGCGGCCATTTGTTGCACCCAAGCGGCAATGGCCATTTTATCAAGCCCTTGTCCACCCTGGGTCAGTAACGAGCTGCCTATTTTGACGATGACCCGTTTAACGTTGCTAAAATCACGCCTGCTCATGGGCTATCCGCCGTTGTTCTTCCAAAAACTCCATAATAGCAAACATCAGTGCTTGCGTACCGTTGCCATTAATGGCGGCAGTCTTAAAAACGGGTCCAGTCCAAGCCAATTCGTCAATAATGGCTTGGCAGTGATCTTCGACTTCGTCCGGCGGTAGCCGGTCTATTTTGTTCAGCACCAACCAGCGTGGCTTATGGGCCAGTTCATCACTCCATTTTTCTATTTCAAGGCTGATTTTTTGCGCGGCTTGCACTGGCGTGTCCATGCTTTCGTAGGGGGCGACATCCAGCAAATGTAACAGCAAGCCGGTACGCGACAAATGTTTGAGGAACTGCATCCCCAAACCAGCACCCTCAGCAGCCCCTTCAATTACCCCTGGCACGTCAGCAATGACAAAACTGCGGAATTCGTCTATCCTGACCACACCCAAGTTAGGGAATAGTGTGGTAAACGGGTAATCCGCCACTTTTGGCGTGGCCGATGATACCGCGCGGATAAGACTGGACTTGCCAGCGTTGGGCATTCCCAGCAACCCAACATCGGCAATCAGGGTCAGCTCCAGCATCAATAACCGGTGTTCGCCGGGCGTACCTTTACTGGCCTTTTGCGGCGCACGGTTAATGCTGCTTTTAAAGCGGGTGTTGCCTAAGCCGTGGAAGCCGCCTTGGGCAACCAGCAAAGTTTCGCCGACGGTAAGCAAATCTCCAATGATCTCACCGGTGCCGGCATCATAAACACGCGTGCCCAGCGGTACGGGCACAATAGCATCTTCGCCTTTTTTACCGGTGCAATTGCGCCCCATGCCATTTTGCCCGCGTTCGGCACGGTACACTGTTTGGTAACGGAAGTCTGCCAAGGTGTTGACATTTTCCACGGCCACCAAGTAAACACTGCCACCGTCACCTGCATCGCCACCATCCGGGCCGCCCATCGGAATATATTTTTCACGCCGAAAGCCTACCGCACCATTGCCGCCATCACCCGCTTCAACACGGACTTCCGCTTCATCAACAAATTTCATAGCTGCTTACACCCTACAAAAAACCGGATTGTAAAAACAAAAAAAGCCCCGCCATGCAAACAGCGGAGCTTTTTGGGGGAGTCGTAAATTTCCGTGCATTTTATGCCATTAAACGGCACAACTAATGGGCATAAACCTAGCAACAGACAGGGATATTAAAGACGCTTAACGATGGCAAAAATGCACACCTAATAATGCGTCAACCCTGATGCATTTGTGTCTTAAGCGGCAACAATGCTAATAAATTTACGGCCTTTAGGCCCTTTAACATGGAACAGCACTTGACCTTCTGCTGTTGCAAACAAGGTATGGTCTTTACCCATGCCAACATTGTCACCCGCATGAAACTGGGTGCCACGTTGACGGACAATAATGCTGCCAGCGGTGATAGTTTGTCCTCCGTAGGCTTTTACACCCAACCGTTGTGCATTAGAATCGCGACCGTTGCGGGTACTACCGCCTGCTTTCTTATGAGCCATTGTATCCTCTTTAAATTAGACAGAAATGCCAGTGATCTGGACTTCTGTGTAGTATTGGCGATGCCCCATTTGTTTCATGTGGTGTTTACGCCGTCTGAATTTAATGATTTTGATTTTGTCGTGGCGACCTTGCGACAACACGGTAGCTGTCACTTTGCCGCCTTCGACGAGTGGTGCACCGATTTTAATATCATCGTCAGTTTGAATCATCAAAACTTTGTCAAACTCAACGCTGTCGCCGATGCCCAGCTCCAATTTTTCTATTTTTAAATAAGTACCTTCTTGAACGCGGTACTGTTTACCACCTGTTTGAATTACCGCATACATCGGCGAAGCTCCATCAAGCAAAATCTGTTGTTAGTAAACAGAGCATTGTATTTTTATTAGGATATTTAGTCAAATACAATTTCATCAGGACACGGCAAAGCTACTTAGCCCCCGTCAACTTTCAATTTTTTACGGCGATAATTATGGCCATAAAAAATTTCGGTGACTTCTTTACGGAGCTTCTTTTCAATGTCCGCCTTTTGGCTATCGTTAAGGTTGCTTTCTTTCTCAAACAGGTAATTTTCCAGCTCGGTCTCTTTTAGCATCATTTTGGTGTGAAAAATATTTTCTTGGTAGACATTCACATCAATCATTTGATAGCTTTCTTTAGTGTCCCGGGCGATATAGTCCTGTATCGACGTAATATTATGGTCGATATAATGCTTTTTGCCGGAAATGTCACGGGTGAAGCCACGCACCTTGTAATCCATGGTCACCACGTCCGATTCAAAACTATGAATCAGATAATTCAATGCCTTAAGTGGCGAAATGCGACCGCAGGTGGATACGTCAATATCAGCACGAAAAGTGCTGATGCCATTGTCAGGATGGCTTTCAGGATAAGTGTGCACAGTGATATGGCTTTTGTCCAAATGCGCCAGCACGGTGTCGGGCAACGGGCCGGGCGATTGGCTGTTCATACTGGACGGGGGGGCAACATCACCTTCAGAAATCAGCATAGTGACACTGGCGCCTTGCGGGTCGTAGTCCTGAAGGGCAATGTTCAGAATCTGTGCGCCTATAATTTCTGCCACGTCTTTTAATATCTGGGTCAGGCGGTCAGCGTTGTAGGCTTCGTCAATGTATTCGATATAGGCTTGCTGCTGCTCAGCAGGTGCGTAGCAAATGTCGTAAATATTGAAGCTCAGCGATTTGGTTAAATTATTAAAGCCGTGTAGTTGCAATTTGTTCAAGACCTCAAACCTCGATTACTTCATAGTCATGGGTAATATCGACCGACTTACCCAGCATAATGGTGGCAGAACAATATTTTTCTGCCGACAATTCCACTGCCCTCTTGACCGCAGGCTCTTTCAAGCCATGACCGCTGACGATGAAATGCAAATGGATTTTACTAAAAACACTAGGAATGGCATCAACCCGTTGCGCACTCAGCTCAACCTTACAGGTGACAATATCATTCCTGCCTTTCTGCAGAATTTGCACCACATCAAAACAGGAACACCCACCCACGCCCAATAAAATCATTTCCATTGGGCGGACACCCATATTGCGCCCGCCGTGGTCAGGAGGGCCGTCCATCACGACCGTATGACCACTATCCGACTCGCCGACAAACATCATATCGCCAATCCATTTGACTGTTGCTTGCATTGATAGCCCTCCAGTTAAAAAAAGACAAATAGCTTAACATATAAATGAAAAATCACTGCATTTCCAGACGCGCAAAAATACTGGCACCCCGCTGAAAGACCGCAAAAATACCTGCAACAAGGCGGTTTCGGCAACTATATACCCGCAAATTGCGCGCTATCCAAACATTGTTCCTGGCTATCGCTAAAACTGGTGCATTGCTTGCCGTCATTTGTATATACTATGTGCAACGCTATTTTACCTTGATCTTCCTATTAGCCACTGTTTCCCGGGTGCGGCATCCTGCCAAAATCCCCATACTGATCACATTCTCCCTTAAAATCATGGTGTTTGAATACCCCTCATGCACGCCCCAACAGGATCACTCATGACTAACAGCTTAACTTCAGAAATTACCGGACAAAATGACATTGACCCTTCAGAAACAGATGAGTGGATTGAGTCATTGCAGGCCGTTTTAGAACGGGACGGCAGTGAGCGCGCCCATTTTTTGATTGAGCGGCTGGTCGCCGTCACCCGTCAAGCTGGGTTCGACATGCCCTTCAGCGCCAACACCGCTTACCTGAACACCATTCCTGTAAGCAAACAGGCGCAATTTCCCGGCGATGCCACCATCGAACAAAAAATCCGTTCTTATGTGCGCTGGAATGCCATGATGATGGTGTTAAGGGCTAACAAACACACTAATGTTGGCGGGCATATTGCCAGCTTTGCCTCTGCCGCAACACTTTATGATGTCGGCTACAACCATTTTTGGCGCGCCGCTTCGGAAGAACATGATGGCGACCTGATTTTCACCCAAGGCCATTTGACACCGGGCGATTATGCGCGGGCGTTCTTGTTAGGTCGTTTAAGCCTGGATCAAATGGACAATTTCCGCCAAGAAGTGAACGGCAATGGCTTGTCTTCCTATCCACACCCTTGGCTGATGCAAGATTTTTGGCAATTTCCTACTGTATCAATGGGGCTGGGGCCTATTATGGCCATTTACCAAGCCCGCTTTATGCGCTATCTGCAAGACCGTGGCTTTGCAGACACCACTAGCCGCAAAGTATGGAGCTTTTTGGGCGATGGCGAAACCGATGAACCCGAATCTTTAGGTGCTATTGGCCTGGCTGGCAGGGAAAAATTGGATAACCTGATTTTTGTGGTCAATTGCAATCTGCAACGTTTGGACGGCCCGGTGCGCGGTAACGGTAAAATTATCCAAGAACTGGAAGGCGAATTCCGTGGTGCCGGTTGGAACGTGATCAAGCTGATTTGGGGGCAAGGCTGGGACTTGCTGCTGGCCCGTGACACCCATGGCTTATTGGCGGCGCGTATGATGGCGTGCGTCGATGGCGATTTCCAAACCTTTAAGGCTAAAGATGGCGCTTATGTCCGCGAGCATTTCTTTAACACCCCAGAATTAAAAACCATGGTTGCCGATTGGTCTGACCGTGACATTTGGGAACTCAACCGTGGTGGTCATGACCCCGCCAAGGTGTTTGCCGCTTTCCACGCAGCCGTTAACCACCAAGGCCAGCCCACCGTTATTCTTGCCAAAACCATCAAAGGCTACGGCATGGGCGAGTCAGGACAGGCACAAAACATCACCCACCAACAAAAGAAAATGAGCGATGTCTCATTAAGCCGTTTCCGTGACCGCTACGACTTGCCCGTGTCCGATGAACAATTGCATGACTTGCCCTATCTGACCTTCCCGGAAGGCTCCAAAGAGCTGGCCTACATGCAAGACCGCCGCGCAGCACTGGGTGGACACCTGCCAGCCAGACGGGCAAAATCTTATGCGCTCGATATACCCACCCTAATTGATTTTAAACCGCTGTTGGAAGCCAGCGGTGAAGGCCGGGAAATATCCACCACTATGGCCTTTGTCCGGTTGCTCAACATTTTGGTGAAGGATAAAAACATCGGACGGCGCATTGTGCCGATTGTGCCGGATGAATCGCGTACTTTTGGCATGGAAGGCATGTTCCGGCAATTGGGTATTTGGTCGCAAGTCGGCCAGCTATATACCCCTCAAGATGCCGACCAATTGATGTTTTACAAAGAAGACAAGCACGGCCAAGTCTTGCAGGAAGGTATTAACGAGGCAGGCGGGCTGTGTGACTGGATTGCCGCTGGCACCTCCTACTCAACCCACAATGTGCCGATGATACCGTTCTTTATCTACTACTCCATGTTTGGTTTCCAGCGGGTGGGTGATTTGATTTGGGCGGCTGCCGACCAGCGTACCCGTGGCTTTTTGAT